>DATAKR010000115.1:0-1995 GCA_036261495.1 Acidimicrobiales bacterium | reverse complement strand
TCGCCCGCTCTGTGCCGAAAGAGGGCGCGCCGAGCCGGAGCCACGGCTTGCCCTTCGGGCCCCCCGACCCGCCCTTGCCCCGCTTGATCGTCGTCGAGGTCGTGCTCGTCGACGTCGTGGTGGTGCTCGTCGACGTCGTCGTGGTCGTGCCGCCACCGGACATCGACGCGGCCACATCGGTACGGACGTTGGGCAGGTCGGCGTAGAAGGTGTCACCGGGGCACGCGGTCGCCATCCAGTCGCGATGCCCGCTGATCGCCGGCACGGTCGCCGTCGCGCCGCTGACGGGATTCACGAAGTGGTACGACATCTGCAGGGGATCGATCCCGTGCCGGGTCGCGAGGCGGGCGAGCACGTCGACGACCGAGCTGCGCTGGGCGCCCGGCGGGGCGACCGAGGTGTACGTGCCGAGCAACGCGATCCCGAGGTTCCCGCTGTTCTGGCCGCTCACGTGGGCCCCCGTGACCCCGTAGTCGCTGCCGTCGAGGGTGTGGGCGAAATCGGAGCCGTCACCACCGCCGTAGAGACACGAGCGCGAGGTGTGGCCGCTGTAGCGGCCCTCGTAGACGACGCCCTGCTGGTCGACGATGTACTGGTAGCCGATGTCGCCCCAGCCATTCGTGACCGCGTGCTGGAAGTAGATGGCCCTCACCGTGGCCGCCGGATCGGTGTCGTGGTTCGACGTGACCGTGTGGTGCAGCGTGAGCACCTGGGTCGGGTAGAAGGCCGGCGCCCAGGTCATGAGGCTCTCGTCGGCCCCCCAGTCGGCGCGCGAGCGGCATGCGTTCGCGAATGCGCCGGCCGAGTGGGCGGGCTTGGTACCGACCGTCTCGAGCGGCCCGTCGGTGGTGTTGATCGCGCTCACCCGGGCGCCGGCGGGAACGCCGCGCACCTGGTAGGCGTCGGCGCGGTCGGCGGTGACGAGGTTCGTCGAGAACTGTCCCGGCGCCTGGGCGCCGTCCTCCGCGAACGCGACCCAGCCGCCCCAGGCGCCGCCGTGGCGGAAGCGAACGGCCGCGCCAGGCGCCTCCTCACCGGGCCAGGTGGCGGCGACGAACTCGACCGCGAACGCCGGCTCGACGATGCCCGCCCCGGCCGGACGTGTGTCGGCGAGCGTTCTCGGCAGCCGATGGGGCTCGGCCGAGCCGGCCTGGGCGATCAGACCGGCGATCGCGAGCATCGCGATGGCGCAGGCGATCGCGAACTGACGGAAGCGCAGCATGGCTTCTCCTGGGGTGAGGTGTGGCTCTCGGCGGTGAGCCGGGCGGCGGGACACGCCATAGGGACCGTCGGCGGGCGCCGACCAGATCTGAGTGCCCGCAAGATCCCGATTCGCGCGCCTGGCACGGACCGTGAAGAACTAGTCACGCCATGTGTTTAGGGCTAGTTATCATCGGCAACAATCGCCCACGAACGGCCATTACGAGACGGAGGGAAGAAATGCGCACGCTGGCGAAGACGCTCCTCCTCTCCGCAGCGGCGCTGGCGTTGTCCGCCGGGCCGGCTGCGGCGAGCGAGGCGGGCGCGAACGCCCAAGGGCACAATCCGCCCGGGAACAACGGCACGATCAAGATCGACGGCATGCCGTTCGATGACGCGCCGAACAACGAACCGCACGTCGGCTGCACGTTCCAGATCGACTGGTACGGGTTCGACGCCGGGGTCACGTCGAACGTCACGTTCGACGCCATCGCGCCGACGGGCGACGTGACGATCTCCGGCACCGACCCGGCCCAGGTCCCGCTCGAGAACGACCCGGCCGGCGGCGGCACCGATCTGGACGGGTCGCAGACGTACACGCTCTCGTTCACCGGGGCGCCCCAGCCCCAGCAGGGGTACCACGTCAAGGTCACGGTGAACACGCCCAACTCCAACGGTGCCAACGTGAAGCACAAGGTGCTGTGGGTGAAGCCGTGTGAGGAGCAGCAGCCGCCGCCGCCGCCGAGCCCGGCCCCCGCCCCGGCCCCCGCGCCGGCCCCGGCCCCCGCGCCGGCC
>DATAKR010000116.1:0-3323 GCA_036261495.1 Acidimicrobiales bacterium | reverse complement strand
CGACTCGCGATGCCGGCGTTGCTCGGGCGGTTCGTCGACGACGCCGTCGCGAGACGCCCCCTCAGCGCGCTCACCGCCGTCGCGGCGGTGTACGTGGCGGCGGCCATCGCCTCGGAGCTCCTGCTCCTCGCCGTCATGTGGGGGTCGGTGCAGCTGTCGTGGCGCGCAGGGAACCGTCTCCGGGAACGTCTCGCCCACCACGCGCTCCGCCTCGACATGCGGTGGCACGGGTCGCACAGCCCGGGCCAGCTGATCGAGCGCATCGACGGTGACGTCGAGGCGCTCGTCGTCTTCTTCACCAACGCCCTCGTCTATGTCATCGGCAACGTCGCCCTCACGATCGGGATGCTCGTCGTCGCCTTCGTGATCAACCCCCTCGCCGGCCTGCTGCTCCTCGCCGCCGGAGTGGTGGGTTCGATCGTTCTCGTGCGCGTGCGCACCGCGGCCGTTCCCGCTCGCGAAGCCGAGAGGGAGGCCAACGCCATCCTCTACGGCGACCTCGAGGAGCGCCTCGGCGGGCTCGAGGACCTCCGCGCCAACGGCGCCGGCGCCTACGCCGTGCACCGGCTGCACGCCAACTCGGCGCGGTCGTGGCGGGCCGCCCGCCGGGCCGCGCTGCTCGGCGACGGCTCGTACGCGTTCGCCGCGCTCACGTTCGCGTTCGGGTCGGTGGCGACCCTCGCGCTGGGGTTCGTGCTCCACCGGCGCGGCATCATCACCGTCGGCGAGGTCGTGGCGCTGTTCCGCTACAGCGAGATGCTGCGCCAGCCCCTCGAGCAGATCGCCGAGCAGCTCAAGGAGTTCCAGAAGGCCCTCGCCGGCGCTCGCCGGGCCGCCCGCCTGCTCGCCACCGAGCCGCGAATCGCCGACGGTCCCGCCGGCGTGTCCGCGCTGCCGTCGGGCGCGCTGCCCATCGACTTCGATGCCGTGACGTTCGCCTACGACGACGGAGGCGAGCCGGCCGTTGCCGACGTCGACCTCCACATCGCCGCCGGCCGTCACGTCGGGATCATCGGGCGCACGGGCAGCGGGAAGACGACGCTCGGTCGCCTGCTCCTCCGGCTCTGGGACGTCAGCGAGGGTTCGGTCCGCATCGGTGGCATCGACGTGCGATCGCTCCGGCTCGACGCCCTTCGGCGCCGCCTGGCGGTGGTCACCCAGGACGTCGAGCTGTTCCGCGCCTCGCTGCGCGACAACGTCACCATGTTCGGCACGCGCCCGGCGGAGGACGCGGAGATCGTCGCCGTGCTCGATCGGGTCGGGCTCGGGTCCTGGCTCGCCGCCCAGCCCGACGGGCTCGACACCGAGCTGCGCGGGAGCGACGGGCTCTCGGCCGGCGAGGGTCAGCTGCTCGCGTTCGCGCGCGCCTTTCTCGCCGACCCCGCGATCGTCGTCCTCGACGAGGCATCGAGCCGGCTCGACCCGCTCACCGAGGAACGGATCGCGTCCGCGACCCACGACCTGCTCCGGGGTCGCACGGCCCTGATCGTCGCCCACCGCCTCGGCACGCTCGACGAGGTCGACGACATCGTCGTCGTCGACGACGGACGCATCGTCGAGAGCGGCCGCCGCGAGGCGCTCGCCGCCGACGCCGGCACGCGGTACGCCCGCCTGCTCGAGGTCTCGCGCGGCGGCACGATCGTCGAGGAGCTGGGCGCATGACCTCCTCGACCGCGCCGCGCCTGTCGACGGGGCGCGCCGCCTTCCGGCTTCTCCGCAACGACCCGCCGGCCTATGTGTTCGCCTGGCTCCAGTGGGTCGGCTTCCACTGCTCGCCGCTCGCCACCGGGTGGCTCCTCAAGCTCGTGCTCGACCGGTTCCTCGACGTCTCGGCCACGCTGCCGTGGTCGCTCCTCGCGGCGCTCGTCGGCATCGAGGCCGCCCGGTGGACCCTGCTCGTCTCGGCCGCCGTCCAGTGGCACGGCGCCTGGGTCGGTTGGCAGACCGTGCCCCGCGTGAACGTCCTCGACTCGCTCGCGACCGGGCCGGGCCCGGCCGCCGGCCGGCTTCCCGGGTCGCCCGGTGAGGCGGTCAGCCGGTTCCGCGACGACGTCGAAGACCTCGCCCTCGTCCTCGACGTCTGGCTCGACGTGTCGGGGGCGGTGCTGTCGTCGGTGGTCGCCGTCGCCGTCATGTTCTCGATCAACGCGCCGGCGGCGGCCGCCACCACCGTGCCCGTCGCCGTGGCGCTCGCCGCCTCGTTGTGGCTCGGCCCCCGGCTGCGAACGTGGCGGCGGGCGGCGCGGGAGGCGACCGGCGCGGTCACGAGCTACATCGGCGACACGTTCGGGGCGATCCTCGCGGTGAAGGCGGCGGGCGCCGAGCCGGCGATCGACGACCGGTTCGCCGCCCTCAACGCCATCCGCGCGACGGTCGCTCGACGCGACCAGGTCGGCACCGAGCTGGTGCGCTCGCTCGGCTACGGAACCGGCCAGGTCACCGTCGGCGTGGTGCTCCTGTTCATCGCCGCCGCCTTCCGGCGCGGCGACGTGACCGTCGGCGACGTCGGCCTGTTCGCCAGCTACGTCACCGTCGTCGCCGCGTTGCCGAAGTGGGCGGGGCGGATGGGCGCCTACCACCGGCAGGCCGACGTGTCGGTCGACCGGCTCGGCGAGCTCGTCCCGGGCGAAGGGGCGCGGGGCGTCGTCCAGCGCGCGACGACGCACCTGCGGTACGGGCCGCCCCCGCTCTCGGCGCCGGCCCGCGACGCCTTGGCCTTCAGGGCGCTCGAGGTCCGGGGCCTCACGGTGCGCCATCCCGCCTCGGGTCGTGGCATCGACGAGGTCGACCTGACCATCGGCGCCGGCGAGCTGGTGGTGGTCACGGGAGCGGTCGGGTCGGGCAAGTCGACGCTCCTGCGCGCCGTGCTCGGGCTCGTGGGGCGCGACGGGGGCGAGATCGTCTGGAACGGCGAGACGGTGGCCGAGCCGGAACGGTTCCTCGTGCCGCCGCGCGTCGCCTACCTGCCGCAGGTGCCCCGTCTGTTCAGCGAGTCGCTCGCCGACACGATCCTGCTCGGCCTCCCCGACGACGACCTCGACGACGCCATCCGCCTCGCCTGCCTCGAGGACGACATCGCGCGCATGGCCGACGGCACGGCCACCGTGATCGGTCCGCGCGGCCTCCGGTTGTCGGGCGGCCAGGTGCAGCGCACCGGCGCGGCGCGCGCCCTCGTGCGCCGGCCCGACCTGCTCGTGGTCGACGACCTCTCGAGCGCTCTCGACGTCGAGACCGAGATCCGGTTGTGGGAGCGTTTCGTGGCCGGCGGGCGCCGCACCGCGCTGCTCGTGTCGCACCGGCCGCACGTGCTCGGACTCGCCGAC
>DATAKR010000099.1:0-18654 GCA_036261495.1 Acidimicrobiales bacterium | reverse complement strand
GACCACCACACGATCCGCCGTCACTCGCCGCGCAGGAAGAGGCAGAGCGGGTGGCCGGCGGGGTCGAACACGATGCGGATGCGGTTGGGGTCGCGGTCGGGAGGCTGCCACGGCGCCTCGGTGCCCCCCGCCTCGAGCGCGATCGACACCGCGCTCTCCACGTCGTCGACCTCGACCTCGAAGTGCAGCATCTTCGCCTGCTCGCCGGGCTGCTCGGGCCAGGTCGGCGGCCGGTACCACTGCTCGCCCTGGAGGTTGAGGTGGACGCCGCCGGCGGGGTCCCACAGCTGGGCCCAGTAGGGCGGATCGAAGTCGCCGACCGTGAACCCGAGAAGGCGCTCGTAGAAGCGCGCGACGGGTGCCACGTCGGCGCAATCGATCGCCAGGCCGACCCATCTCATGGTGGTCATGCGCGGGAGTCTCGTCCTCCTGCGGCGTGGCCGCTAGACGTCGCGAGCGACGAACCCGGACTCGTAGGCGACCACCACGGCCTGCACCCGGTCACGGGCGCCGAGCTTCTGGAGCAGCCGAGCGACATGGGTCTTCACGGTGGCCTCGCTCACGAAGAGGGAGCGCGCGATCTCGGCGTTGGTGAGCCCCCGCGCGACGAGGCGGAGCACCTCCCGCTCCCGCGGCGACAGCGCCTCGACTCGCGCGAGCTGGTCGCGGTCGGGCAGGCGGTGGGTGAGCTCGTCGATCACCTGACGGGTGAGCGACGGCCCGAGGAAGGCGTCGCCGGCGGCGACGGCCTCGATGGCGCGCACGAGCTCCGCGGCAGGCGACTCCTTCAGCAGGTATCCGCTGGCGCCCGCCTGGAGCGCACCGTGCACGAACTCGTCGTCCTCGAACGTCGTCAGCACGAGCACCCGCGTCCGAATCGTCGCGTCGTTGGTGATGACCCTCGTCGCCTCGATGCCGTTGAGACCGGGCATGCGCACGTCCATGAGCACCACGTCGGGGTCGAGGCGTCGGGCGACGTCGACCGCCTCTCGACCGTCGACCGCCTCGCCCACGACCTCGAGGCCCGGCTCGGCCGCGAGGATCATCCGGAACCCGGTCCGCACCATCTCCTGGTCGTCGGCGACCACGACACGGATGATCACGGCGCGACCGAGTCGGGGATGGTCGCCCGTACCACGTACTGGCGGCCCGCTTCGATCTGCGCCGTCATCCGCCCGCCGTAGCGGTCGACCCGCTCGCTCATCCCGAGATGCCCGCGCCCGCTGCCGTCGACGAGAGGATCGCCGCGGCCGACGGGGTTGCGGACCTCGACGGTGACGGTGTCGGATTCGTAGCGCAGGACGACGCGGGCGCGCTCGGCCGCGGCGTACTTGAGCGCGTTCGTGAGCGACTCCTGCACGATGCGGTAGACGGTCAGGCCCAGCTCCGCCGGCAGCGGGCGGGCATCGCCTTCCACGTGCAGCGTCGCGGCCAGGCCGGCCTGCCGCACGTGCGCGAGGAGGTCGGGCAGGGTGTCGGGGCCGGGGCGGGAAGCGCCGCCGCGGTCCTGCTCGTCGCGCAGCAGTCCGAGCATCCGCCTCATCTCCTGGAGGGCCGACCGCCCGGCGTCCTCGATCGCGGTGAGGGAGGCCCGGGCCGCCTCCGGATCGCGGTCGAGGGCGCGCTGCGCCGCCTGGGCCTGGATGACCGTCACGGTGACGCTGTGGGTGACGATGTCGTGCAGCTCCCGGGCCAGATGGATCCGCTCGTTCGCGGCCGCGAGCTGGGCCAGCTCCTCCTGCTCCTGCTCGAGCGCGATGACCTGTGCTTCGGAGCGGGCCGCCCGGAGCCGGGCGAGGCGAACGGCCCGCCCGAGCACCCACATGGCCGCCGGGATGGTGAGGTCGCTCACGACGCCGGAGATGCCGGCGAACTCCGAGCTGTGCACGTCGTGAGCGATCACGCCGGCCGCGATCGCGAGGCCGCCGAGCGCGGCAGCTCTCCGCGCGCCACGGTCGGCGACGGTGTAGGTCGCGATGAGCACGCCGAGGTACTCGCCGAACACCGACGGCGGGTTCCGCAGCGGCAGCTGCACGCCGACGGACGCCGCGACCACGAGGGCGGTGACGAGCGGCGCGCGTCGCCGGAACGCGAGGACGGCGAAGCCGAGCAGCGCGACACGCGCCCCGACCGGCGCGGCGTCCTGGGCCAGCTGGCCCTGACACAGCACGCAGACCACGAGCGCGATGGCGAGGTCGAGCGGCGTGACCCCCTCCGGCCGTCGCGTCCGCCCCGCCGTGCTCACCGGCCCGATGGTACGGGCATCGGTACCGCGTGGCTTCGGCCGGCAGTCGGTGCCGTGTCGCCCGATCGGGCGACACGAGGAGCCGCGGGAATCATCCGCGTGCCCGATATCCGCCGTCGCTCGCCGTCCTCACAATCGGCGATGACGACGACGGACGTCGTCGTCAAGAGAACCGAGGAGGAGGACCGATGCCGATCTTGTACCTGGCCGGAACGCTCATCGCCGCGCTGCTCGCGCGACGGACGACGGCCTACGCCATCTCGTTCGCCCTGTGGATCGTGGCCGTCGTGATGGTGGGTTGGGGGCCGGCGACCAACAGCAGCATCGACACGGGGTCGGTCGGGTTCTGGGGTCCGTGGGCGATCGTCCTCGTCGTCGGGCTCGCGCTCGTCACCGTGGTGTCGACCGTCCGCCGCCGTCGCCGGCTGCGTGCGGCATGACGACTCGTCTCCGTCGCGCTCGTCACCTCCGCCCGGCACCGGTCGTCGCTCTCGCGCTCGGTGTCTCGGCGGCCGTCGCCGCGCGGGTCGTCGGCGCCGCTGGCGAGGTGTTCACCCTCCGCGGGCGCGGTCGGGTGTCGTCGACACCGTCGCGCTGGTCGGCCACATGAGCTCGAACGGAAGTGGAAGCTTCTCCGACACCGGTACGTGCGAGCCGCCCCCCGTCCGCCCGGGTGCAGGCTGACGCCGCACCGACGCGGGGGAGGAGCGCCTAGCGTCGCAGAACCATGGAGCACACCACCCTCGGCCGCACCGGCCTCCAGGTGTCCCGCCTGTGCCTCGGCACGATGACCTTCGGGCTGCAGTGCGACGACGACACGAGCCGGGCGATCCTCGACACCGCGGCCGCGGGCGGCATCGACTTCCTCGACACCGCCGACGTGTACCCCCTCGGTGGCGGCCTCGACACGGTCGGGCGCACCGAGGAGATCGTCGGGCGATGGCTCGAAGGTCGACGGGACCAGTTCGTCGTGGCGACGAAGTGCGTCGGGCGCATGGGGCGCCGGCCGTGGCAGCAGGGCATGTCGCGAAAGCACGTGCTCGAGGCGATCGACGCGTCCCTGCGGCGCCTGCGCACCGACTACGTCGACCTCTACCAGCTCCACGGCTACGACCCGTCGACGCCGATCGACGAAGCGCTCGAGGCCCTCGACCTCGTGGTCCGGAGCGGCAAGGCGCGCTACGTCGGCGTGTCGAACTGGCTGGCCTACAAGATCGCCCGTGCCCTCGGGCGGAGCGAGGCCAAGGGGCTCGTGCGGCTCGACTCGGTCCAGCCCCGCTACAACCTGCTGTTCCGCCAGATCGAGCGCGAGCTGCTGCCCCTGTGCGAGGAGGAAGGCATCGGCGTGATCCCCTACAACCCGATCGCCGGCGGTCTCCTCACCGGAAAGCACGACCGCGCGTCGGCCCCGGCGGAGGGCACCCGGTTCACCCTCGGTCGGGCTGCCGACACCTACCAGGCGCGCTACTGGCACGACCGCGAGTTCGACACGGTCGACGCGCTGCGGCCACTGGCCGACGAGGCGGGCACCTCGCTCACGACGCTGTCGGTCGCGTGGGTGCTCGCCCACCCGGCGGTGACCGCCCCGATCATCGGCGCCAGCCGCCCCGACCAGCTCGCCGACAGCCTGGCCGCGGTCGACCTGAAGATCGATCCCGGCCTCAAGGGGCGCCTCGACGACCTGACGGCCGATTACCGGATGGGCGACGCGGCCCGCTGACGCCGGCGGCCAGGGAGTCCGCACGGGCGCCATCCGAACAGCGCTCCGCGCCGTGACCACGCGCCGCCGTTCGGCTTCCGCACCGAGGCCCAGGTGGGCGCCTTCGATCGCGACGGCGTCGTCGTGGCCCCCGTCGTCCAGACTGCGGGGATGCGTGCCGTCGTCTGCAGCTCGTTCGGACCACCGTCGGGGCTCACCGTCGAGGAACGTCCGGATCCGGTTCCCGCGGCCGGAGGCGTCGTCGTCGCGGTCGAGGCGGCGGGCGTCAACTACGTCGACGGCCTGTTCGTCGCCGGGAAGTACCAGATCAAGCCGCCGTTGCCCTTCGTGCCCGGCAACGAGGCCGCCGGCACCGTGGCCGCCGTGGGCGACGGCGTCGAGCGATGGCGGGCCGGCGACCGGGTGCTCGTGAGCGTCGGGCTGGGCGCGTTCGCCTCGGCGGTGCCCGCCCGCGCCGAGGCGCTGGCTGCCGTACCCGACCAGCTGTCCTCGGCGGCGGCTGCGGCGTTCACGCAGAGCTACTGCACCGCGCTGTTCGCCCTGCGCGACCGGGCCCGGCTCGCTGCGGGCGAACGCCTCCTCGTGCTCGGAGCCGCCGGCGGCGTCGGGATCGCGGCCATCCAGGTCGGCAAGGCGATGGGTGCCAGCGTGATCGCCGCGGCATCGTCGCCCGCGCGCCTCGCCCGGTGCGTCGAGGCCGGCGCCGACGCCACCATCGACTACTCCACGGCCGATCTCAAGGACGCGGCGCGAGAGGCGAGCGGCGGGGGCGTCGACGTCGTGTTCGACCCGGTCGGCCACGACCTGACCGAGCCGGCGCTGCGTGCCCTGCGCGAGTTCGGGCGCGTGTGCGTCATCGGGTTCGCACGCGGCGACATCCCACGGCTGCCCGCCAACCAGGTGCTGCTGCGCAACCGCGCGGTGGTCGGCGTCGACTGGGGCGCGTGGGGCATGCAGAACCCGGACGCGCAGCGGGCGCTCCTCGCCGACGCGCTCGGCATGGTCGCCGCCGGCACGCTTCGTCCGCCGGAGCCGACCGCCTACCCGCTCGACCGCGCCGGCGACGCGCTCGCCGACCTGCTGGAGCACCGCCTCGTCGGCAAGGCCGTGCTCGTCCCCTGAACGAGGGCGGCGGCGAACCGCCGGCCGGGGCCTCAGCCGGCCGCCGAGCGCCGTGGCCGGACGGCCTCGTTGCCGAACTTCGTGGCCGTGTAGCGGTAGGCGCGCCGGCGCGGTGACCACGTGCCGGGCCAGAGCCCGGCCTTGCGCTCGAGGAGGTGCACGAACAGCTCGGGCTCCGGCACCTGCTCCCACACCGCCGGAAGGAACGTGGCGCGGTGGCCGTCGCCATCGATGAGGAGGCCGTCGACTCCGGGGCGCAGCGCCGCGACGAGCTCCGCCTCGGAGTGCACGTCGATGGGTTCCATCGGTGACAGCACGCTCACCTCGATGCCGGTCCGGTCGATCTGCGAGCGCTGCAGGGCGGGCAGGCGGGGGTCGTCGAACGCGGCGTCCCACGCGCACCGGGCGACCGTCGCGACGAGCGACTCGATCGGTTCGATCGTGCCGATGCAGCCGTTCAGCTCGCCGGCGACGGTGACCGTCACGAACGCACCGGCGCGCACCCTGGTGGCCGGCGGCGCCGTGTCGGGATCGACCGGCAGCGGCCCGCGCCCGTCGAAGCCCCGCTCGATCGATCGGGCCGCGATGTCGAGGAGGTAGGCGCGGTCGTCGGCGGTGAGGTCGGCCCCGGCGCCGCCGTTCCCCTCAGGTGAGGGCGAAGGCGCCATAGCCCACCACCCTGTCGGTCGGTCCGGCGGTGTCGCCGGAGTTGCGGAGGTCGAGCGTCTCGACGCGCAGGCCGTGCTCCGCGGCCGCCATGAGCAGACCGCGCACCGGATAGGCGCCGCAGGCGTCGTAGTCGTCGATGTCGGCGAGGCGGCCGTGCACGATCGCGTCGGCGGTGGCGGCGTCGAGCCGGACGGCGGTGGCGTGGTCGTGGTAGTGGCTCAGATCGCTGCTGACGACGATCCGCGTCTCGGGGCCGCCCCACACGGCATCGAGCACGGCGGCGACGGTGGCGGGCGACGTCACGCCCACCACGAGGGGGAGCACGGCGAAGTCGTCGAGCACGCGCTGCAGGAACGGGAGGTGGACCTCGAGGCTGTGCTCCTGGTCGTGGGCGGCGTCGGCCACGAGCACGCCGGGCAGGCGGAGGACCGCGTCGCGCCGGGCGGTGTCGACCGGCACCGCACCGAGGGGGGTGTCGAAGGCGTCGGCGCTGCTCGCCGCGATGCCGCGCAGCGGCACGCGATGCGACGGACCGAGGAGCACGATCCGGCGGATCACGGCGCGGGCGGGCGCCAGCTGCTCGTAGGCGGTCGCCGCGATCGGGCCGGAGTAGACGTAGCCGGCGTGCGGCGCGATGACCGCCTTCGGTGAGCCGTCGACGTGCACGTCGTGGCGTGCCTTGCGGAACGCGTCGTCGAGCGCCTCTCGCAGCGCGCCCTCGCCGCGGGGGTAGAACGTGCCGGCCACCGCCGGTGGTCGCACCCGCGGCACGCGGCCGGTCACGTCGTCACCCCCGAGAGGCGCACGGGGAGCCGGCGGCCGCCCCAGGCGCCCGGGCGACCGTCGAAGACGCCGGGGCATCTGGCGCCACACGACTCGCAGTGGCCGTCGTCGGTCAGGTGGTAGGCGCCGAGCTCGTACCAGTCGCGCTCGATGAGGAGCGATCCGCACGACCCACACCACGTGCTCGACCCGCCGGGGTCGTGGACGTTGCCCGTGTAGGCGTAGCGCACGCCGTTCGCCACCGCGATCGACCGGGCCCGGGTGAGCGTCGGCGGTGGCGTCGGCGGGGTGTCGACCATCCGGAAGTCGGGATGGAAGGCGGTGAAGTGCATGGGCACGTCCTGCCCGAGGTGCTCGACGACCCATCGGGTCATGCGGTCGAGCTCGTCGTCGCTGTCGTTCATCCCGGGGATCAGGAGGGTGGTGAGCTCGAACCACACGTCGGTCTCGTCGTGCAGGTACTGCAGGGTGTCGAGGACGGCGCCGAGCTGGGCGCCGCAGACGTGGGTGTAGAAGTCGTCGGTGAACGCCTTGAGGTCGACGTTGGCGGCATCCATGTGGTCGAAGAGCTCGACGCGGGGCTCCGCGCAGATGTAGCCCGCGGTCACGGCGACGGCCTTGATGCCGCGCTCGTGGCAGGCGTCGGCCACGTCGATCGCGTACTCGTGGAAGATCACCGGGTCGTTGTAGGTGAAGGCGACGGACCGGCACCCCAACCGTTCCGCGGCAGCGGCGATCGCGGCGGGTGACGCCTGGTCGGCGAGGGTATCCATCTCCTTCGACTTGCTGATGTCCCAGTTCTGGCAGAAGCGGCAGGCGAGGTTGCAGCCCGCCGTCCCGAACGACAGCACCGGCGTGCCGGGCAGGAAGTGGTTGAGCGGCTTCTTCTCGATCGGGTCGACGCAGTAGCCGCTCGACCGGCCGTAGGTCGTGAGCACGACCGCGTCGTCGTGGCGCATGCGCACGAAGCACACGCCGCGCTGGCCGTCACGCAGCTTGCACGCGCGCGGGCACAGGTCGCACTGCACCCGACCGTCGTCGAGGACATGCCAGTACTTGGTCGGTACGACGGATCCGTCCACCCCTCGATGGTGCACCCGATCGGGGCGTTGCGGGAGCGCCGAACGGCCTTCAGTTCGACGTCAGGCCAGACCCAGGCGCTCGAGCTGGTCGTCGGGGGCTTCGATCGCCCGCAATGCCTCGCGCAGCAGATCGGCGGCCTCCTTCTCGCCGGCCTCGCCGGCCCGGTCCTCGTTCTCGTCCGGGTCGACCGCCACGTCGAAGAGGTGGTGGCCGGTGAACCGCGTGAGCGCCCAGTAGGGGAGCATGTCGCCCGGTGCGAACGGCTGGCGGATCACGGGCACCGTCGAGCCGGGCATGTGGTCGAGCCAGGCGCGGTCGTCGGGTGGCGGCAGGCGCACCTCGGTGCCGTGGACCGGCATCGTCGACCAGCGGTTCGACCACATCGACAGTGGGAAGTTCGACTCGCCCGCCGGCCCGCGCACGTACTTGGTGCGGCCGTCGGTGACGTGGACCTCCCGCCCCCACACGCCGAACAGCGCCCACTCGCGCACCGACGATCGTTCGCCGGTGATCACGGGGACGAGCGACGCCCCGGACGTGCGGTGCGATGACGACACGCCGAACACGTCGCAGATGGTGGCGTGCAGGTCGACGCTCGTCGTCAGCGCGCTCCGGGTGCCGGGCTCGGCGCCAGGCCACCGGATCAGGAGCGGGATGAAGCCGAGCGTCTGGTACACGGGCGCACCGGGCTTGCCGAACAGGTCGTGCTCGCCGAGGTAGTGACCGTGGTCGGTGCACACGACGACGGCGGTGTCGCCGGCGAAGCCGTTGCGGTCGAGGGCGTCGAGGACGCGCCCGAACCAGCGGTCGATCATCGTCAGCTTGCCGCCGTACTGCGCTCGCACCTGGCGCGCCTGCTCCGGCGTGAGGACGCCGTTCTCGATGGTGCGCCGGCTGTAGGGCGGCCAGATCAGGTGCGGTCCCTGCCACTCGGGGTCGTACAGCGACGCGTAGGGCTCGGGCGTGTCGAACGGCTCGTGCGGGTCGAACTCGTCGACGAAGAGCATCCACGGCCGGTCGGCGCCGGCCTCCTGGTCGAGCCACCGCGCCGCCTCCGACATCGTCCGGGGTCCCGGGAAGTCGGCCTCGTCGCGGAACCACCCCCGGCTGTCGTCGTAGGGCATGTGGCCCCGCCCCATGTCGGGCGCCCCCGCCCACGACGGATCCGGCCGGGTCCGCCACAGGTCGCCCTCGTGGCCCCGCTCGTAGGCCCAGGCCGAGAAGTCGACGTGGTAGTTCTCGCCGCCGGTCTCGAAGAGGTGCGGGTGGTCGGTGACGAGCTTGGTGACCACCCCCGCTCGGCGGAGCGGGACCGTCACCGCCTCCTCCCACACCTCGATCGACCCCCACGGGCGCCACAGGAAGTCGAGGTTCCCGCAGAGGATGTCGTGGCGCGCGGGCATGCACGGCAGGGAGCCGGCGTAGTGGTTGGTGAACCGGATCGCCGAGGCCGCGAAGCGGTCGAGGTTCGGCGTGGCGAACTCGGTGCCGCCGTAGGCGCCGAGCATGTGGCGGTTGAGGCTGTCGAGGAGGACGACGACGAGGTTGCGCGGGCGAGGCGGGGCCGGGCGATCGGGCATCGCCGCGGACGGTAACCGCTACGCGGTAATGCCGGCGTCGATCGTGCCCTCCGGGCCGCCCTCGCCGGCAGCCTCGCGGGCGACCTCGCCGGCGGCGACGTCGCGGCGGTGCGTCAGGAGCCACCACGCGCCGAAGGCGACGAGCGCGATGCAGGTGTACTGCGCGCCGGTGAGGCCGAGCACCCGCTTGTCGTAGGCGCGCAGGAAGTCGGTGCTGAACCGCTGGATGCCGTACCAGAGCGTGAACACGCCGAGGAGGGTGCCGGGGCGTACGCCGCGGCGGCGGAGCGTGAACAGCAGCGCCAGGAGCACGACGAGGCCGAGGCCCTCGTAGAGGGCGGTGCTGTGCACCCGGACGCCGATCGCGAGGGGCCCTTCGACGGTCGTTCCCCCGAGGTAGTGGATGGCGAGCGGGAACCGGGTCTCGTGGCCGAGGTGCTCACCCACGGCGAAGCACCCGACCCGACCGACGATCAGGCCGGCGGCGAGGCCGAGGGCGAGGCCGTCGGCGAGGACGAGGCCGGGCACGTCGGGGTTGCGCCGGAGCCACCACAGGAGGAAGCCGATGGCGAGGACGAACCCGCCGAAGAACTGGAGGCCGCCCTCCCACACCGCCACCACGCGCCACGGCTCGGACACGTAGTCGCCCGCGTGGGAGAGGACGAACGTGAGCCGGGCGCCGACGAAGCCGAACAGCACGATCCACACCGCGAGCGACGTGATGCGGTCGGCGTCGATGTCGACGCGCCGAAGGTGAGCCGTGAGCAGCCGCACTCCGAGCAGCACACCGAGCGCGCTGGTGAGCCCGAACGTGCGGAGGGTGATCGGGCCCAGGTGGATGAGCGGGAACGAGTGGTACGGGATCGTGGTGGCAACGGTACCGGCCCGACCCGCCCTACCGCCCCTCGGGCGCGTGCTCGGCGCGCATCGCCCGCGCCAGCGCGGCGAGGTCGTCATTCGAGGGGTCGAAGGCCGCGATCGCCCACCGCCAGCGGTGGATGCCGGCCCGCACGAGATAGCGCGGGAGGGTGTCGGGGCCGCAGCTCGCGGTGCCGAGGCCGCGGTGGGCGGCGTCGACGTGCACCTCCGACTCGGCGCGCGGGTGGAGCTCGACATCGTGGGTCGCGGCGTCGAGGTCCGCGGCGGTGAAGTGGCTGACCGAGGTGTGAAGCGGCTCGGGGAGAGCGACGACGACGCCCGACGACGCGCCGTCGTGCACGCCGAGCCAGCGCGTCTGCTCGTGGCCGCCGTGCTCCTCGGGGCGGATGTAGGGCACGTACTGGCCGGCCACGGTGCTGCGCCACCGGCCCACGAGCCCCGACCGCGCCCGGTCGGGGTAGGTCTCGTGGGGGCCCAGCCCGAACCACTCGACCTGCTCGAGGCCCCCCGCGATCGTGAACACGATGCCCACGCGGGCGAGGTCGTCGAGCCGGCGGGGGATCCTGACCTCCTCCTCGACCGCCGCGCCCCACGCCGCGGGCGTGACCCGTTGCCGGCGGACCACTTCGTCGCCGCCGGCGGTGGTCCACGTCTCCGTGCGCGTCACCGCGCCGCCGGCGCTGCGCCGGGCCGTCGCCGTGGCGAGCGTGAGGCGGTCGACACCCCACGCGCGCCACCGCGCCGCGGTCGTCTCCGCCTCGGGCCGGCCGGCGTGCACTCGGTCGTTCTCGATGGGAGCGCGCCACAGCGAGAGCACCGGCGGGGAGGTGAGGAGGTCGCGCCCGCCGGCGTCGGTCACCCGCGCGATGGTGCCGTCACCGTCGAGTCCGACGGTCCCCACCGGTCCGTCCGCGCCGCGTCCGGCTCGCGCCTTCGGGCCCGACGAGGCGGTCCGCCGGTCGGTGGCGCCGGCGAGGGGCAGCTGGGCGGTCGCCACCTCGAACCCCGCCGGCGCCCACGGCGTGGCCTCCGCCGTCGCGAAGCGTACGGTCAGCCACCGCTCGCCGGGCGAGCGCCCGAGGGCAGCGCGGTCGACCGGCACCTCGATGACCGCCGACGAGCGCGGGGCGATGTCGGGCAACGTCAGGTCGCCCTGCTGCACGGCGTCGCCGTCGATCGACACCTCCCACGTCGCCCGCAACCACCCGAGGTCTCGCCACCACTGGCGGTTCACGACCTCGATCCGGCCGCGGCGCGAGGCATCGCGATCGCGGACGCCCACCGGGGCCGCGAGCGCCTTGTGCTCCTCGAGCGCCGGTTTCGGCGTCCGGTCGGGCCACAGCACGCCATCGATGCAGAACGTGCCGTCGTTCGGCGCGTCCCCGAAGTCGCCGCCGTACGCCCACCGGACCGTCCCGTCGGGCAGCACCTGGCGCAGGCCGTGGTCCCACAGCTCCCAGATGAACCCTCCCTGCAGGCCCGGCGTCGACTCGATGGCATCCCAGTAGTCGGACAGCGACCCGTTGCTGTTGCCCATGGCGTGGGAGTACTCGCACATGATCAGCGGGCGGTCCTCGCCGCGCCCGCCGGCGTCGCGGGCCCAGGCCACGAGGGCGTCGACCGCCGGGTACATGGGGCACACCACATCGGTCAGGGCGCGCCCGCCGGCCCAGTCGAGCATGATCGCCCCCTCGTAGTGGAGCGGCCGGGACGGGTCGTAGCGGCGGATCCACGCCGCCAGCGCGTCGTGGTGGCCCCCGTGACCCGACTCGTTGCCGAGCGACCACAGCACCACCGACGGGTGGTTCTTGTCGCGGCGCACCATCCGCGTGCCCCGGTCGAGCCACGCGGCGAGGTACCTCGGGTCGTGACAGAGCGTGAACATGTGGGCGTGCGTCTCGATGTCGGCCTCGTCGACCACGTAGAAGCCGAGCTCGTCGCACAGGTCGAGGAACCTCGGGTCGTTCGGGTAGTGCGACGTGCGCACGGCGTTGAACCCGAACCTCTTGAGCACGACGAGGTCGGCGCGCATCTCCTCGACCGTCACGACGCGACCGGTGACCGGGTGGAAGTCGTGGCGGTTCACACCGCGGATGAGGACCGGCGCCCCGTTGATCAGCAGCTCGCGCTCCCGCACCTCGACGCGACGGAACCCGAGGCGGCACGTGGTCACCTCGCGCACGCGGCCGGCCGGGTCGGCCAGCGTGACCACGAGGCGGTAGAGGGCGGGGTCCTCGTGCGACCAGGGCCGGACGTCGTCGACGGTCCCCCGAAACCGCACGACGTGACCGGTGAACCCGATGCGCCGTCGCGTGGGCACCTCGGCGTCGAACGCCGCGACCGCCTCCCCGTCGAGCGACTCCACGACGGCGGCGACCGTCCACCCGGGTCGCGGCTCGTCGGCGAAGCCGGCCTCCACGCGCACCTCGAGCGTGCCGGTGGCGAGGTCGTCGGCCAGGCCGGCGGTGGCGCGGACGTCCTCGATCCAGGCCCGGTCGGTCGCGCGGAGGAACACCTCGCGCTCGATGCCGGCGTGCCACCAGTGGTCCTGGTCCTCGAGGTACGACGCGTCCGACCAGCGCACGACCATGCAGGCGAGCACGTTGTGACCGGGGTGCAGGAACGCGGTGATGTCGAACTCGGCGGCCAGCCGCGAGTCCTTGCTGATGCCGACCGGCGAGCCGTTCACGTGCACCAGCAGCACGCTCTCGGCGCTCCCCACCGAGAGCACGACCCGGCGCCTCTCCCACCGGGCGGGAAGGTCGAACGTCGTGCGGTACAGGCCGGTTGGGTTGTCGCGCGGCGGGTGCGGTGGCGTCGCGTCGAACGGCATCTGCACGTTCGTGTAGATCGGCCGGTCGTCGCCCTGCATCGTCCAGCAGCCCGGGACGTCGACCTCGCGCCACCCGGCATCGTCGAACCGGGGTCGCTCCCACCCTGCGGGCGCGTCCTCCGGCGACGGGCATCGCGTGAACCGCCACCGCCCGTCGAGCCGGAGGAACCACGGCGACCGGTCGCGGTCGGTCGACCGCGCCGACCGGGCATCGGGGAACGCGACGAGGGGCGACCGCATGGGCAGGCGGCCGAGCGACGTCAGCTCGGGCGCGTCCCAGGGCCGCAGCGCGGCGAGAGCATCGGGCATCGCGCCCGATGTAATCAGGGAATGGCGGGCGCGACCGGGAGGTCGACCGCGATCTCGATGCCGAGCTCCTCGCCGGAGATCGCCTCGAGCTCGATGCCGTGGGTGTCGGGGAACAGGAACCACACGATCGCGATGCCCGCCAGCGGCCCGAGGGCGAGGATCGTGGCCGACCACGGAAGCGCGCCGGTGAGCCCGATGAGCACTCCGCCGAGGGCGAAGCTGGCGGAGTCGCCGGCGACCTTCGCGACCGCACCCCACGAGCCCGCCTGCCCCCGCAGCTTGGTAGGGAACAGCTCCGAGGCGTAACCGCCGAGCACCGGCCACGACGCCATCGACCCGACGTTGACGGCCATGAAGCACGGCAGCAGCACCGGGATCCCCCCGGGCAGCCAGAAGAAGCCGATGGCGCCGAGGAGGCTGAGCAGCCCGGCCACGCAGCCGATGGCCCGCCGGCCGAAGCGATCGCTGAGCGCGCCCGCCGCGACCATGAGCGGGATCCCGGGGAGGCCGGCGCCGACGAGCATGAAGTTGGCGGCTGTCGCCGACAGCCCCCGGCTCGTCTGGAGGAAGTCGAGCGCGAACAGGCCCGCCTGGGTCGTCAGCTCGAACAGGAACGCCGTCCCCAGCACGAGCACCAGCACCCGGCGGTAGTCGGGCCGGAGGATCTCGTGCCAGCGCGAGGCGAGGTTCCCGGCCCGGCGCGCCGCCTCGAAGCGCCGGCTCTCGGGAAGGCGCCGGCGCAGCAGACCGATCCCGATCAGCGGCGGGACGCCCACGAGGTACATCACGCGCCACGACGCGCCGATCGGGTCGAGCAGCCCGCCGAACAGGATGGCGCCGAACCCCGTGCCGAGGGCGCTGTTCATCCCGAGCAAGCCGAACCCGAAGCCGCGCGCCCGGGCGGGCAGCTCCTCGGCCGCCATCGTCCACACGATCGCGATCTCCGCGTTGAGGAAGCACCGCGCCACGAACTGACAGGCGACGAACGTCGCCATGCTCGGCGCCAGCGCAGTGGCGCCGGTCGCGACCGTGTACCCCACGAACGACACCAGCAGCAGCTTCCGCCGCCCCACCCGGTCGGACCACCGGGTGAGGAACAACGCGGGCAGCGCGCCGAGGTAGAGGATGCTCAGCCAGAACGACGCCTGGCCCTGGGTGAGGTGGAACGTGTCGCGGATCTGCTTGAGCGCCAGCGTGACGATGCTGCGGTCGTAGCCGTCGAAGAACGCGGTCGCGCCGAGGATCAGGAGCAGCACCCACTGCGCGCGCGACAGCGCACCCCGGGCCTCGGCGATGACCCCGCGTCGATTGTCTCGCTCCGCAGGCTCCCGCCCGGGATCGGGCGTCACGCGGGATCGGCTCCGGCAACGGGCTCGGCGAGGAGGGCGTGGAAGACGGCCGGGTCCCAGATGAGCGGCGTGTCGGGGAGGTACATCTTCCCGTAGCGGTCGAGGTAGACGAGCTGCTTCGACAGGAGGAACGTCGCCCGGTCGAACGCCGTGCCCCGCCCCTGCGACTCCTGCATGGCGCGCTGCACGGCGCGCTGCTCGCGCCACGCCTGGAACCGCTCCCTGCGAGTCCGCGTCGCCGCCGCGACCGGTGCCGGCGAGCCCCCGCCGTCGGGCCCGCTCATCATCATCATCCGCAGGTCGACCTCGCCGAACGGTCGGGTCATGACCGCCTCCACCTGGCCGCGGATCAGCGCGGCGACCTGGGCGTCGTCGAGGCCGAGCGCATCGTTGAGCGTCGTGCCGTACACCGACCGCAGATGCGTGTGGACGTCGTCCCACGCCGCCTCGTCGCCGAGGGTGGCCTCCACCATCCGGCGGAAGAAGCGGTGCGTCTCGGCATCGAGCCGGCCGACGATGCCCCAGTCGAGGACGCCGATCGATCCGTCGGTCAGCACGAGCAGGTTGCCCGCGTGGATGTCGCCGTGGAAGACGCCGTGCACGAGCGTGGTCGCGAACCACGCCTTCAACGTCTGCTCGAGCCCGGGCCGGATGTCGATCCCGATGCGCTCGACGTGGTCGAGATCGTCGATCGGCCGGCCGTCGAGGAGCTCCATCGTGAGCACCCGGCGCGACGAGTGCGTGGCGACCGTGGAAGGGATGCGCACGCGGTCGAGCCCCATCTCGCCGGCCGCACGCGCGAACCACTGCATCGCCAGCGCCTCGTTGCGCAGGTCGACCTCCTCGGTGATCTGCTCCTCGAGCCCCTCGATCAGCCCCGGCAGCGTGGCCGCCATGCCGACGGCGATCTGGCGACCGACGAAGCCGAACAGCGGGCGCATGATGGCGATGTCGGTGGCGACCGCGGTCTCGATCCCCGGCCGGAGCACCTTCACGGCGACCGCCGTGCCGTCGGGGAGGACGGCCCGATGGACGACGGCGAGCGATGCCGCCGCCATCGGCACCTCGTCGAACTCGGCGAAGCGCGTCTCGAGCGTGCCGCCGAGCTCACGCTCGACCTGGGCGCGCACGTCGGCGAACGGCACCTGGGGCCCGGCATCCAGGCAGCCGCGGAACGCGGCGGCGACGTCGTCGCCGAACAGGCTCGGTGCCGACCCGATCAGCTGGCCGAACTTGGTGAACGTTCCGCCGAGATCGTCGAAGACGGCCCGCAGCGCGTCGGCGGCGCCGGCACGAACCGTGGTGCTTCCGGCGGTGCCGAGCGCAGGGCGTCGCGCCGGTCGCCCCCGCAGCGCCCGCCGCCCCGCAACCGGGCCGACGTGCCGGGCCACCGCCGCCACCCCCTGGGCCAGCCGCGAGCACACAGCCCCCGGCGGCGGCGCCGGCAGGGGGATGCGCACCACCGGCGGAAGGCTCGGCCCCTCGCCGGCCGCGGGCGGGGCGGGGTCGGTGCCGATCGACGGGTCCACGTGACCGGGTTCGCCGCCGCGCCCCGGTTCTCCTTCCGGGGCCGCCTCCTCTCCCCGTGTGACCCTTGTCGGCTTGACGCGCCGAGCCCGGCGGTCAGCGGGCCACCGCGGTGGTGGTCATCGTGCCGAGCCCCTCGATGCCCGTCGTCACCACCTCACCGGGACGGAGGAAGCGCGGCGGCTGGCGGGCGACGCCGACGCCGCTCGGCGTGCCGGTGAAGATGAGGTCGCCAGGTGCGAGCGTGCACACGCCCGAGAGGTACGACACGAGGTGGCGCACCGGGAAGATCAGGTCGCTCGTGCGGCTGTCCTGGACCCGCTCGCCGTCGATCTCGCACCAGATGCCGAGGTCGTCGGGGTCGCCGAGCGCGTCGAGCGAGACGACGGCCGGACCGATCGGCCCGAAGGTGTCATACGACTTGGCGAGCGAGAACTGGGGCCGCGACCCGGCCATCTGCACGCGGCGCTCCGAGAAGTCCTGGCCGATGCAGTAGCCGGCGACATGGTCGAAGGCGGCGTGCTCGGGGATGTCGCGGCCGCCCCGACCGATCACGACGACGAGCTCGGCCTCCCAGTCGACGAACGTCGAGGGGAGCACGACGTCGGCGACCGGTCCGGTGAGACAGCTCGGGAACTTCGTGAACACCGACGGCGCCGGCGGCAGCTCCGCGCCGGTCTCCTCGGCGTGCCGGCGGTAGTTGAGCGCGATGGCGAACACCTTCTGCGGCCGGGGCACGCACGGGCCGAGCGCGGCGGGGTCGAAGGGCTCGCTCTCGATGTCGACGGAGTCGCCGGCGCGGCCGGCCAGCGCGACGAGCTCCGGCCAGCGCGCCAGCACGGCCATGGGATCCGACGGCAGCGACCCCGCCGACAGCCGTTCGACGTCGAGGACGCGATCGTCGACGACGAGGCCGGCGCGGCCCTGGGAGTTCACGAGGCGGACGGTCATGCCCCAGTGTCGCTCGCGCGGCCGGCAGGATGCCCGTGTTCGGTGCCGCGACGCGGGGGTAGGGCGAGTGGATGCCCTCGACCCGAGTCACGTCCGGCGGGCGCACCCGCGCGGCCTTCGAGGAGCTGCGCATCCATGCCCGCGACCTGGTCTTCGACGCGCTCGCGGCCGGTCCCGACGATGGCCCGCTCGTGCTGCTCCTGCACGGGTTCCCTCAGAGCAACCAGACCTGGCGGGCCGCCGCGGCACCCCTCGCGGCCGCCGGGTTCCGGTGCGTCGCTCCCAACCAGCGGGGCTACAGCGCGGGGGCACGACCGCTCGAACGCGACGCGTACCGCCTTCCGGAGCTCGTCAGCGACGTGTTGGCCATGGCGTCGGCGCTCGGCCGCGATCGGTTCCATCTCGTGGGTCACGACTGGGGCGGCGCCGTCGCCTGGGCCGTCGCGGCGGCGCACGCCGACCGCGTCGCCTCGTTGACGGCCGTGTCGACGCCGCATCCCCGCGCCTACCGCGAATCGATGGTGCCGGGCCTGCAGGCGCTCCGGTCGGCGTACGTCCCCTTCTTCGCCACCCGGGGTGTCTCCGAGGTCGTGCTCGGCTCGCGGGGCGGGCTCGGATTGACGGCGCTGCTGCGCGGCACCGGCCTGCCGCGTGACCACACGGCCGCCTACGTCGAGGCCATGCGTGCACCGGGCGCGCTCACCGCCGCGCTGTCGTGGTACCGCGCCGCCCGGCCGAGCGACCTGGGTTACGTCGCCGACGTCACCCGGCCCACGTTGTACGTGTGGGGCTCCCGCGACGTGGCGCTCGGAGGCGCCGCCGCCCGGGCCACGTCCCGCCACGTCACGGGCGACTACCGGTTCGTCCCGATCGCCGCCGGCCACTGGATCCCGGAGACCCGCGGCGTGGAGCTCGGCGACATGGTCGTGGAGCACCTCACGCGCTACGCCGAGTAGCGGGCCGTCCCCTCTACTCCGCGTAGATGCGCTCGAGCAGCGCGCGGACCACCCGCGTCAGCACGCGCCCTGCGTACCCGGGCGCGGACTACAGGTACCCGCCCTCGCCCGGCTTCGGCGGCGGGGCGATCCCCTGGGCCTTGCTGGCCGCCACGTCCTCGCCCGTCGATCCCCCGAACATCGCCTTGATGCGGTCGTCCCACTCGTCGGCGGTCGAGGCGACCACCTCGATCGCGAACTCGAGCTCCTCGTCGTCGGCCTTGTCGCCGAGCAGCGTCTCGTCGAACCACACGGCCTGGTGCTCCACGTCGAGGGTGAACCGACCGAAGGCCAGGCTGAAGTTGAGGCGGGCGAGGAAGAGGGCGAGCTCGGGGCCCACGTTGACCCCGACGTTGGTGATGGCGAAGACGCGAAGCACCACGACCCCATTGGGCGCGGCGCGGGGCGCCACGAAGACGGTCGCCGACTGGTAGCGGAACACGTAGTCACCGTCGGGATCCTGGGTCGGGGGTCGCCCGAGCATCTGGGTGAGCAGCGGGACGAGGCGCCGGCGGAGTGCCGCGAGCTTCTCCTGCGCTTCGTGCTCGGCCCGCCGGCTGCCGTGATGGACGTCGACGGCCGACGCCGAGAACAGCGTCGCGAGGGCGC
>DATAKR010000082.1:0-12214 GCA_036261495.1 Acidimicrobiales bacterium | reverse complement strand
CTCCGGCCCGCTCGGTTCGTCGACGGCGCCGGCAACCGCAGCACCCTTCCCGACGCCCGGCCCGTCGACCCCGGCGACGCCCTCGTCGTCGCCACGAGCGGCACCACCGGCGCACCCAAGGGCGTCGTGCTCACCCACGATGCCGTCGCGGCCTCGGCCGAGGCGACGAGCGCCCGTCTCGCCGTGGACCCGGGCCACGACTCCTGGCTCGCGTGCCTGCCGCTCGCCCACATCGGCGGTCTCAGCGTGGTCACTCGCGCCCTGGCCACCGGCACACCCGTCTCCGTCGCCGCCGGCTACGACCCCGACAGCACCGCCACCTTGGTCTCGCTCGTGCCGACGGTGCTCGAGCGCCACGACACGAGCCGCTTCCGCGCCGTCGTCGTCGGCGGCTCCGGCGACTGGCGGGTCCGCGCCCCCAACGTCGTGCACACCTACGGGATGACGGAGACGGGCAGCGGCATCGTCTATGACGGGGTCGCGCTCGACGGTGTCGACGTCCGCGTCGACCCGTCGGGCGAGATCCTCGTGCGGGGCCCCATGCTGCTGCGGGGCTACCGCGGCGCCGGCGGTGACGGCGTCGACGACCCGAAGGACGCCGACGGCTGGCTCGCCACCGGTGACCTCGGTGCGATCGGCGACGAGGGGCGCCTCACGGTCTTCGGCCGCGCCGGCGACGTCATCGTGACCGGCGGTGAGAAGGTGTGGCCCGACGCCGTGGAGCAGGTGCTGCGGGCCGTGAGCGGCGTGGGCGACGTGGCCGTCGCCGGGGTCGACGACGAGGAATGGGGCCAGCGCGTCGTCGCCTGGATCGTGCCCGATGGGGAGGCGCCGTCGCTCCCCGCCCTACGCGACGTGGTCAAGCAGTCACTCCCTGCCTACGCGGCACCCAAGGAGCTCGTGGTCGTCGAGGCGCTCCCGCGGACCCCACTCGGCAAGTTGCGGCGAAATCTCCTGGTTGAGAACCGTTAGTTCCCATTGCCGAAAGGGGTATACCGCTGTTCGACGTCTACGGCGGATCGAGACGGCTCACGGGAGGACTCCAACACCATGCGGCAGCCATTGACACGAGACGCGATCTCGAGGGCGGCCCGCGACATCCTGGTCGCGGAAGGCCTCCACGCCGTCTCGCTGCGTCGCGTCGCCGGCAGCCTGGGTGTCACCGCACCCGCGTTGTACGCGCACGTGATCGACAAGCGTGACCTGCTCCAGGGCATCGTCGAGCAGGAGATCGACGATCTCCTCCGCCGCTTCGACAGCGTGGCCGACACCGATCCCACCGAGCGGCTGCGCACCATGTGCCAGATGTACGTCGACTACGCGCTCCAGAACCCCGATCTGTTCCGCGCCATGTTCCTGTTCCGCCCCGAGCTCACGGCCGAGCCCCGGGGCGACGAACCGGCGCTCGGATCCCGCATCTTCGGGGCGTTCCTCGACGCCGTCCGCGATGCGTCGTCACGGGGATCGATCCGCGATGGCGACCCGCAGCTGGGAGCGCTGACCGTGTGGAGCAGCGTCCACGGGGTCGTGACGCTCCTGCTCTCCGGTCCGCCCGTCGGCGTCGACACCAAGGCCGAGCTCTCCCACGCGGCGATCAACACCACGATCACCGGGCTCCAGAACGGCGCCCTGATCCACGCCGCCTGAAGGGGGCGGGGCGCCGCGGGCGCGGCCGGCTCAGCCCACGTGGGCGCCGAGGATGGCGCCCCCGTCGACCACGAGGGTGTGGCCGGTGATCCATGAGGCCGCGTCGCTGACGAGGAACAACGCCGCGTTCGCGATGTCGGTCGGTTCACCGAGCCGCTTCAGCGGCAGCCGCCTCGCAACCGCCTCCTCGGCCGGCTCCCAGAGGGCACGGGCGAAGTCGGTCTTGACGAGGCCCGGCGCGATGGCATTGACGCGCACCTTCGGCGCCAGCTCCGACGCGAAGTGGCCGGTGAGGTGGATCAGGGCCGCCTTGGTGTTGTCGTAGACACCGATGGCCCCGCCGTACGACATGCCACCGATCGACGCGATGTTGACCACCGCGCCGCCGTGCTCCTGCATCCAGGCCTTCCACACGGCCTGGGTCCAGAAGAACGGACCCCGCAGGTTCACCTGGATCGTCTTGTCGTAGCGCGCGGGGTCGATCTCGATGGCCCGGCCCATGTACGGGTTCGTCGCCGCATTGTTGACGAGGATGTCGATGGCGCCGAACCGCTGGAGCGTCGCGTCGATGCACGCCTGGGCCTGGTCGAGCTCGCCGGCGTTGGCTGCGAACACCGCGGTGTCGCCGTCGATGGAAGCGGCCGCCTCTTCGAGCTGGTCCTGCTTCCGCGATGAGAGCATGACCTTCGCCCCGGCCTCGGCGTATGTGCGGGCGATGGCGAGCCCGATCCCCTTCGACGCGCCGGTGACGAGCGCGACCTTGCCGTCCAGTCGGAGTTCCATGGCGGCCGACACTATCCACCGGACGGTTTGACCGAACCCTGCCGCGGGTATGCCCCGAGCCCGGATACCCAGTGCAACCCCAGGGTGACGACGATGGACCACGAGACCAACAACACCAGCGACGACACATCCACCCTGCTCCGCCGCGGCGAGCAGCTGCTGCGTGAGTCGTGGGAGCTCCTGAGGTCGCTCGACTCGTCGCGTGGCGACGACCAGGACGAGCGCACCACCGACGAGCGCTGACGCTCGCTGACCCCCGCCGAGGAGCGGGACGGCGATCGGGGCCCCGGTAGCGTCGCTGGAATGCCCAACCGCCTCGCGCAGCAGTCGAGCCCCTACCTGCGCCAGCACGCCGACAACCCGGTCGACTGGTATCCGTGGGGCGACGACGCCTTCGCCGAGGCTCGCCGGCGCGACGTGCCGGTTCTGTTGTCGGTCGGCTACTCGTCGTGCCACTGGTGCCACGTGATGGCCCACGAGTCGTTCGAGGACCACGACGTGGCGCGGGTGATCAACGAGCTGTTCGTGAGCGTGAAGGTCGACCGCG
The DNA here is from genome assembly GCA_036261495.1 of Acidimicrobiales bacterium. Lineage (GTDB taxonomy): Bacteria > Actinomycetota > Acidimicrobiia > Acidimicrobiales > CADCTF01 > DATAKR01. The sequence goes on along the minus strand of DATAKR010000082.1, from coordinate 9,237 downwards.
AGGAACGTCCCGACGTCGACGCCATCTACATGGAGGCGACGCAGGCCATGACCGGCGGCGGCGGCTGGCCCATGACGGTGTTCCTCACCCCCGACGGCCGACCGTTCTTCGCCGGCACCTACTTCCCGAAGGAGTCGAAGTTCGGGCGGGCCGGGTTCGTCGACGTGATGCGGGCCGTCCAGGACGCTTGGGTCAACCGGCGGGCCGAGGTCGACCAGCAGGCCGCCCAGCTCGCCGAGGCCGTGGCGGTGCGCACCACCGTGGTGGCGTCGCCCGACGCGTCGATGGCCGACGACGCGCCGCTTCGCGCCGGCTACGAGCTGCTCCGCCAATCGTTCGACGCCGAATGGGGCGGGTTCGGCCGGGCGCCGAAGTTCCCGCAGGTGTCGTTCCTCGAGGTGATCGCCCGCGCCGCGGCCCGCAACGGCTCGCCGGACTCGCTGCGGATCCTCACCACGACCCTCGACGCCATGGCGTCGGGCGGCATGTACGACCACCTGGGCGGTGGGTTCCACCGCTACTCGGTCGACGCGTTCTGGATGGTGCCCCACTTCGAGAAGATGCTCTACGACCAGGCCCAGCTCATCCGGGCGTACCTCCACGGATGGCAGCTCACGGGCGAGCGCCGGTACGCGCAGGTGGTCGAGGAGACCATCGGATACGTGCTGCGCGACCTCCGCTCGCCGGCCGGCGGCGCGTGGTCGGCCGAGGACGCCGATTCCGAGGGTGAGGAGGGCCGGTTCTACGTGTGGCGGCCCGAGGAGATCGCGGCGGTCCTCGACGGCGATGGCCTCACCGCCGAGGCATCCGAGTGGTATGGCGTCACGAAGGCGGGCAACTTCGAGGGCTCCAACATCCTCCACCGTCCGGTGCGCGGCGACCTCGTGCGGCCCGACCGCGTCGAGCGGGCCCGGTCGTTGCTCCTCGAGGCTCGTGGCCGGCGCGTCCGACCCGGCCTCGACGACAAGGTCGTCACCGAGTGGAACGCCAGGTTCGTCTCCTCGCTGGCGGAGGCCGGCGCGGCGCTGGGCCGCGCCGACTGGGTGGCGACCGCGGAGGAGATCGCCGCGTTCCTGGTCGAGAACCTCCGGGTCGACGGGCGATGGCGGCGGTCGTGGCTCGACGCCCCGTCGGCGGTGCTGGGCTACGCGGTCGACCACGCGTGGCTCGTCGACGGGTTCACCCGCCTCGCCGAAGCGAGCGGTCATGCCCGGTGGATCGAGGAAGCGCGTTCGGCCGCCACGCAGATGCTCGAGCTGTTCGGCGACCCCGACGGCGGGGGCCTGTTCACCACCGGTGCCGACGCCGAGCGCCTGATCGTCCGCCAGAAGGAGGCCTACGACGGCGCGACACCGTCGGCCAACGGCGTCGCCGCCGTCGCTCTCCTGCGGTTGGCGGCGCTCACCGGGGACGAGGACCTCCGCCGCGCCGGCGAGGGCATCGTCGCCTGGCTCGCGGGCGCCATGCGCGAACACCCGATCGCCTTCACCTACGCCCTCGCCGCCCTCGACCTCGTGGTGTCGGGAGCGACCGAGGTCGCCATCGTCGGTGAGCGGCCGGACCTCGTCGCCGAGGTCTGGCGGCGCTACCTCCCGTCCACCGTCGTCGCCTGGGGAGAGCCCTACGAATCGCCGCTCTGGGAGGCGCGAACGCCCGGGTTCGCGTACGTGTGCCGCGACTTCGCGTGCCGCGCGCCCGTCTCCGAGCCATCCGAGCTCGCGGCCCAGCTCGACACGCGGTGATTTCGCGGGCGCGACGCCGCCGGCGGCCCTACGGTTCGGCGTGAGGAACGAGAGGAGGCGACGGTGCCGCAGAAGACGCCGCAGAAGCCGACCGCCAAGAAGCCAGGCAAGTCGCTGAAGGAGAAGCGGCAGGCGAAGAAGGAGAAGCAGGCCCGCAAGGGCGGCTGACCCCTCCGCGCGCAGCCGCCCGCTGGCGGCCATCATGAGCACCGATGCGGATGCGCGTGCTGCTGCTGGCCGCCGGCCCTCGCACCGCCGCGGGCATCGATCTCGACTCCGGTGCCCTCCGGCGGCTGCATTGGCGGGCCACGCCCGAGGGCCCGCTCGCCCGCTACGACGTCGTCGAGGCGACCGGCGCCACCGACGACCAGCTGGTGTTCCCGCTCGACTCCGTCGTCGCCCTCGACCCGAAGGTCGTCGGGCACCTCTCCGGCCGGAAGGCCGACGCCTACCTGCGCCGGCTCGTGCTCCCGGAGTCGCGCACCCTGCTCGGGTCGCCCGGCCCCACCGTTGCCTACTGGACGCTCCGAGCCGACCAGCCGACGCTCACGCTCGTCGAACCGAGCGCCGGTCCCGTCGTCGAACGCGACCGGTCACTGCGGTTCCGGTGCCGCTTCCGCTGGCGCCGGCTCGACCACGACCTTCCCCTCACCGACCTCGCCGTCGAGCAGACGCTGGCCCACCCGTCGGCGGACCGGCTCGTGGGGGGCACGCTGGCCCGGGCCCTCGGCTGGCGTCCGCACCGGCTGCTCGTGTCGCTCGCACCACCGCGCGACGGGCAGTGCCCAAAGGTCGTCACGGCGCTCCTCCCGAAGCCCTGACGCCGGCGGCTCGCGCCGGCGGGCCGTTCCGAGCCGCCGGGTTCGCGGCGGCGCCGCTCGATCGCGTCGGCGAGCGCGGCGACCTCGACCACTGAGCCGACGCTACCGTCGGTGCGTCAGGATCCGTAGGAGGCCGCGATGAGCTACGAGTGCATCCTCGTCGACCGCAGGGACGACGTCATCACCATCACGATGAACCTGCCGCAGAAGCGCAACGCCTTGTCGCTCGCGCATCTCCACGAGCTCTGCTACGCGTTCAACGAGGCCGGCGAGACCGACGCCCTCGGCGTGATCCTCGCCGCCAACGGCCCGGTGTTCTCCGCCGGCCACGACTTCGCCGACATCGTCGGCGCCGGCCTCGTCGAGGTGCGCCGGCTGCTGTGGGCATGCACGGAGCTGATGGAGACGATGGTCGCCATCCCCCAGCCGGTGCTCGCGAAGGTGCATGGGCTCGCGACGGCGGCCGGGTGCCAGCTCGTCGCCACCGCCGACCTCGCGGTGGCGTCCGACGACGCAGGGTTCGCGGCGCCGGGCGGCAAGGGCGGCTGGTTCTGCCACACACCGATGGTGGCCATCGCCCGGAACGTCGGCCGCAAGCGCGCCGCCGAGATCGCGCTCACCGGCGACACGATCGACGCCGCGACCGCGCTCGACTGGGGCCTCGTCAACCGGGTGGTGCCGGCCGACCAGCTCGATGCTGCCGCCGACGAGCTGATGCGTCGAGCGATCCGGGGGTCGGCGCTCTCGAAGGCACTCGGGAAGCAGGCGCTCTACACCCAGATCGACCTTCCGCTGCAGCAGGCGTACGCCTACGCGGTGGAGGTGATGGCGATGGCCAGCCAGACGGCCGACGCCAAGGAGGGGATCACCGCGTTCCTCGAGAAGCGCCCGGCCAAGTTCACGGAGAGGCCGTCGTCGTAGCGCCGGCGCTCAGCCGAGGCGCCAGAGATCCTCGAGCGTCAGGTGGTCGACGTGCTGGAGCGCGGCCGCGACCGCGAAGGCACGGAGATCTTCCTCGGTCAGTGCGTGGTCGAAGACCTCGACCAGCTCCCTCTCGCCCGTGAGCGGGTCGGAGGCCCAGATCTCGGTGCGCTCGTTGTCCTCCATGCCCGGTGGTGTACCCACCGCGGCTCGAGTCGATTCCTACCGCCGGAGCGACGTCTAGGCGGCGTGGCCGAGCACGGCGCGGAACCGGTCGGTCTCGAGGGTTCGGGCCGTGTGCTCGTAGGCGGCGCGGGCGACGAGGTCCCAGCCGTGGCGCCGCATCATGTTGGGGCCCTGGATCCGCAGCTCGCCGGCGGAGGGCCGGAGCAGCAGCACCTCGCTCCCCCGGCTGCGGGCCTCGGCCATCTCGTTGACCAGCATCCGTGCGGGAACGTGGCGGATGAGGCGGCTCACGGCGGCGGGCAGCGGTCCGGCGGTGTCGTAGGCCATCGGCGCGATGCCGATGATCACGTCGCACCCGTCCTTGGCGGCGACGTCGAGGTTGGTCGTGGAGTACACCCCGCCATCGGCGAGCGTGAGCCGGCCGATCTTCACGGGCGGGTACACGCCAGGGATCGCGCACGAGGCGAGCACGGCCTTCTGCAGCGATGCGAGGGGCGCCCGGCCCGGCCGGCCGAGGACGACCCGCCGGCCCCGCTCGATGTCGAAGGCGACGAGGTAGAGGGGCTTCTCGGGCCAGCTGACGGGAAGCTCCTCGGCGAAGCGGCGCTGACCCTCCTCCATGGCGAAGAGGCCGCCTGGGAAGGCGCGGGTGAGGAACCCCGGCACGCGGGGCAGCGCCCGCAGGGCAGCGGGCGGGATCCGCATGAACGACCGCGTGGCGACGTAGGCGGAGCCGATGCCACGGCGGACGAGGTCGACGGGATGGCTGAACGCCGGCGCGAGGATGCCGCGGTTGCGCTCATCGATCTCCTCCATCGAGAGCCCGTCGTAGCTGGGGTGGGTGCCGAGGGCGAGGTTCCACATGTCCTCAGGCGTCCAGCCGGCCCGCATGTACGCGCCGACGACGGAGCCGGCCGAGGTGCCGATCACCAGGTCGGCGTCATCGGGCGTGATGCCGCCGACCTGTTCGAGGGCCCTGAGGACGCCGGCGTGGTACGCCATGCCGACTGTGCCGCCGGCACCGAGGACGAGACCGAGCTTCAACGGATTTCGCTTCCTGTCGCGGATCGGATGCCGCGCACGCCGCCGCGCGTCGCGGGCACTGCTGGTGGACGCCGGCTACTTGTCGGACTTGGCGGCGAGGTCTTCGGCCATGGCCCAGCCGAAGGCGATGAGGAAGTCGCCTCGGCGGCGGTCGAGGGGTGCGAAGAACGGCAGCGTGTCGTCGTCGAGCACCTCGGGCTTGAGCGCCTCGTGGTCGAGGCAGCCGCACGGCGCCCCGTCGCCGGTGACGATGAACGTGCGATCGTCGATGCGGCCCTCGGCACCGAAGCGCTTGGCCAGACGGCGACCCCAGGCCCGCTCTTCGCCACTCGCCTTGTGACCCGGACGCGGGACGATGTCGACGAGGCCCTTGAACGCGAGGTAGCCGGCGGGGTCGATGAAGCGGGTGCCGATGAGGACGTCCTCGTCGGGGAAGGCGAGCACCGCTCGGCGGTACTGGTCGTTCATCATCGACTTGAGCACCGTCTCGCGCTTGGCGTTGCGCTTGACGGAGGCGAGGCCCACGAGCAGCGACGGCGTGCCGCCGATGCGCTCGAGGGTGCAGAACGAGAACCCGAGCAGCTTGTTGTTCTCCCTCGCCTCGGTGACGAGGACCCACTCCTCACGCTGCTTCGAAAGCAGTCCGATGTCGAACCCCGCCGGGCCTTCCGCGCAGATGTCGGCCATCTCGCCCAGCTCTGCATCGGACAGGGCGGTGCAGTCCTTGGTCTCGACCTGGATCGCCATGCAGCGTCGCTCCCCTTCTTGACCGTGCGGTCTACAAGACTAAACGACCGGAAGGATCTGGGTCGAACGGTCCGGCGTCCGGATCGCCCGAAACGACCGGTTGTCGGGGTCAGGCGAGGACGGCGTCGGCGCCGAGGAGCACCCGCACCTCGGCGAGCAACCCGTTGGTGGCGTCGACGCAGAACTCGTCGGAGAGCTTGAGCACCTTCTCGCCGACGTGGAGGAACACCGGAGAGTCGCCGGTGTGGTCGAGCAGGAGGCGCTTCAGGCTGTCGACGGTGGTGTCGGTGAGGGTCGCGAGCGGCAGGGCGAGGTGGATGGGAGGGCCGGCGTCGACGTTGAGCTCGACCCTGCGGACCTCCATCACGATGATCTTGTGGGGCTCCTCGCGGGTGTCGAGCCGGCCCTTCACGGTGACGACGGCGTCGTCGGTGAGGAGGGACCCGTACTCCTGGTGGACGCGCGGGAACACCATGGCCTCGATCGCGGCCTCGAGGTCCTCGAGGACGAACGTGGCCATGAGCTCGCCCTTCTTGGTGTACTTGCGGCCGAGGCTCGTGACGACGCCGCCCACGACCTTCACCTCCCCCTCGCCGGTGTCGCGGAGCGCATCGATCGAGCAGTCGACGACCTTGCGGAGCGCGGCCTCGGCCCCCATCAGCGGGTGGTCGGAGACGTAGAGGCCGAGCATCTCCTTCTCGAACGCCAGCCGGGGCATCTTCTCGAACTCGACGTCGGGGATCGGCACGCGGTCGACCTGCGACGACCCGTCGCCGTCATCGCCGGCCAGGTCGGCGAACAGGTCGAACTGGCCCTCGGCCTCCTTGCGCCGGCGGGCGAGCGTGCGGTCGATGATCGTCTCGTAGACGAGGCACAGGCCCTTGCGGGGGTGACCGAGGCTGTCGAACGCCCCGGCCTTGACGAGCGACTCGACGGTGCGCTTGTTGAGCACCTGCGGGTCGACCCGCTCCACGAAGTCGTAGAAGTCGACGAACGGCCCGTTCTCCTCGCGCTCGGCCACGATCAGCTGCACGAGGGCGCTGCCGACGTTGCGAACCGCCGACATGCCGAACGGGATGGCGCCGTCCTTCACCGCGAAGTTCGCGACCGACACGTTGACGTCGGGCACCCGCACCGGGATGTTGATGGTGCGGCACTCCGACAGGTACTTGGCGGTGGCGTCCTTGTCGTCCTTGACCGAGGTGAGCAGGGCGGCGAGGTACTCGGCCGGATGGTGCGCCTTGAGCCAGGCCGTCTGGTAGGTGACGAGGCCGTAGCCATACGAGTGCGCCTTCGGGAAGGCGTAGTCGGCGAAGGGCTCGATGATGTCGAAGAGCTTGTTGCCGATCTCTGCGCCGTAGCCGGTGCGCTCGCACCCCGCCACGAAGCTCTCCCGCTCCTTGACGATGAGCTCGCGCTTCTTCTTCGCACAGGCGCGTCGCAGGTTGTCGGCCTCTTCCAGCGAGTAGCCCGCGAACTTCTGGGCGACCCGCATGAGCTTCTCCTGGAAGATCATGAGGCCCTGGGTGTCGGCGAGCACGTCGGCCAGGTCGGGGTGCAGGTACTCGATCGGCGTCCGGCCGTTCTTCCGGTCGGCGTAGTCGTTGTGCATGTTGGCCGCCATCGGCCCCGGCCGGTAGAGGGCGATGAGCGCGGCGACGTCGTCGAACGACGTGGGCGCGAGCGAGCGCATGAGCGCCCGCATGGGCCCGCCCTCGAGCTGGAACACGCCGATCGAGTCGCCCTTGCGGAGCATCTCGAGCGTCGGCTCGTCGTCGAGCGGGATGCCGTCGATGTCGGGCCGCTCCCCGGTCGACTCCTCGATGAGGTCGAGGGCCATCTCGATCACCGACAGGTTGCGCAGCCCGAGGAAGTCCATCTTGAGCAGCCCGAGCTCCTCGACCCCGTGCATCTCGTACTGGGTGACGATCGGCGCGTCCTCGGCCTTCTCGCCGGGCCCGGGTTTGCGTTGGATGGGGAGGTACTCGGTGAGCGGCTCGTTGGTGATCACGACGGCGGCGGCGTGGATGCCGTCCTGGCGGCGCAGGCCCTCGAGGCCGCGGGCGACGTCGACGACCTTCTTGACGTCGGGGTCGACGTTGTACATGTCGCGCAGCTCGGCGGCCGCCTTGTAGCCGTCCTCGTACTTCGGGTGCTTGTCGAGGCAGGCGTAGAGCGGCGTGTCGCGACCCATGACGAGCGGCGGCATGGCCTTGGCGACGCGATCGCCCACGGCATACGGGTAGCCGAGCACCCGGGCCGCGTCGCGGACCGCCGCCCGGGCCTTGATCGTCGAGAAGGTGACGATCTGGGCGACGTGGTCGCGGCCGTAGCGCTCGGCGGCGTAGCGGATCATCTCGCTGCGGTAGCGCTCGTCGAAGTCCATGTCGATGTCGGGCATGGTCTTGCGCCCGGGGTTGAGGAAGCGCTCGAAGATGAGGTCGTAGCGGATCGGGTCGAGGTCGACGATGCGGAGGCAGTACGCCACGCAGCACCCCGCCGCCGAACCCCGCCCCGGGCCGACGCGGATGCCGCTCGACTTGGCGTGGCGGATGAGGTCCCAGACGACGAGGAAGTAGGCGGAGAAGCCCATGTCGTCGATGACGCCGAGCTCGTAGTCGAGCCGCTCCCGGACCTCGGCGGGCAGCGGCTCGCCGTAGCGCTCCTTTGCTCCCTCGTAGGTGAGGTGGCGCAGGTAGTCGGCCTGGCCGGTGAAGCCCTCGGGGATCGGGAACTGCGGGAGCTGGGGCTTGCCGAACTCGATCTCGACGTTCGCCCGCTCCGCGATCCAGAGCGAGCTGTCGCACGCCTCGGGCACCTCGCGGAACAGGTACCGCATCTCCGCCGCCGTCTTCAGGTAGTGCTGGTCGGAGGAGAACTTGAAGCGGTTGGGGTCGTCGATGTTCGACCCGGTCTGCACGCAGAGCAGCGCGTCGTGCGAGACGTGGTCCTCGTGGTTGGTGTAGTGGCTGTCGTTGGTGGCGAGCACCGGCGCCCGGAGGTGCTTGGCCATCTCGAGCAGCATCGGGTTGGTGCGCTGCTGCTCGGGCATGCCGTGGTCCTGCAGCTCGACGAAGAGGTTGTCGCGGCCGAAGATGTCCTGCAGCCGGCCGGCGAGCTCGTAGGCCTTCTTCTCCTCACCGTTCATCATCGCCTGGAGCACGACGCCGCCGAGGCAGCCGGTCGTGGCGATGATCCCCTCGTGGTACTTGTCGAGCAGCTCCCAGTCGCAGCGGGGCTTGTAGAAGTAGCCCTCGAGGAAGGCATCCGACGACAGCTTCATCATGTTGCGGTAGCCCTGGGTGGACTCCGCCAGCAAGATGATGTGGTAGTAGAGCTTCTCGCCCCGGTCGCCGTCGCCACCGGTGTCGTCGACCCGGCCCCGGCGCACGGGCCGGTCGAACCGCGACTCGGCGGCCATGTAGGCCTCGATGCCGATGACCGGCTTGATCCCCTGGGTGTTGCACTCCTTGTAGAAGTCGAGGACGCCGTACATGTTGCCGTGGTCGGTGATGCCGATCGCCGGCTGCCCGTCGGCGACGGCGCGGGCCACCACCTCGCTGATCCGGGCGGCGCCGTCGAGCATCGAGAACTCGGTGTGCAGGTGGAGATGGCTGAACGAATCCCCCACGAGTTCCCCTCGTCGAACGCGCTGATGACCGGCTGACCGTCCACAGGCCTCTCCACAGGAGCCTGTGGACGAGTTACATGCCTGTGATTCGCAGGGTAGCAGCCACTCGCCCGCCGGGCACCGGCCCCGCGTTCTGGAGGCCCAC
>DATAKR010000066.1:0-6312 GCA_036261495.1 Acidimicrobiales bacterium | reverse complement strand
TCCTCGACCGATCGACCACGACGGTGGCCGTCCCGCCGGCCGACGACGCGGCCGCCGCGGCGCCGGCGTCACCTGCTCCAGATCCCGCCCCGCCGGTGACCACGCCCCCGCTGTCGTCGTCGACGCCCGCGTCCGACGGTGGCCCCACCGACACGACACCGCCGCCTGCCCCGACGACCGAGCCGCTCGTCGGCGCCGCCGTCGGGGTCGAGATCGGCGGCCAGACCGCCGGCGTCACCACGGCCGTGAGCGACGCTCCCACGGTGGGCGTGGCGGCCGGCCCCGTCGCCGAGGGCGACACGCCGCCCGCGGCGCCCGGCACGACGGCCGGGGTCATCGTCGACGTGAGCGGCACGGTGCTGCCCACCGGCGCGCCCACCAGCACGTCGCTCGGCCTGTAGCCGGGAGCCGCGGGGTCAGCGGCTGAGGCGGGTGCCGGAGGCCGTGTCGTCCACCTTCCACCCGGCGGCCACGAGCTCGTCGCGGAGCGCGTCGGCGCGAGCCCAGTCCTTCGTCGCCCGGGCTTCGTCGCGCGCCGCCGCCTTGGCCGCGGCCCACGCGTCGACGTCCGCCTCGGCTGCCGGCGTGTCGAGGCCGAGCACCCCGAGCAGCTCGTGCACGGCGGCGGCCAGCGCGGCGGCGCGGGTCACGTCGCCGGCGTCACGAGCCGAGTTGGCCGCCCGCACGGCGTCGAACACGATCGCCGTGGCCGTCGGCATGTTGAAGTCGTCGTCCATGGCGTCGCGGAACCGGTCGAGCACGTCGGGGTCGGATTCCACATCGGGCGCCGGGGGCAGGTTGCGGGCGAACTCGTCGAGCTTGGCGAGGCCCCCCGCGGCGTCGGCCAGCGTCGCCTCCGTGACCTCGAGCGGCGAGCGGTACTTGGCCCGCACGACGAGCAGCCGGTAGGCGCGGGGGTCGATCCGCTCGAGCAGCTCGGGCAGCGAGACGCTGTTGCCGAGCGACTTCGACATCTTCTCCCCGCCGGCGGCCACGACCATCCCGCTGTGCACCCAGTAGCGGGCGAACGGGTGGCCGCCGCCCACCGACTGGGCTCGCTCGTTCTCGTGGTGCGGGAACCGAAGGTCCTCGCCGCCGCCGTGGATGTCGAAGCCGTCGCCCAGCAGGTCGAGTGACATGACCGTGCACTCGATGTGCCAGCCGGGCCGGCCGGGCTCCCAGGGCGAGTCCCAGGCGGGCTCGCCCGGCTTGGCGAACTTCCAGAGCGCGAAGTCGAGGGGGTTGCGCTTGTCCTGCTGACCGTAGATCTCCCGGTCGCCCCCGCCGACGAGGAGGTTCTGCAGCGACTGCCGGGCCAGCAGGCCGTAGTCCTCGATCGACTCCACCGAGAAGTAGACGCCGCTCGGGGTGACGTAGGCGCGGCCGCGCGCGACGAGATCGGCGATGTAGGCGACCATCCGGTCGACGTAGCCGGTGGCCCTCGGGTCGGCGTCGGGCCGGCGCACGCCCAGGCGGTCGATGCACGCGTACCAGGAGGCCGTGTACTCGTCGACCACCTCCTCGGTGGGGCGCCCCTCCTCGTTGGCCCGGTTGATGATCTTGTCCTCGATGTCGGTGATGTTCGACACGAAGCGCACGTCGAACCCCCGCCACTCGAGGTAGCGGCGCACGACGTCCCACACCAGCGCGAAGCGGCCGTGCCCGAGGTGGGGCTCGGCGTACACCGTCGGGCCGCACACGTACATCGACACCTTGCCGGGCTCCCGCGGGACGAAGTCGACGAGCTCGCCCTTTGCGCTGTCGTGGATCCGGAGCACGCAAGTACCGTAGTGGCCCACATGGCGCCCTCCCTCCCCGACAAACCGTCGCTCGAAGGCCTCGAAGAGAAGTGGTCCGCGCGCTGGCACGACACCGGCGTGTACCGCTTCGACCGGTCGAAGTCGCGGGACGAGGTGTACTCCATCGACACGCCGCCTCCCACCGTGAGCGGTCGCCTCCACCCCGGCCACGTCTGCTCCTACACCCACACCGACATCACGGCGCGCTACTGGCGGATGCGGGGCAAGGAGGTCTTCTATCCGATGGGGTGGGACGACAACAGCCTCAACGTCGTCCGCCGCGTCTCGATCCACTACGGCGTCACCTGCGACCCCACGCTCCCCTTCGACGCCGGCTTCGAGCCTCCCGGCGAGGGCACCAGCCCCCCGGTGCCGATCTCGCGACCCAACTTCGTGATGCTGTGCGAGCAGCTCACCACCGAGCTCGAGAAGAGCTACTACGACCTCTGGACCCGGGCCGGGCTCTCCGTCGACTGGACGCACACCTACACCACCATCGGCGCCCGGGCCCAGCGAGCCTCGCAGTGGGGCTTCCTCCGGCTGTTGGAGCGCGGCCTCGCCTACACCGCCGAGGCCCCCACGGTGTGGGACGTCGACTTCCGCACGGCCATCGCCCAGGCCGAGCTCGAAGACCGCGAGCTGCCCGGCGCCTACCACCGCATCGCCTTCCACCGGGCCGACGACGGCGGCGACGTGTTCATCGAGACGACCCGACCCGAGCTCATCCCCGCATGCGTGGCGCTCGTGGCCCACCCCGACGACGAGCGCTACCAGCCGCTGTTCGGCTCGGAGGTCACGACGCCGCTCTTCGGTGCGCGCGTCCCGGTCAAGGCGCACCCCCTCGCCGACCCCGAGAAGGGGTCGGGCATCGCCATGATCTGCACGTTCGGCGATGTCACCGATGTCACCTGGTGGCGCGAGCTCGACCTCCCCGTCCGCTCGGTCATCGGCCCTGACGGCCGGCTGCTCCCGGTCACGTGGGGCGCGCCCGGCTGGGAGGCCGGCGACGCCGATCGCGCCCAGGCGGCCTACGACGAGCTCGTCGGCAAGACCGCCAAGCAGGCCCAGCGCCGGATCGTCGAGATGCTCGGGGAGTCGGCCGAGCTCGTGGGCGAGCCGAAGCCGATCACGCACCCGGTCAAGTTCTGGGAGAACGGGTCGCGCCCGCTCGAGATCATCACCAACCGGCAGTGGTTCATCCGCAACGGGGGGCGTGACGAAGAGCTGCGCCAGGCGATGCTCGCCCGCGGCAACGAGCTGAAGTGGCACCCCGACTTCATGCGGGTTCGCTACGAGAACTGGGTCAACGGCCTCAACGGCGATTGGAACATCACCCGCCAGCTTCCGTTCGGCGTCCCGATCCCGCTCTGGTACCCGATCGATGCCGGCGGCGTCGTCGACTGGGAGAACCCGATCCTCCCCGCCTTCGACGACCTGCCCGTCGACCCGTCGACCGACGTGCCGAAGGGGTACACCGAGGCGCAGCGCGACCAGCCCGGCGGCTTCGCCGGCGACCCCAACGTGATGGACACGTGGGCCACGTCGTCGCTCAGCCCCCAGATCGTCGGCGGATGGGCCGACGATCCCGACCTGTTCGAGAAGGTCTTCCCGTACGACCTCCGGCCGCAGGCCCACGAGATCATCCGGACGTGGCTCTTCTACACGGTGCTCCGCAGCCACTTCGAGTTCGATCGACTGCCCTGGACCGACGCCGCCATCTCGGGCTTCGTCTTCGATCCGACGCGCAAGAAGCTGTCGAAGTCGGCCGGGAACGCGCCGGACGATCCGATGAACCTGCTCACCCAGCACGGCGCCGACGCCGTCCGCTACTGGGCCGCGGGTGGCCGCCCGGGCCAGGACATCGCCCTCGACCCGAACCAGTTCAAGATCGGGCGCCGGCTCGCCATCAAGATCCTCAACGCGTCGAAGTTCGTGCTGTCGATCGAGGCCGGCGCCGGCGCGGCCGGGGCCCCGGTCGACCCGTCCGCGGTGGCGAACGCGCTCGATCGGTCGATGCTCGCCCGCCTCCGATCGGTGATCGACGACGCCACCCGGGCCTTCGACGACTACGACTACACGCGTGCCATCGAGCGCATCGAGCCGTTCTTCTGGAACTTCTGCGACAACTACCTCGAGCTCGTCAAGGGGCGCGCCTACGCCGGCGATGCCTCGGCTCTGGCCGCGCTGCGGCTCGCGCTGTCGGTCGTCCTGCGGCTCTTCGCGCCGTTCCTTCCGTACGTCACCGAGGAGGTGTGGTCGTGGCGCGAGGAGGGGTCGATCCACCGGGCGTCGTGGCCCACCATCGACGAGATCCCGTCGGGGGGCGACACCGAGATCCTCGCCGCGGCCGCCGACGTCCTCTCGGAGCTCCGCAAGGTGAAGACCGAGGCCAAGCGCTCGATGAAGACGCCCATCGCGTCGGCGGTCGTGCGCGACGCCGCCGCCCGCATCGCCGCCGCCCGGGCCGCCACCGACGATCTCCGCGAGGCCGGCGTCGTCGAGGGCGACCTCGTGTTCCAGGAGGCCGACGGCTTCTCGGTCGACGCCACGCTCACCGAGCCGGCCGCCTGACGCCGTCGCCGAGGATGACCACGATGTCCTCCTGAGGGAGGACCACCACCCCCTCGCGTTCACCGGCCTGCACGATGTGCGCGGCGCCGTCGGTCCCGGACAATGCCCGGTATGACCACGATCGAGACCACGGCGGCGACCACGGCGCGTGCAGGGTCGGGCACCGCCGCCCGGGCCGTCCAGGCGACCAAGATCTACGGCAAGGGCAGCACCGCCGTCACCGCGCTCGATGCGGTCGATGTCGAGTTCGCCGCCGGCCGCTTCACCGCGATCATGGGTCCGTCGGGCTCGGGCAAGTCGACCCTCATGCACTGCCTCGCCGGCCTCGATGCCCTGACCTCGGGCGAGGTGCACCTCGGGGCGACGAACCTCGCCGGGCTGAACGACAAGGAGCTCACGACGGTCCGCCGCGACCGCATCGGGTTCGTCGTCCCGTCGTTCAACCTGGTCCCGACGCTCACCGCGCTCGAGAACATCACGCTGCCGGCGGCACTCGCCGGCCGCAAGGTCGAGCAGGTGTGGCTCGACGCCGTGATCGGCACCGTCGGCCTGCGCGACCGCCTCGCCCACCGCCCGAGCGAGCTGTCCGGCGGGCAGCAGCAGCGCGTCGCCGTCGCCCGCGCGCTCGCCGGTCGGCCCGAGATCATCTTCGCCGACGAGCCCACCGGCAACGTCGACTCGCGAGCCGGAGCCGAGATCCTCTCGTTCATGCGGCGGGCGGTCCACGACCTCGGCCAGACCATCGTCATGGTCACCCACGACCCTGTCGCGGCCGCCTACGCCAGCCGGGTGGTGTTCCTCGGGGACGGTCGGATCGTCGACGAGATGGACGACCCCACCGCGGACCGCGTGCTCGACCGGATGAAGCGGATCGGGGAGTGACGATGGTCCGCGCCACGTTGAAGAACCTCGGCGCTCGGAAGCTGCGCCTCCTGACCACCGCCCTGTCGGTACTGCTCGGCGTGGCGTTCATGGCCGGCACGATGGTGCTCACCGACACGGTCACGAGGACGTTCGACGACCTGTTCGCCACCGTCTACAAGGGCGTCGACGCCCAGGTGCGGAGCGCATCGAAGGCGAGCGCCGACGGGATGGAGCAGCGAGCCCGCATCGACGAGTCGCTCGTCGCCACGGTGAAGGCGGTCGACGGTGTGCGCGACGCCGCCGGCGGCGTGCTCGGCTACACCCAGATCGTCGGCAGGGACGGCAAGGCCATCGGCAACCCGGGCCGGGGGGCGCCGACGTTCGGCACCTCGTGGCACGACAACCCGGCGTTCAACGCCTTCCACCTCGTCGAGGGCCGGGCGCCGGCGAAGGCCGGCGAGATCACCATCGACCGCTTCAGCGCCACGCGCGGCCGGCTCCACGTCGGCGACACGACGACACTTCTCGTGAACGGGCCGCCGGTCCAGGAGACCGTCGTCGGGATCACGAGGTTCGGCGCCGCCGACAGCCCCGGTGGAGCCTCGATCGTCCAGTTCCCGCCGGCGGAGGCGCAGCGTCTGGCGGCCGAGCCCGGCAAGTTCGACTCGATCTCGGTGCAGGCGGCCA
The DNA here is from genome assembly GCA_036261495.1 of Acidimicrobiales bacterium. Taxonomy (GTDB): domain Bacteria; phylum Actinomycetota; class Acidimicrobiia; order Acidimicrobiales; family CADCTF01; genus DATAKR01. Next base: position 391 of record DATAKR010000066.1, on the reverse strand, counting down.
ACGGCGTGACGCAGACGGAGCTCCAGAAGCGGCTGCGGTCCGTCCTGCCCGCCGACGTGCAGGTGCTGACCGGCGCCCAGGTCGTGAGAGAGCAGCAGGCCGGCATGCAGAAGAACCTGGCGTTCTTCGGCACGTTCATGCTCGCCTTCGCCCTCATCTCCCTCTTCGTCGGCGCGTTCATCATCTACAACACCTTCTCGATCATCGTCGCCCAGCGCACCCGTGAGATGGCGTTGCTGCGGGCGATCGGCGCCAGCCGCCGCCAGGTGATGGCGTCGGTCGTCGGGGAGGCCGCCATCGTCGGCCTCATCGCCTCGGTGCTCGGCGTCGTGACGGGGATCGGCGTGGCGGTCGGGCTCGAGTCGCTCCTGCACGCGCTCGGGATGGACAT
>DATAKR010000061.1:0-2081 GCA_036261495.1 Acidimicrobiales bacterium | reverse complement strand
GGGCCGCACGGGCCGCCCCGGGCTTCGTGCCCTTAGCGTGCCCTAACGACCTGGAAACGCTGTCCGCAGGCCGTCACACGCGTCACCGGGTAGATGGCCTCTGAGCAGCACAAACGGTGATGGCGGCCACTCGCTGACACTGCCGGAAAGTGCCCGCGGCCAGACTCTCAAGGTGGAGACACGGGTTCGAATCCCGTTGGGACTGCTCGCCCGGTGAGGCCGTTGAGGAGCACCGGCGCCGGTGACCGTTCTCACCTCCGCCGCGCGATCGCCGGTTCGCGCGCTCAGGACGCTCGGTCGCGCAGCCTTCCAAGGTGTGCAGTTGTGGGGGTGATTTGGCGGGAAACCCATGGGAATCACCCCCACAAGTGCACACTTGGCGACGCAAGACCGAGTCGTCGGAAGGCCCTCACTGCACGTGACGCTCGCGTCGGGGATGCACCGCAGGGGGTAGCGCTCGCCTGTGCCCCAGTCGTCAAGGTTCAGGCCCGGACGAGCGCGACCACGGCGGCAGGGACGTCGACCACGCCGAGCCCTCTGCCGCCATCCTGTTGCCGGCGCGGAGCCGCCCCGCCCGCCGCCGGTGACGCGAGCTGGATCGCGCTCCTCCCGCCGCGCACGGGGCGCCGTACAGTTGCGGTCATCGGGACACCTGCGCGAGCAGGGGAGGAGGGGCCGATGCGGATCGAAGAGCTCCTGCGCCGCAAGGGCGCAGACGTGGTCACCGTCAAGCCGAGGGCGAAGGTCGCGTCCGCACTCGAGGCGCTCGCCCGCCACAACATCGGGGCGCTCGTCGTGTCGTCCGACGGTGTGACGGTCGAGGGGATCCTGTCGGAGCGCGACATCGTCCGGCGCCTGCACGAGACCGGCGCCGACGTGTTGGCCGCCCGGATCTCGACGGTCATGTCGGCCGAGGTCCTCACCTGCGAGCCCGACGCCCAGGTCGACTCGCTGGTCGCGTTGATGACGAACCACCGGGTGCGCCATGTCCCCGTGGTCGAGGGCGGCGTGCTCCGCGGCATCGTCAGCATCGGCGACGTGGTGAAGAGCCGGATGGACGAGCTCGAGACCGATCGGCGCGCCTTGGAGGACTACATCCACGCCCGCTGAGGGGCTCGCCCGGGCGCCGGGCCGACCAGCGCCACCTACGCTGCGCGCCATGGATCCGAGTGCCGCCAACGAAGACCTCGTCCGCTCGTTCTGCCTGGCGTTCGCCCGCCGCGACATCGAGGAGATCCTCGGCTTCTTCGCCGACGACGCCGTCTACCACAACATCCCGCTGGCGCCGGCGAGTGGCAAGGACGCCATCCGGGCGACGCTCGAGACGTTCGTGCCGGGCTCGCCCGAGATCGAGTTCGTGCTGCTCAACATGGCCTCGTCCGGCTCGGTGGTGTTCACCGAGCGCATCGACCGGATGACCTTCGGGGGCAACCCGGTGGAGCTCCCCGTGGCCGGCGTCTTCGAGATCGAGGCCGGCAAGATCACGGCCTGGCGCGACTACTTCGACCTGCAGCAGTTCCTCAACCCCAGCACGGCGTAACGGGTCACGTCCCCCCCCGCCGTGGGGGGTGACGTTCGCCTCTTTCCGCGCTCGGGGCGGCGGTCGACGATCGCAACATGACCTACGAGATCTCCACCGTCCATCTCGACGAGCAGCCGGTGGCGGTCGTGTCGGCGCGCGTCGACGTGGCAGGCATCGGGGAGTGGATCGGTCGCGCCATCGGCGACGTGATGGCGGCCGTCGCCGCGGCCGGTGGCGCCATCGCCGGCCCGCCGTTCGCGCGCTACCACCTCGTCTCGCCGGGGCACTTCGACGTGACCGCCGGCTTCCCGCTCGCCGCCCCGCTCCCGCAGGCGGCGGCCGGCACCGGCAGCCGCGTGAAGGCGTCCACCCTCCCGGGCGGCGAGGCCGCCACCGTGTGGCACATCGGCCCGTACGACGCCATGGTGCCGGCGTACGAGGCGATCGGCGCGTGGCTCGGCGAGAAGCACCTCGACGCCGACGGCGACGCGTGGGAGGTGTACTTCTCCGAGCCGACCACCCCGCCGGCGACGTGGCGCACCCAGATCGTGCAGCCGTA
>DATAKR010000002.1:0-16758 GCA_036261495.1 Acidimicrobiales bacterium | reverse complement strand
GAACGACGTCCCCACGCCCTCCGTCGACGCGCCGGTGAAGCGGATGGCGACCGCGTCCTCCATCCACGTGACATGGGTCGAGATGTGCCGCACGTCGTCCCACACCGCCTCGGGCACCGCGGCGATGTGCACCTCCACCCGGATGCCATCCGGGTGCTGCCGGTCGCGACCCCTCGCGCGCCCCGGGCTCACTCGCCGCCGCCCGCGGCGCGCAGCTCCGCAGCCGCGACCTCGGGCGGTAGGACGTTGATGAACACACCGGTGCCGAGCTCGAACCCGGCCGGCGTCGTGACCTTGGGCAGCACGTGGACGTGCCAGTGGAACTCGGTGGTGGACCGGAAGGGCGCGGTGTGCAAGACGATGTTGTAGGCGACGTCGCCGGCGACGCGGCGCAGGCGGAGCAGAGCGTCGCGGATGGCGCGGCCCATCGACTCGACGGATCCGGCGCCGGCGCGGTTGACGAACGCCGAATGGACGCGGGGGAGCAGCAGCATCTCGTACGGCGTGCCGCTCCAGAACGGGCAGACCGCGACGACCTCCTCGTCGACGTGCACGAGGCGGTGGCCGGACTCCATCTCGGCCTCGACCGTGGTGCAGAGGAGGCACGCACCCTCGAAGCGGTCGAATCCGGCCTGCTCGTCGACGAGCTCGCCGGGAACGAACGGCATGGCGAGGAGCTGGCCGTGCGGGTGCTCGATCGACGCGCCGGCCTCCCGCCCGCAGTTGGTGATGAACTGGCTGTAGCGGACGGTCGGGAGGCTGGCGTGCTCGTCGATGCGATCGCGCACCGCGGTCATGACGAGCGTCGCCTCGGCGTCGGTGAGGTCGGCCCAGCTGCCGTCGTGCTCCGGGGAGAAGATCACGACCTCGTGCAGGCCGCTCGCCGGCGCCTGGGTGAAGACCGGACCGAGGTTGGTGACGGTCATGGCCTCGGTGCCACCGAACGCCGGGTAGAGGTTGGGCACCACGCGGACGAGCCACTCGCCCTTCGGGCCGTATCGCTCGAGCTCGGGCGGCGTCGCCTCCTCGTTGCCCGGGCAGAACGGGCAGGGGCGGTCGTGGTCGGCCTGCACCGGCAACGACCGCGTGGCGAACGCCTGTGGCCGGGCCGCCCGGTCGACGCTCACGACGACCCACCGTCCGGTGAGCGGATCGAGCCGCAGCTGACTCACGGGTGCTGGCTCATGGCGGCAGGTGGGGCCACAGCTCCTACGGTACGCCGCGTGCGGGCGAAGTTGGGGAAGCCGGGTGCCGGCGGACCGGGCGGGCGCAGGCGGTACCGTTCGCCGGAGTGATCGGCGAGTACGAACGTCCCGGGCGTCTGCACGCCGGTCAGGCGCGGGCGTTGCGCCGGTACCTCCTCGAGCAGGTGGCCCCCTACTCGGCGTGGCACCGTGGGGTCACCGTGGGCGACGACGCCCGGCAGGCGCTGAGGCGGCTGCCGTTGACGCGGCTGGCCGACGTCGACGACCCGGCGGCGCTCGTGCTGCGGCCGACCGCCACGAGCCTGGCGACGACCCCCGAGAGCGACCTCCGGCTGCGGTTCTGGTGGGCCGGCGTGCGGCGCCGGCAGGGCGCCTTCAACCGTGAGGTGCTCGATCCCCGGTACAAGCCGATCCACTGGGTCGAGGGCCACGGGGTGCCGATCGGGTACTCGGCCGAGGACCTGACGAGGCTCGGCGAGCTGGGCCGGTCGACGCTCGAGATGGCCGGCGTGTCGCCATCGGACGTGCTCGTCGGTGTGCAGCCCGCCGGGCCGCATCTCACGTTCTGGCAGATCGCGCTCGGCGCCCGCGCGGCCGGCGTGTCGGCGCTGTTCCTCGGCGTCGCGGCGACCGCCGACGAGATGGCCCGGCTCCGCCCCTCGGTGCTCTGCGGCCGGCTCGGCGATCTGCTGCGACTGCTCACCGAGGCGCGGGAGGCGGCCTTCTCACTCGGTGCGCTGCACACCCTCCTCGTCGTGGGCGAACCCGTCGACCCCGCCTCGCGGGCGCGCCTCACGCTGCTGGCGTCCCACGTCGGCGCCGACGTGGCGGTGGTGGCCGTGTGGGCACCGCCCGGGGTGAGGGCGCTCTGGAGCGAGTGCCGCGACGGCATCGACGTGCACACCTGGCCCGCCTGCGAGGTGATCGAGATCGCCGACCCTGATTCGGGCGACGAGGTGGCGCCCGGTGGCGACGGCGAGGTCGTGTGGTCGCCGCTCGGATGGAAGGGGTCGGTCCTCCTGCGCCAGCGCACGGGCGTGTTCGGCTGCCTCGACGACACGCCCTGCGTCGCGTGCGGCCGAACCAGCCCGCGGCTGCGGATCACGTCGCCGCTGCCCCCGTTCGCCCGGTTCCTCGACGATCACCCCGACGTGGCGCTGTGGCAGGCCGAGCTCCGCACGGTCGACGGCGTCGAGGAGCTGATCGTGTTCCTCGCGCCCCGCACCGCGGGGCATCCCGGACGCCTCGTGCGCGAGCTCGATCGCCAGCTCTCGGCGACCCAGTTCGTCGTGCTCGACCGGCGCGAGCTGTCGGAGCGACTCGAACGCCTCGACGACCAGCGTGTCGTCGACCTCCGGGCGTGAGCGGCCGGTAACAATGGCGGCCGTGCCTGCGCCTGACGACGAGCCACGGCGCGCGTGGGCGCCGCTCGACGGAGAGCCGTCGCGACCCGCGCCGGCCGCGCCGCCTCCGGCCGCTCCTCTTCCTCCGCCTCTGCCTCCTCCGCCGCCGCCCCAGTGGGGTCCGCCGCCGCCCCAGTGGGGGCCGCCCCAGTGGGGTCCGCAGCAACCGTGGGGTCCGCAGCAACCGGTCCCGTCCCAGTGGGCGCAGCCCTGGGCCCCACACCCCCCGCCGCCGCTCGCCACGGGCGGCAGCGCGCGGACCGGCCCCCTGCCGCTGCACCCCATGTCGCTCTCCGACATCCTCGACGGCGCCTTCAAGCTGCTCAAGGCCAACGCCAAGACGATCCTCCTCATCGTCGCCACCATCACGCTGCCGTTGCAGCTCCTCAGCGCCTTCGCCACCCGCCAGACGTTCGACGTCGGGCTGATGAACGTCATCAACGATCCGACCGTTGCCGAGTCGGTGAACCGATCCTCGGCGGCCCGTTCGATCGCGCAGCTCGCGGCCGTGCTGCTCTCGCTCCTCGTGACGCCGTTCATCGCCGGCGCGGTGAGTCGCGTGGTCGCGGCCTCCTACGTCGGCGACACCATCTCCGTCGGCGGTGCTCTGCGGGTCGCGCTACGGCGATCGCCCGCCCTGCTCGCAGCGTTCGTGCTCGTGCATCTGGCGATCCTCGTCGGCGGCGTGTTCTGCATCCTTCCGGGGTTTGCGGTGAGCGCCCTGTTCGTGCTCGTGGCGCCCGCCATCGCCATCGAGGAGATCGGTCCGATCCGCGCCATGCGCCGTTCGTGGCGGCTGGTGTGGCCGCGGTTCTGGCCCGTGCTCGGGATCAGCCTCCTCGCCGGGTTCATCGCCAACCTCTTCAGCCAGATCCTCGGGGCCATCCCGGTGTACGCGGCCACGATCATCGGGGGCAGCTACGCGTGGATCGTCGCCGCCGTGGGCGCCACGCTCGGCGAGCTGGTGGCTGCGCCCATCGTCGTGATCGTCGCGACGCTGCTCTACTTCGACGCTCGGATCCGCCGAGAGGGCTTCGACCTCCAGGTGATGGCAGCCGACATCGGGGCCCGATGAGAGCACCCATCGCCGTTGCCGTCGCGTCCGCCGGACCGCGCGACGTGCCGCCTCCCGACCCGACCGCCGGGCAGATCCGCGACACCGCGAAGCAGATCCTCTCGCGCCCCGAGTTCCGGCCTCCGGTCAAGACCCTGTTCGAGCGCATCCGCGACGCGCTGATCGACCAGCTCGACCGCCTCGTGTCGGCGCTCGTCGGGGGCGGCCGGGGCAACGTCGTCGCGTGGATCGTGCTGGTCGTGGGTCTCGTCGCCGTCGGGTACCTCCTCTACCGGTTGCTCCGGGCGGTGGAGCGCGACCGCGCCGTCGCCGGGCCGGGTTCGGTGGTCGTCGAGGAGCGCCGGCCGGCGCGGGAGTGGCTCGACGACGCCGCCGCCTATGAGGCGGCCGGTCAGTGGCGCGACGCGATCCGCGCCCGCTACCGCGCGCTCATCGCCGACCTCGCCCGCCGCGGGCTCGTCGACGAGATCCCGGGACGCACCGACGGCGAGTACCGGCTCGAGATGCGCGAGTCGGCGCCCCGCAGCGCGGACGACTTCGCTGCCGCCACCGATGTCTTCGAGGAAGCGTGGTATGGCAACCGCGCCACCGGACCCGACCAGAGCGCGTCGTTGCGGGGGCTCGTCGACCGCGTCCTCTCCGGCGTTCGATGACGGCTCCGGCGACGCGGGGACCGTCGGCGACCCGCCGCGCCCTGCCCTGGGTGCTCGCGCTCGCGGCGATCGTGCTCGCCGCCGTCGTGATCGGGCCGGGGCGCCGGAGCGGTCGCCCCCTCGACCCTCGCAGCACCGACCCGTCCGGGACCCGCGCGCTCGTTTTCCTGCTCGGTGAGCTCGGCCACCACGTCTCCATCGGCACGCAGCCGCCGCCGGCCGGCACCGCGGTGCTGCTCGCCGATCGCCTCGGCAGCCGGCAGCGCGCCCGCGTGAGGGCGTGGGTGGAGGCCGGCGGCGTGCTCGTCGTGGCCGATCCGCTCTCGCCGTTCGCGCCGGCGATCGACCGCGGCCGCGGCGGTCTGTTCGACTCGGCGCCTTCGAGCGACCTTGCGCCGCGGTGCGACCTCCCCGCGCTCGCCAAGGTGGGCACCATCTACGTGCCCGCGCCCGCGGGGTTCCGAGCGAAGCCGGGCGACATCGCGTGCTTCCCCGTCGGCGAGGCCGCCTTCCTCGTCGCCCGTGCTGCGGGCCGGGGGACGATCTTCGCCATGGCCGGCGCCGGCCCGTTCACGAACGACGCGCTCGGCGAGGCGGACAACTCGGTGCTCGCGGCCAGCGTCGTGGGCCGCGGCGATGTCGTCGTGCTGGAGCCCGACGCGCCGGGCAGCGGGCAGTCGTCGTTGCTCGACCTCGTCTCGCCGCGCATAAAGGACGGGCTGTGGCAGCTGCTCCTGGCGTTCGGCATCGTCGTGCTGTGGCGCGCCCGCCGCCTCGGCCGTCCCGTCGTCGACACCCAGCCCGTCGAGATCCCGGGCTCCGAGCTCGTCGTCGCCGTCGGCAACCTGCTCCAGCAGGCGCGCCGCCGCGACCAGGCCGCCGCCATGCTCCGTGCCGACGTCCGCAGGGTGCTCTCCGAGCGGCTCGGCCTCCCCGCCGACGCCGGGCCCCAGGTCGTGGCCGACGCCGTCGCGATGCACACGGCGTTGCCGGCGAGCACGATCGCGGCCGCCCTCGGCTCCGATCCGCCCGTCGACGACGACGCCCTCGTCGCGCTCGCCCAGTCGATCGACGCCATCCGCAGAGAGGTCACCCATGTCTGACGCCAGTCCGCCGGCCCGTCGCGCGCGCTCGCGACGCGATCCTCGCGACGCGGTCCTCGCGCTGCGCGACGAGGTGGGCAAGGTCATCGTCGGCCAGGAGGGCGCGCTGTCGGGCCTGGTCGCCGCGCTGCTGGTGCGCGGCCACGTGCTTCTCGAAGGCGTCCCGGGCGTGGCCAAGACCCTCCTCGTGAAGACGCTCGCAGCGGCCCTCGACCTCGAGTTCAAGCGCGTGCAGTTCACCCCCGACCTCATGCCCTCCGACGTCATCGGCCAGACGATCTACGAGCAGCGCACCGGAGGGTTCCACTTCCGCACCGGGCCGGTGTTCTGCAACTTCCTCCTCGCGGACGAGATCAACCGCACCCCGCCGAAGACGCAGTCGTCGCTGCTCGAGGCCATGGAGGAGCGCCAGGTGACCGTGGAGGGCGAGACCCACCCGCTCCCCGACCCGTTCCTCGTCGTCGCCACCCAGAACCCGGTCGAGTACGAGGGCACCTACCCGCTCCCCGAGGCGCAGCTCGACCGGTTCCTGTTCAAGCTGCTCGTGCCCTACCCGACCGCCGAGCAGGAGCAGGCGGTGCTCGCACGCCACGACGCCGGTCTCGACCCGCACGACCTCGGCGCCGCGGGCGTGACCCCGGTGGCGAGCGGCGCCGACCTCGCCGCGGCGCGCGACGCGGTCGACGACGTGCGGTGCGAGCCGCCGGTGCAGGGCTACATCGTCGCCCTCGTCCGAGCCACGCGCGAGTCGCCGTCGGTGTCGCTCGGCGTCTCGCCCCGAGGTGCCGTGGCGCTGCTCCACGCGTCGAAGGCGTGGGCGTGGCTGGGCGGGAAGTCGTTCGTCACGCCCGACGACGTGAAGGCGGTCGCGAAGGCGACGTTGCGGCACCGGCTCCAGCTCCGGCCGGAGGTCGAGCTCGAAGGCACGTCGGTCGACGGGGTCCTCGACACGATCCTCGTGACGGTTCCCGTTCCCCGCTGATGCCGGTCCCCACGCCGCGGCTGGCCGTGGTCGCGGCCGCGGCGGCGCTGCTCGTCGCGCTGTTCCCGGGCAGCGCGGCGCTCGGCCTCGTGGTCGTCAACGGGTTGCTGCTCGTCGCCGCCGCCGTCGACGCCGCGCTCGCCGTCGCGCCGTCCGCGGTCGGTGTCACCCGTGAGGTGCCCGGCGTGGTCGCGCTCAACCAGCGAGCCGACCTCGTCCTCCGCGTCAACAACCCCTCGGAGCGCCGGCTGCGCGTCGCCGTCGCCGACGAGCTGGCGCCGTCGCTCGGCGCCGAGCGCCGACGGGTGAGCGTCGTGGTTCCTCCGGCCGGTCGCGTGACCGCCCGCATCCCGCTCCTCCCGCGCCGGCGCGGTCGCTTCGACGTCACCGAGCTCACGGTGCGGGTCGACGGCCCCCTCGGGCTGGCAGCCCGCCAGGGTCGACGGCAGGTTCCGGCCGTGCTGCGCGTGTACCCGCCGTTCGCGTCGCGAGACGAGGCGGAGCTGCGCATCAACCGGGCGCGCATCCTCGAGATCGGGCTGCGGTCGGCGCAGGGCCGCGGCGGTGGTACGGAGTTCGAGTCGCTGCGGGAGTACGGCGTCGACGACGAGTTCCGTCGCATCGACTGGGCCGCGACGGCCCGCGCCGGCAAGCCCATCGTCCGCACCTACCGGGCCGAGCGCAACCAGACCGTGCTGCTCCTCCTCGACGCCGGGCGGGTGATGGCGGGGCGCGTGGCCGGGGTTCCCCGCCTCGAGCACGCGATGGACGCGGTGATGATGCTCACGGCCGTCACGACCCGTCTCGGCGACCGGGCCGGGCTCGTCGCCTTCGACCGCGAGGTGCGCGCCGTCGTCCCGCCGGGCCACTCGCGTGGCCAGCTGACGCGCGTGACCGAGGCGATGTACGAGCTCCAGCCGGCACTGGCCGAGTCCGACTACCAGGGTGCATTCGTGGAAGCGCTCGCCCGGTTCCGGCGCCGGTCACTCCTCGTCCTCTTCAGCGAGCTCGCCGAGCAGGCGGTGGCCGACACGTTGTTGCCCGCGCTCCCGCTCATCGTGCGCGACCACCTCGTGGTGGTCGCCAGCGTGCGCGACCCCGAGGTCGTCGAGTGGGCGCGGCGCTCGCCCGACGACCCGTCGGGTGCCTACCGGGCGGCGGCCGCGGTGGCCGCGCTGGAGGAGCGCCGGCGGTTGACGGCGCGGCTGCGAGGCATCGGCGTGACCGTCGTCGACGAGCTGCCCGGGCGGCTGGCACCGGCGCTGGCCGACGCCTACCTCAAGGTGAAGGCGACCGGGCGGTTGTGACCGCGAGCGTGCGCCGGTCGTCGAGCACGCCGGTGTAGCCGTTGGCGGCGGCGTCGCGGCCGAGCACGACGACGTAGAGGGCGAACGCCAGCTCCACGACGACGCCGATGCCGACGCGCATCGCGGTGGGCAGGCCCGAGCCGGTGACGAACCCTTCGATCGTGCCGGCGACGAGGAACGTGGCCACGAGCCCGAGCACGAGGACCACGGCCCGACGCCCCTCCTCGACGAGCGCGGTGCGCCTCGTGCGGTCGCCGGGGTCGATGAGCGTCCACCCGAGCCGGAGGCCGGCGGCGCCGGCGATCACCACCGCCGTGAGCTCGAGCAGCCCGTGCGGCAGCACGAGCCCGTAGAACTTGGCGTTCTGGCCGGCCGCGGAGAACAGGCCGGCGGGCACGCCCAGGTTGGCGCCGTTGTAGACGAGCAGCAGCACCGTCGGCACGCACAGCAGGATCCCGCCGGCGAAGGCGAGGAAGCCCACCTGGATGTTGTTGGTCGTGACCTTCGCCGCGAACTGCGCGGCCGGCTCCGACGAGTAGTACGACTCGAAGTCCTGGTTGAGGTAGGCCTCCCGGAGCGCCGGCGTGCCGACGGCGTCGACGGCCTTCGGCGAGGAGGCCAGCCACGTGCCGATGAGGATCGCCGGTACGAAGAACAGCCCGGCGGCGATGGCGACGAACGCGCGGTTGTGCCAGACCGCGGCCGGGAACGTGGTGGAGAAGAACCGGCCGAGGGCGCGCAGCGTCCGGGGCCGCGTGCCGTACACGACCGCCCCCGCCGTCGCGACGAGGCCGCTCAGCTGGGCGGTGAGGGCGGGGTCCTCGTAGTAGGTGCGAGCGAACGACAGGTGCGACGACACCCGCTGGTACAGCCGCACCATCTCGTCGATCTCGGCCGCCGGCAGCCGGGCCACGCCGCCGCGCGTCTTGCGGGTGAGGAGCGCGAGCCGGTCCCAGAGCGGCTGGTTCTTCGCGATGAACGCGTCGAGCGGGGCGGTCGCCATCGCGTCCCGTACCGTACCGGGAGTGGCACTCGGCGTCGTCACCCCCGAGGCGGTCGTCCTCGAGTTCGAGACCGCGGGCGTGGCGTCGCGCCTCATCGGCGGGCTCCTCGATGCGCTCATCCAGGTGGTGCTCGTGATCGCCGTGTTCGCCGGCGTCGGTGCCCTGGAGGGCGCGGGTGTGAACCTCGGTGGCGTCGTGTTCGCCCTCGTCTACGTCGCCCTGTTCCTCGTGATCTTCGGCTACCCGGCCGCCTTCGAGACGCTCTGGCGGGGTCGCACCCCCGGCAAGGCCGCCCTCGGGCTCCGCGTGGTCACCGTGGAGGGCGGCCCGATCCGCTTCCGCCACGCCGCCATCCGGGCGATCCTCGGCCTCGTCGACAAGTGGGCGACGCAGGGCAGCGTCGGCGTGCTGGCCATCCTCTTGACCGGGCGCAACCAGCGTCTCGGCGATCTCGTCGCCGGCACGCTCGTCCTGCGTGAACGGACCGGTGCCGGGCGCCAGCGAGCCGTCCGGTTCTTCGCGCCCCGGGGCCTCGAGCGATACGTCGCGACGCTCGACGTGTCGGGTCTCGGCAACGGCGACTATCAGACGGTTCGCGCCTTCCTGCTGCGCGCCTCGACCCTCCCGCCCGCCGCCCGGGCGGACCTGGCGGCCCGGCTCGCATGGCCGCTGGCGCAGCGCATCCACGCCGACCCCGGCGGTCTGCACCCCGAGGTGTTCCTCGCCTGCGTCGCCGCGGCGGTCCAGCAGCGGAGGGTGCCGGCGTCCGAGCCCGCCTTCACCAGCGTGTGGGCGACGCCGTTCAGCGGCGTGCCCTCGTGGTCGCCTTCGGGCTCCGCCGGCTCCGCGCCGGCACCGGCGGCGGTTCCGCCGGCGCCGGCGGGGGGCTTCGCGCCCCCGGGATGACCGCGCGGGCGCCGGTACCCTGAACTCCGGCATGCCCGACGACGACACCGCGTACGGCGACACCGCGTACGACGACACCGCGTACCTCGACAACGCCGCCACCACGCCGGTCCGGCCCGAGGCGCTCGATGCCATGCTCCCGTTCCTCACCCGCGACTTCGGCAACCCGTCGGGTTCGCATCGCGTCGCCCGCCGGGCCAAGCAGGCGATCGAGGAGGCGCGGGAGATCGTCGCCGCCGCCCTCGGCGTGCTTCCTTCGGAGGTCGTGTTCACCGCCGGCGGCACCGAGGCCGACAACCTGGCCGTTCTCGGGTGGGCGGCGCGGGGAAGGGCGTTGTGCTCGGCGGTCGAGCACCACGCCGTGCTGCACGCGGTCGAGGCGGTCGGGGGCGCCGTCGTGCCCGTCGACGGCACCGGTAGGGTCCGGCTCGACGCGCTCGACGCCGCGCTGGGTGACGACGTCGGCCTCGTCTCGGTGATGCTCGCCAACAACGAGGTCGGCACGATCCAGCCCCTCGCCGAGGTCGTCGACCTCGTGCGCCGGCGCGCCCCGAAGGCCCTCGTCCACACCGACGCGGTGCAGGCCTTCCCGTGGCTCGACGTGGCGTCGCTCGCGGCCGGGGCCGACCTCGTGGCCGTCAGCGCCCACAAGTTCGGCGGCCCGAAGGGAATCGGCGCGCTCGCGGTCCGCGGCGGCGTCGCGCTCCACCCGATCGTCCTCGGCGGCGGGCAGGAGGCCGGCCGCCGCAGCGGCACGCACGATGTTGCGGGGATCGCCGGCATGGCCGCGGCTGTCGTGGCGACCGAGGCGACGCGCGCCGCGACCGTGGCGCTCATCGCGGCGCGGCGCGACCGCCTCGTCGCGGGACTCGTCGCCCTCGGGGCGGTCGAGACGGTGCCGCCCGAGATGAAGGTGGCGGGCAACGCGCACGTGCGCTTCCCCGGTGTCGAGACCGAGGCCCTGCTGGTGCGCCTCGACGAGGAGGGCGTGTGCGCGTCCGCGGGATCGGCGTGCGCGAGCGGCGCGCTCGAGCCGTCCCATGTCCTCGCCGCCATGGGCATCCCGTCCGAGGGCAGCGTCCGCTTCTCGCTCGGGTGGGCGACCACCGATGCCGACATCGACCGCGCCCTCGCGGCCGTGCCCCGCGCCCTGGCGATGCGGAGCGGGTGGTGAGGGTCCTCGTCGCCATGTCGGGTGGCGTCGACTCGTCGGTCGCCGCCTCGCTCCTCCTCGACCGTCACGAGGTGGTCGGCGCCACGATGAAGCTGTGGGGTGGCGTGAGCGATTCCGGCTGCTGCTCGGTGGCCGACGTGGAGGACGCCCGCCGTGTCGCCCAGCAGCTCGGGATCACCCATCACGTCTTCAACTTCACCGCCGACTTCGACGAGCGCGTCGTCGTGCCCTACGTCGAGGCGCACGCGGCGGGGCGGACCCCGAACCCGTGCATCGAGTGCAACCGCCACATCAAGTTCGATCGCTTCATGGTGAGGGCTGCCCAGCTCGGCTTCGACGCGGTGGCCACGGGGCATCACGCCCGCGTGGTGCGCCGTGGTGACGCCTTCGCCCTGCGTCGTGCCGTCGATCCGGCCAAGGACCAGTCGTACGTGCTGTCGATGCTCGGCCAGCGCCAGCTCGCGCACCTGCTCCTTCCGGTCGGCGAGATGACCAAGGATGACGTCCGCGCCGAGGCGAGCCGACTCGGTCTGCGCACGGCGTCGAAGCCCGACAGCCAGGACGTGTGCTTCATCCGCCGCGGCGGGCGCGAGGTGTTCCTCGGCGACCGCATCCCGCTGCATCCGGGCCGGCTCGTCGACACCGCCGGCAACCTCGTCGGCGAGGTGCCCGCGGTCGAGCTCGTCACCGTGGGCCAGCGGCGAGGTCTGCCGGGTGGTGCCCGGGCCCGGCGGTACGCGCTCGACGTCGACGTCGACACGCGCACCGTCGTGGTCGGTGCCGAGGACGAGCTGGCGGTTCCGGCGATCACCCTGACCGACGTGACGTGGGCGGGTGGGCCCCTCGCCGACGGCACCGAGGTCGACGTGCAGACGAGTGCTCATGGCCGGCCGCAGCCGGCGGTGTGGGTGGCCGGCTCGCTGCGGGGCGCGCTGCGCCGGGTGGCACCCGGTCAGACGGTCGCGCTCTACCGCGGCGACGAAGTGGTCGGTGCCGGGCTGGCCGCGTGAAGGACGCCCGTCAGGTCATCCTGGCCGTCGGCCTCCTCTGCCTGCTGTGTGTGGCGATCGGGTTCGCGCTCGGTGTCGCCGTGGCGTCGCGCTGATCAGCGCACGAGCCGGCGCCCGGTCGCCTCGCGCACCACGCCGCCCGGGCGGGTCGGCGCGACGAGCACGGCCCGGGCGTGCACGGCGCGGCCCTCGCGGCCGCCGAGCTGCAGCAGCGACGTCTCGTTCAGCGTGAGCTCGAGCGCCATGCCGAGCGCCCGCTGCGTCAGGTCGAAGGCCTCGGTGTCGGCAGCGGCGAGGGCGAGACCGGAGATCGTCTGGCGGCGGAAGAGCACCGGGTCGGCCAGGGCGATCGGGTCGTGGACGACCAGGCCGGCGGGCACGAACACGAGCCACCGCCGCGACAGGCCGTGGAGCGCCCGGGCGAGGATCACGGCGGCGGCGCCTCCGGCCACGAGGAGGACTCCGCCGGCGACCCACTGCCGCGCCGCGAGCAGCAGCATCCCGGCCGCCGGCGGCCCGATGGTCGCCGCCCAGGCGAGCTCCAGCGGCCCGAGCAGCAGCGGCCCCGGCACCCGCAGGGGGAACCGCCGCTCGCCCGGGTAGGCCGCCCCGTTCACGTAGGCCTGCGCGGTCTCCGGGAGCAGCACGAGTGCGGTCGCCAGCGTCGACGTCGCCATGGCGAGCGTGGCCGCGGAGTGAGTGCTGAGCGATGCCACGGCCGCGGCGGCGAGCGCGGCGGGCACCCCGATGCGCACGACGGTCAGGGCGAGGGGATGACGCACGAGCGATGCGGCGAGGATGACCGCCCACGCCAGCCACAAGCCGACGGAACCGACGTGTTGGACCGGCGCCGAGCGGTCGTGCAGCGCCGACGCGAACGCCGGGCCGGCGGCGAACGGCATCAACGCCCACACCACGCGGACTGCCCACGGCAGCGCCCTCTCCATGCGCCGACTCTCGCGAACCGGGGCCCGCCGCGACGAATCCCTGACAGGTCCCCGACGAATTACACGGAGTGCGTTCCGGCTCGGTACCTTCTTCGGCGAAGGGGGGCAGTGCAATGGCCAACGAGGTGCGCCTCGTCGACCTCGAGGTGATCAAGCGGTACAGCCTGGCGGTCCGGCAGGAGACCGCACCGGCGGAGGAGCTCTTGGAAGCACTCGACGCGAGCCGCGCCGCTGTCGCGGCAGTGCTCAAGAAGAAGGCCCGCAAGTGACGGTCCGCCTCGTCGCCGGAACGCCGACCGGCGTCGGAAGCCTGCCCTACACCGACCCCGCCGTCGCCGCCGAGGTCGCTCTGGAGATGCATCCCGAGCTGCCCGCGGCGCCGCAGCTCCCCCAGCGGTCGATCGCGGAGTCGATGATCGCGCAGGTGGCCGCCGGGATGCCCGGCGTCACCATCGACGGCGCGGGGCTGCACGCCGATCGGCGCATCGCTCCGGTGCCGGAGGGCGCGCCGCTCGACGCCGACGCCTGGGCGGGCACCCTCGCGTTCCTCGACGCGGCGGCGACCCGGGTGCGGCCGGTGAAGCTCCAGCTGGCCGGTCCGGTCACGCTCGGTCTGGCCTTGATCGCCGCCGGCGCCCGACCCTCGAAGGCATTCGCGGTGGCGGGCGCCACCGTCGCCGACCGAGTGCGAGCGCTCCGGGCCGCGGCCGACGAGCGCTGCCCGGGCGCACCGCCGGTGATCGTGCTCGACGAGCCGGGCATGGTGTCGTATCTGCACACCGACTTCCCGCTCGCGCCCGACGACACCATCGACCTCCTCTCGGGCGCGCTCGCGGCGGTGGGCCGCGGCGGCCTCGCCGGCGTGCACTGCTGCGGCCCGACCGACTGGCGGCTGATCCTCCACGCCGGCCCCGACCTGGTGTCGCTGCCCGTCGACTCGGCCGATGCCGACGACGCCGCCGGCTTCTCGTCGTTCCTCGACCGCGGCGGCTGGATCGCGTGGGGCGTGGTGCCCACCGACCGACCGATCGGCGACCGGTTCGACCCGCACTGGCGCCGCCTGAGCGCGCTCTGGGGTGAGATGACCCGCAACGGTTGCGACCCCGCCCGGCTCCGCACGCAGTCACTGCTCACGCCGGCCTGCGGTCTCGCCCATCACGGCGAGGAGCAGGTGCCGCGCGTCTTCGGCCTGGTGCGCATGATCGCCGAGCGTGTGCAGGATCAGGCGGTCGCGCTCCGCATGTCGGTCGGGGCTTGACCGAGCCCGATCCGGTCGCCCGCGCCGAGGAGCTGCGGCGGCTGATCGAGTATCACAACCGTCGCTACTTCGAGCTCGACGAGCCGGAGATCTCCGACTTCGAGTTCGACCAGCTCGTCCGCGAGCTCCGGGCGATCGAGGAGGAGCACCCCGATCTGCGGACGGCGACCTCGCCCACACAGCGGGTCGGCGGCGGGGTCACCGAGCTGTTCGCGCCGGTGCCGCACCTCCAGCCGATGATGTCGCTCGACAACGCCTTCTCCTTCGAGGAGCTCGAGGCGTGGGGCCGGCGGCTCGACCGGTACGTCCCGCCGGCCGACGTGGCGTTCGTGTGCGAGCTGAAGATCGACGGCCTCGCCATGTCGCTGCTCTACGAGGACGGCGTCCTCCGACGGGCCGCCACCCGCGGCGACGGTCGCGTCGGCGAGGATGTGACCGCGAACGTCCGCACGATCGCGGCGGTTCCGAAGGAGCTGACGGGTCGGCGGGTTCCCCGCCGGGTGGAGGTCCGCGGCGAGATCTACATGCCGATCGCCTCGTTCGAGGCGCTCAACGATCGCCAGCTGGCCGCCGGCCAACGCCCGTTCGCCAACCCCCGCAACTCGGCTGCGGGGTCGCTCCGCCAGAAGGACCCGTCGATCACCGCGACCCGCGACCTCTCGTTCTGGTCGTACCAGCTGGGCGCCGTCGAGGACGGACCCGAGTTCACCACGCACACCGACACCCTCGAGTGGCTGCGCGAGCTGGGCTTCCCCGTGAACCCCAACATCCGCCACATCACGTCGCTGACCGAGGTGTTCGACTACTGCAACAGCTGGCAGGAGCACCGCCACGATCTGCCCTACGAGATCGACGGTGTGGTGGTGAAGGTCGACGATCTCGCGCAGCGAGGCGAGATCGGGGCGACGGCGAAGGCGCCCCGCTGGGCCATCGCCTACAAGTTCCCCCCTGAGGAGCGCACCACCCTGCTCCGCGACATCCAGGTCAACATCGGCCGCACCGGCCAGGCGACCCCGTTCGCGGTGCTCGAGCCGGTGTTCGTCGGTGGCTCGACGGTGGGGCTGGCGACGCTCCACAACGAGGACCAGGTGCGGGCCAAGGACGTCCGCCCCGGCGACACCGTCATCGTCCGCAAGGCCGGCGACGTGATCCCCGAGGTCGTCGGCCCGGTGATCGCGCAGCGGCCCGACGGTCTGCCGGAGTGGAACTTCCCGACCGCGTGCCCGGTGTGCGGCCAACCGCTCGTCCGCCTCGAGGGCGAGAGCGCCACCTACTGCGTCAACCTCGACTGCCCGGCCCGGCGCGTCGCCCAGATCGCCCACTTCGCCTCGCGCGGCGCGATGGACATCGAGGGCCTCGGCGAGCAGACCGTGCGGCAGTTCGTCGAGCTCGGCCTCCTGCGCGACGTCGCCGACATCTACTCGATCGACTGGGACCGCGTCCGCGAGCTCGAGGGCTTCGGTGAGACCTCGGTTGGCAACCTCGCCGCCGCCATCGAGCGCTCGAAGGACCGCCCCCTCGCGAGCCTCCTCGTCGGCCTCGGCATCCGCCACGTGGGCGGCACCGTCGCCCAGGTGCTCGCCCGGTCCTTCGGTGATCTCGACGCGATCGTCGACGCTCCTGTCGACGCGCTCGCCGCGGTCGAGGGCGTCGGCCCGAAGATCGCGGAGAGCGTGGCGGAGTTCTTCGCCAACGGACCGAACCGCGACGTCGTCGATCGCCTGCGCGCCGCCGGCGTCAACACGACGGGCCCCGAGGCGCCCGCCTTGCCGCAGACGCTCGCCGGCATGTCGATCGTGGTCACCGGCACCCTCGAGGGCTTCTCGCGCGACGCGGCCGAGGAGGCGATCACCTCGCGCGGGGGGAAGTCGCCGGGGAGTGTGTCGAAGAAGACGACCGCCGTCGTCGTCGGCGAGGCGCCGGGCGCCGCCAAGCTCACGAAGGCCCAGGAGCTCGGCGTCCCGATCCTCGACGCCGCCGGCTTCCGCCACCTCCTCGACACCGGCGAGATCGTGCCGGCGACCGAGGTGGACGCGGGTTCCGGTGGCGCCGCCGACGGCGACGCCGGGTCGTAGGATCTGCGCCGGCATCGCCGGCATCGCCGGCTCAGCCCGCCGCCGCCGCCCCGCCTCAGGGAACATCGACCTCCCGCCCCGGCGTTGAGCACTTCCGATGAAGCTCGAGATCTGGTCCGACGTCGTCTGCCCGTGGTGCTACGTCGGCAAGCGCAACTTCGAGACGGCGCTGGCGCGGTTCCCGCACGCCGCCGAGGTCGACGTCGTGTGGCGGTCCTACGAGCTCGACCCCTCCGCCCCACGCGAGCGCGAGGGCGACTACGAGACGCGCCTGAGCCGGAAGTACGGCACGAGCGTCGACCAGGCCCGGGCGATGATCGCCCGGGTCGTCGACGCCGGCGCCGGCGCCGGCCTCGACATGCGCTTCGACCGCCAGCGGCCGGGCAACACGTTCGACGCGCACCGGCTGCTGCACCTCGCCGGCGAGCACGGCCTGCAGAACGAGGTGAAGGAACGGTTCCTCGCGGCGACGTTCACCGAGGGCGAGCCGATCGGCGATCCAGAGACGCTCGCCCGGCTCGCCATCGACGCCGGGCTGCCGAGCGACGATGTCGACGCGGTGCTCGCGAGCGATCGCTATGCCGACGGCGTGCGCGCGGACGAGGCCGAGGCCAGCGCCATCGGTGTCAACGGCGTCCCGTTCTTCGTGGCCGACC
>DATAKR010000049.1:0-24649 GCA_036261495.1 Acidimicrobiales bacterium | reverse complement strand
AACGGGCGCCGGCGGGGCGCGCTCGGCGGCGGACGCCAGCCCGGCTGATCGTGGAAGTTCGGCTCGATCTCGTCCCGCCACACGCGGCGCCGCTCACCGCCGTCGAGCCACCGCCGTGTTCCGCCCTCCCCCGCCACCGCGACCTCGACCGTGGGCAGGGACAGCAGCCGCGCCGCCTCGAGCCGGTTCAGCTCCCGCCCGCGGTCGGCCCACGGCAGACGATCGCGATCGGAGGGCGCGCCGCCGGCGCTCCACACGAAGCGGCCGCCGGCCGGAGGTCGCTCGCCGCCCACCATGAAGGAATGATGGATCACCGCCGGCGCCGGTCGGCGCCGGCGCCGGCGCGCCCCGCGGCCCGCCGGATTCAGAGCACCGTGACGGTGCCGGTGGTGCCGTCGACGGTGATGGTGGCCCCGTCGGGGATCCGGCGCGTGCCTTCGGTGACCGACACGACGCACGGGATGCCGAGCTCGCGGGCGACGATCACGGCGTGGCTGATCTGGGCGCCGACGTCGACGACGACCGCGCCGGCGGCGACGAAGAGGGGCGTCCAGGCCGGGTCGGTGATCGGCGCGACGAGGATGTCGCCGGGCTCGAGGGCGGTCGGGTCCTCGGGGTCGAGGACGACTCGCGCTCGTCCCGTGTACTGACCTGGGCATCCCGGGATCCCGGCCAGCACGTCGCCGGCGCCGGCAACGGCGACCGCCGCCGAGCCGCGTGGTCTCCACTCCTCGATCGGCGGCACCTTCCCGTCGACGATGAACGGCGGCTCGAGACCCTGCAGCCGCTCGTGGAGCGCGTCGCGCTCGCGGATGGCGTCGACGAACTTCTCCGGGGTGACCAGGAACTCGTCCCACTCCTGGTCGGTGAGCATCCCGAAGTCCTCGACCTTGGTGAACCATCCGGCCTCGACCATGCGCCGCCCGAGCTCGGTGAAGAGCAGCCGGGCCTCGTGCACCAGCTTGATGATCGTCGTCTTCGAGCGCTCCCGGCCCGGAAGGTAGACGGCGGCCGCCCGGCAGGCGGCGAGGAACTGGCCCTGCACCTCGGGCGCGCCGGCGAGCTTCTCGCCGATGGCGGCGACGAGGGCGTGGCGCTCCTCGGCCCGCTCGTGGTTGTGGCGCTCGGGTGCCGCCGAGTCGGGCGAGAGCCGCATGCGGTCGATGGCGGCGAGCGCGAGCTCCGGGTGGGTGCCCCACGTGGGTGCCCGCATCTCCCACTCGTTCGGGCCGCGGGAACCGAAGTCGACGAGGAACCGGTCGAAGGCGGCGAGGAAGTCGCCGGCCTCGGCGGTGCCACGAAGGCGGTCGAGGAGACCGTCGACGCCCTTGTCGAACTCGCTCGAGAGCGCCGGCGTGGAGGCCACGAGGCGGCCGAGATCCCACATCGCCCACGACGGCGCGGCCGAGTCGACGCCGCCGAGGCCGGCCACGAGCGTCATGGGCAGCGTCGGGTCGCCGATCTCGTTGCACACCCCCTGGATGATCCCGATCGGCACCGTGACGGCAGTGCTCATGAGGAGGTGGCGGGCGAAGAGCCTCCGGAAGACGCCCATGTTCTCGCGCGCCCGCGCCAGCAGCTGCTCGCTCGACAGCGTGGTCATGTCGGGCCGTTCGGCCACGATGCGCTCGACCTCCGCGAGGTCGTCGCGCAGCTCGGGCAGGTCCTCGGTCGTCAGGATCTTGCCGATCATCTGCTCGACGCGGGCCGTCTTCGCCGGGTCCTCGTCGTCCGGCCGGGCGCGATACGGCGGCGCGTCGGACGTCCCGAACAGCGCCTGGTCCATGAGCTCCGGCGTGAGACCCGGCGTGCGGACCGCGAGCACCCGGTACAGCGACACGTTGAGGTACCCGTAGCCGCCGAAGCAGCCGATGAACACCGCCGCCTCGTCGCCGTACTCCTCCGGGTCGAACGCCCCGTACTCGACGAGCGCGTCGCGCCAGCCCGGCTCGGCGCCGGGGACGACGCCGAGCGTCCACGACAGCGGCGCGATCACTTCGGGGAAGACCTCACCGATGTTGCCGCGCGTGTAGATGGGGTACTCGTCGCTCGGGTCGGTGTCGACGACCCAGATCCCGTCGGTCATGAACGAGAACTTTGGCACGTGACCGCGGTCACGTGCCGGTCACCGAGCGGAATCGGCGGAATGTTCAGGCCCGCACGTAGCCCGAGGCCTTCGCAAGCGCCTCCTCGGCCTCGCGCACGAAGCGGCGCACGAGGTCGCCGGCGGGCTCGAGCTCGTCGATGGCGCCGACGCCCTGGCCGGCGGGCATGAACTCCGTCTCGGGCTTCACGTCGGGCGTGCTCTCGTCGCCACCGAGGTGGAAGTTGCCGTCGCTCATGGCCCGGCCGGCCTGCATCGGGAACGGCTGCAGCTCGTCGGGGTGCTCCTCGAAGTACTGCGTGTAGTCGTTGCGCACCACGCGACAGGTCTTGCCGGTGTAGGCCCGCGAGACCACCGTGCCGTCCTCGCCCAGGCGGAGCAGCGTGTCCTTGTAGCCCACCACGGCGCGGGCCTCGGGCGTGGCGATGAAGCGGGTGCCGACCCAGACGCCGTCCGCGCCGAGCGCCAGCGCGGCGGCGAGGCCGCGGCCGTCGAAGATCCCGCCGGCGGCGACGACGGGCACGCGGTCACCCACGGCATCGACGATCTGCGGCACGAGGGGGAGCGTCGCCACCTGACCGGTGTGGCCTCCCGCCTCCGTGCCCTGCGCCACGACGATGTCGCACCCGGCCTCGACCGCGGCGATGGCGTGGCGCACCTTGCCGCACATGTTGATGACCAGGACGTTGTGCTGGTGGCACAGGTCGATGGCGTCACGCGGCACGCCGAGGCCGGCGACGAACACGCGCGACCCCTCGTCGATGAGCATCTTCACCTGGCTCACCATGTCGCGGGCCGACGCGGTGAGGAGGTCGACGCCGAACGGCTTGTCGGTCATCGACTTCACGGCCCGGATCTCCTCGACCATCTGCTCGGGCGACATGGTCGACGCGCCGAGGCAGCCGAAGCCGCCGGCCTCGGAGACGGCGGCGGCGAGCCGGGAGTAGGAGACTCCGCCCATGCCCGCCAGCATGACGGGGTGCTCGATCTCGAGGATGTCGGTGAGGCGCGTGCGCATGGCGCGAGACCTTACTGAGCGGTACGCGGTGAACGCCCCTTGACGTCACTAGGGGCCGAGGCTGTGCCATCGTCGGACGCCGTGCCCCGGCTGCTTCGCGCTGCCCTCTTCGCGCTCGGCGGCGCCGTCGTGACGCTCCTGGTCGTGCTCGGCCTGTGGGCCGTCGACCTCCACCGCCACGACGGCAAGGTCGTGAGGAACGTCGTGATCGGCGACCGCGCCATCGGCGGGTTGCCACGGAGCGCGCTGGCCTCCGAGATCGGCCGCTTCGCCGGCGAGTTCGCGTCGGCGAAGGTGACGGTGACCGCGCCCGGGGGCGGGTTCGACACCGACGCCCAGACGATCGGCCTCGGCGTCGACGGCGACCGCACCCTCGACGCCGTGCTCGCCGTCGGCCGCGCCGGCGCACCGCACGCGCGGGTGTGGTCGTGGCTGCGCTCGTTCGTCGACGACCGCGAGGCGCCCGTCAAGGTGACCGTCGACCGCGACGCGGTGTGGCGCACGGTCACCGCGAGCGACCCGGGGGCCCACGAGCCGCCCACCGAGCCGCGGATCGAGTGGCAGAAGGACGCGTTCCACGTCGTCGCCGGCAAAGCCGGCAAGGGCATCGATCCCGAGGACGTGATCCGCGGCCTGCCCGGCGCCGTCGCCCGCGGCGTGCCGGTCGTCGTGCGCGTCGATCGCGGCGAGGTCGCTCCCCGATGGTCGAAGGCCGACGCGCAGCGCTTGGTGACCACGGCCGAGCGCAACACCGCGAAGGGCCTGGCGGTGACCGCAGGTGGGACCGCCGCCACGATTCCCGCCCCGACGGTGCGCTCCTGGATCACGAGCACCGCGACCGTCGACTCGCTCGACCTCGCGTTCGTCGAGGGCAAGGTCGTGGCCGACCTGGCCAAGGCGCTGCCGAAGGCCGGGGAACCGCCCGTGGAGTCGAGCTTCTCGGTGGAGGGCGGCCGCGTGCAGATCACGGGCGGCAAGGCCGGCACGGCTTGCTGCGCGGCCGCCGCGGAGGCCAAGGTCGCCGCCGCGCTGTTCGAGGGAGCGAGCACACCCGTCGATCTCCCGCTGCGTCCTCAGCAGCCCGAGCTCACGCTCGAGAAGGCCCGGGCGCTGCAGATCGCGGCGCCGGTGGGGTCGTTCACGACGAAGCACGCGTGCTGCGAGCCACGGGTCGCGAACATCCACCGCATCGCCGACCTCGTCCGCGGCGCGGTGATCCTGCCGGGCAAGACGTTCTCGGTGAACGGCTTCGTCGGCCGTCGCACGGTGGAGAAGGGCTTCGTGTCCGCGCCGATCATCGCCGAGGGCAACACCCACGGCGAGGACGTCGGCGGCGGCATCTCCCAGTTCGCCACGACGTTCTTCAACGCCGCGTTCTTCGCCGGGCTCGACTTCGGCGAGTACCAGGCCCACACCCTCTACATCTCGCGCTACCCCTACGGCCGGGAGGCCACGATGGGCTACCCGCACCCCGACCTGCAGATCAAGAACACGACGCCCTACGGGGTGCTGATCTGGCCGACCTACACCGACACCTCGCTCACGATGACGCTGTACTCGACGCGTTACGCGAGCGGTGACCAGACCGGCCAGACGACGGCGCCCGCCGGGAACTGCACGAGGGTGAAGACGGAGCGCACGCGCACCTACGCCGACGGGCACACGTCGGTCGACCACGTGTACGCCACCTACGCGCCGGGCGAGGGCACCAGCTGCTGATCGGTGTGACCGTTGGCCCGTTGACGCAAAGGGACGAATGGCGCGACTCTTCGCCCACCGTCGATCTCTGGGGAGGGTCAAATGGCACGGCGGGACTACACGGAGTACCTGGCGCGGGTGCCGCTGTTCTCGGCGCTCACGGCGCGTGAGCTGAGGGAGGTCGCCAAGCACTCCGAGCACACGCAGGTCGCCGCGGGCGACGTGCTCACCGAGGAAGGCACCATCGGCCACGAGTTCTACGTGGTGCTCGAGGGCAGGGCGTCGGTCACCCGCGACGGGCGAGAGATCAACACGCTCGGCCCCGGCGACTTCTTCGGCGAGCTCTCGCTCCTCGACCGCGCCCCGCGCAACGCGACCATCACCGCGACGACACCGCTCGACGTCGTCATCCTCGGCCAGCGTGAGTTCAACGCCGCGCTCGACACGATGCCCGGCCTGGCCCACAAGCTCCTCGTCGGCTTGGCGCGGCGCATCCACCGCACCGAAGCGGAAGCGGTCGCGACGCCGGCCTGAGCGCGCTCGGCGCGGTGGGCAGACCGCGCCGATCTCGCATAGCGGCCGGCACCTGCGTACCGTCCGATCACCATGCGCGTCGCCATCACCGGATCGTCGGGCCTGATCGGGTCCGCGCTCGTCACCTCGCTCGAGAACGACGGCCACACGGTCGTGCGCGTCGTCCGCCGCGCTCCCTCGGGAGCGCACGAGGCGAGGTGGGATCCCGATGGCGGCACCATCGACGCCGCCGCCCTCGAGGGGCTCGACGCCGTCGTGCACCTCGCCGGCGAGGGCATCGGTGAGAAGCGGTGGACGCCGGCCCAGAAGCAGCGCATCCGCGACAGCCGGGTGCTCGGCACGACGCTCCTCGCCGAGACGCTCGCGGGGCTGTCGCAGAAGCCCCAGGTGCTGGTGAGCGGGTCGGCCATCGGCTGGTACGGGCTCCGCGGCGACGAGGTCCTCACCGAGCACAGCACTCCCGGATCCGGCTTTCTCGCCGAGGTCTCGCGTGCATGGGAGGACGCCACCGCCGCGGCGGAAGCGGCCGCCATCCGCGTCGTGCACCTCCGGACCGGCATCGTCCTCGCCGCCAAGGGCGGCAGCATGGGGCGCCTGCTCCCGCTCTTCAAGCTGGGGCTCGGTGGCAAGATCGGCCGCGGCGACCAGTGGTGGAGCTGGGTCACCCTCGACGACGAGGTCGGCCTGATCCGCCACGCGATCGCCACGCCGGACGTCCGAGGCCCGATGAACGCGACCGCCCCGAACCCGGCCCGGAACGCCGACATCACCCGCGCGCTCGGCGCGGCCCTGCATCGGCCCACGTTCCTCAGCGTGCCGAAGTTCGCGCTCGGCATCGCCCTCGGGCACGATCTGGCCGAGGAGGTCGCCCTGGCCGGCCAGCGCGTGCTCCCCGAGGTGGCGACGTCGACCGGTTACCAGTTCCACCACCCCGACCTCGACACGGCGATCCCGGCCGTCGTCGGGCGCGCCGTCGCGTAGCGTCGCCGGCGTGAGCGCAGGTCGCAGCCGAGCGGCGGGTGGTGCGGCCACGGCCGACGTCGCGGTGGTGGGGGGCGGCCCCGCCGGCGTGGCCGCGGCGATCACGCTCGCCCGCGCCGGCCGCGACGTCGTCCTCATCGACAAGGCGCGATTCCCGCGCGACAAGTGCTGCGGCGACGGGCTGACCACCGGCGCGCTGCGCCGCTACGAGGCGCTCGGGCTGCGTCCCGACGAGGTGCCCTCCTGGCAGGTGGTCGACGACGTCTGGGTCCGGTCGCCGTCGTCCCGCGTCGTGCGCTTCCCACTCCCCCGCCACGCCGGCACCTACGCCGCCGTCGCGCGCCGCGTCGATCTCGACGCCGCGTTCCTCGACGTCGCCCGGTCCGCCGGCGTCAAGGTGCACGACGGCCACGCGCTGCTCGACGCGTCGCCGGCCGGCGACCGCATCTCCCTCGAGGTCGAGGGCATCGGCGCCCTCGAGGCCCGCTACGCCATCGGCGCCGACGGGATGTGGTCGCCGCTGCGGAAGGCCCTCGGCGCCGGCGACGAGCCCGGCTATCTCGGCGAGTGGCACGCCTTCCGCCAGTACTTCTCCGGCGTGGCGCCGGCGGCGGCGACCGAGCTGTGGATCTGGTTCGAGCCCGACCTCCTCCCCGGCTACGCGTGGTCGTTCCCGCTCGCCGGCGGACGCGCCAACGTGGGCTTCGGCATCCTTCGCGACGCCGACACCCCCACCTCCGCCATGAAGGCGATGTGGCCGTCGCTGCTCGCGCGCCCCCACATCCGCGAGGTGCTCGGTCGGGCGGCCACGCCGGAGGCACCGCACAAGGCGTGGCCGATCCCGGCCCGGGTCGGGCGCACCCGGCTGGCCGCCGCGAACGGTCGCGCGCTGTTCGTCGGCGATGCGGCGCGCGCGACCGATCCCATGACGGGCGAGGGCATCGGCCAGGCGCTCGAGACCGGCACCCTCGCGGCCGAGGCGATCCTCGCCGCCGGCTGGCGGTCGCCGGCCGAGGCGGCCGAGCGCTACGAGGCGTCGGTCCACTCGGGCCTTGCCGTCGACAACGCCCTCGCCGCGCTCCTGCAGCGCGCCCTGACGCACCGCAAGGGAGCGCGCGGCGCCGTCCGCATCGCCGGCGCCTCCGACTGGACGCGCCGCAACTTCGCCCGCTGGCTCTTCGAGGACTACCCGCGAGCGCTGCTGGCGACCCCGCACCGCTGGCACCGCGGCATGTTCACCGGCCCCGGCGCCTACCGCACCTGACGGCGCCACCCGTCCGTTGTCGCCTGGCGCGCGGTACTCGCGCGCCAGACGACAACAGACGCAACGGCGTCAGCGGATGCGGCGGTCCTCGCCGGCCCAGTAGGGCTCGCGGAGCTCGCGCTTGAGGATCTTGCCGCTCGGGTTGCGCGGCAGGGCGTCGATGAAGTCGACCGACGTGGGGCACTTGTAGTGGGCGAGCCGCTCGCGCGCGAAGGCGATCAGATCCTCGGCCGTGGGGTCGGCGCCGGCAGCCTTCACGACGACGGCCTTCACCGTCTCGCCCCACCGCTCGTGCGGGACCCCGATCACGCCGACATCGGCCACGTCGGGATGGGCCATGAGGACGTTCTCGACCTCGGCCGGGTAGATGTTCTCGCCGCCCGACACGATCATGTCCTTGACCCGGTCGTGGAGGAACAGGTAGCCGTCCTTCCAGTAGCCGGCGTCGCCCGTGCGGAACCAGCCGTCGGCGTCGATCGCCCGGGCCGTGTCGTCGGGCTTGTTCCAGTAGCCCTTCATGACCTGCACCGACCGGATCAGCAGCTCGCCGACCTCCCCCTCGGGCACGTCGTTGCCGTCGGCGTCGGCCACCCGCACCTCCACCCACGGGTAGGGCTTCCCGCACGACCGGAGGAGCTCGGGGCGGTGGTCGGGGTCGTGGTCGGCGGCGTCGAGCTGGGTGATGGCGCCGGTCGTCTCGGTGAGGCCGTAGACCTGCACGAACTGGCAGCGGAAGGCGTCGATCGAGCCACGCAGCACGGCGTCGGTGATCGGCGAAGCGCCGTAGGCGATGAGCTCCAGTGACGACACGTCGGTGTCGGCGAGCGTGGGCGTCATCAGCAGGAACTGCAGCACCGCGGGCACGAAGAACGAGTGGGTCACCCGGTCGTGCTCGATCGACCGCAGGATGGCCGCCGGGTCGACTTCGCGGTGGAGCGCGATCCGCGCGCCCTGCGAGAGGGCGACGAGGCTCCACCCCGACCCGGCGATGTGGAACAGCGGCATCACGACCATCGACACCGACGCCGGTGAGAGGCCGAGCTGGGCCGGCACCTCGTCGATGAACGCGAACAGGTTGCGGTTCGTGAGCATCACGCCCTTGGGCAGACCGGTCGTCCCCGACGTGTAGAGCTGCAGGCACACGTCGCCGGGCCCCGACTCGTCGCCCGGGTCCTCGCCGGCCTGGCGCCCCAGCCACGACGAGTACGCCTCGTACCCGGTCGACCCCGGATCGCCGATCACGACGATCTTCGACACGGAGGTGAGGTCGCCGGCGAACCGCTCGAGCTGGGGCAGGAACTCCTCGCCGACGAACAGCACCTTCGCCTGCGCGTCGTTGATGATCTGGGCCATCTCGGGAGGGGCCAGCCGCCAGTTCACGTCGACGAGGACGGCGTTGAGCTTGCACGAGCCGAAGAGGAGCTCGTAGTACTCGGGAGCGTTCTTGTCGACGCGGGCCACCCGCTCCTCCGGGCCGACCCCCTCGCCGCGGAGGCCCTGGGCCGCCGCGTTGGAGCGGGTGTCGAGCTCGCCCCACGTGACGCCGGCGTCGCCGTAGGCGATGGCGACGGCCTCGGGCTGACCCTTGGCGTGGGTGCGGACGATGCCGGCGATGTTGGAGATGGCTGCCACGGTGCTGGTCCCCCCAAGTTGTCGATCGTTCTGGAGTGCCACGGCCACGTGGCACGTGGCCGTGGCACTCCAGAACCGGTGGTGTCGTGCGCTAGGTCGAGGTCGAGGTCGAGGTCGAGGTCGAGGTGGTGCGGGTGCGGGCCTCCGCCCACGTCTTGCCCGTCTCGACGTCGATGTCGTGGGGCAGACCGAGCACCCGCTCGCCGATGATGTTGCGCTGCACCTCGGAGGTGCCGCCGCCGACGGTGAGCGCCGGCGCGAACAGGAAGCCGTAGTGCCAGAACGGGTCGGGCGCGCCGAGGGGCCCAGCGTTCGCGAGCATCCCGCCCGCGCCGCTCAGGTCCTTGGCGAGGCCCAGGATGTGCTGGCCGTGCTCGTCGGCGAGCGCCTTGCGCACGGACGCCTCCGGCCCCGGCGGGCGGCCCTTGATCGCGGCCGACACGGTCCGGAGGCGGATGAGCCGGAGGATCTCGGCTTCGGTGTAGAGCGACGCCAGCCGCTGCCGTAGCAGCGGGTCGTCACATCCGCCCTGCTTGCGGACGAGGTCGAGGAGGTCGCCGGCGGTCGGCCCGCGTCCCCACAGCGCGCCCTCCCCCGAGAGCGACACCCGCTCGTTGCCGAGCGTGACCTTGGCCAGGCCCCAGCCTTCGTTCTCGTCGCCGACGAGGTTCTCCGCGGGGATCCGCACGTCGTCGAAGAACACCTCGTTGAACGTGTGGCCGCCGGTCATCTCGATGATCGGCCGCACCTCGATGCCCGGCGTGTCCATCTGGCAGATGAAGTAGGAGACGCCCTTGTGCTTCGGCGCGTCCGGGTTGGTGCGGGCGATGAGGATCCCGAACTTCGCGACGTGACCGAGCGACGTCCAGATCTTCTGCCCGTTGACCACGTAGGTGTCGCCGTCGCGAACCGCCCGGGTGCCCAGGTTGGCGAGATCCGACCCGGCGTCGGGTTCGGAGAACAGCTGGCACCAGATCTCCTCGCCGGCGAGCAGCGGGAGGAGGTAGCGCGCCTTCTGCTCCTCGGTGCCGGCGTGGATGATCGTCGGCCCCGCCCACCCGATGCCGATCGGGTTCATGGGCCGCGAGATGCCCGCCCGCCGCAGCTCGTCGTCGATCACCAGCTGCGTGACGGCGTCGGCGTCCTGGCCCCACGGCGCCGGCCAGTGGGGCGCCACGTAGCCGGCCTCCGCCAGCCGGCGGCCGGTCGGGTCGGGGTTCGCCTCGATCCACTCACGAACCGCGCGGCGGCGCGGGTCGTCGTCCCCAGGGAGGTCGAAGTCCATGGCCGGGAGCGTACGCTCCGCGCATGTCCGAGGTCGTCGAGCTCCTGCAGCAGCTGATCCGCAACGCGTGTGTGAGCCGTGGCTGGCCGTCGACCGGTGAGGAGTCGCGCAACGCCGGCACGCTGCGGTCGGTGCTCGGGTCGGCGGGCCTCGACGTGGAGTGGGTGGAGCCGGTCGAGGGCCGGGCGTCGCTGCTGGCCAGGATCGAGGGGAGCGATCCCGACGCGCCGTCGCTGTGCCTGATGGGCCACACCGACGTGGTTCCTGCCGATCCCGCCGGCTGGACCCACGATCCCTTCGGCGGCGAGCTCGTCGACGGCGAGGTGTGGGGCCGCGGCGCGGTCGACATGCTCAACCAGACGGCGGCGATGGCTCTGGCCGTGCGGCGGCTGGCCGACGCGGGGTTCCGCCCACGCGGCACGCTCGTGTTCGCCGCGGTTCCTGACGAGGAGTGCGGCGGCGCGGTCGGTGCCGGTCATCTCGCCGAGCACCATGCCGACGCGTTCCTCACCGACTACGCCGTGACCGAGGTCGGCGGCGCGGTCGCCGACGGTCCCGACGGCCCGATCATCGAGGCCTACGTGGCCGAGAAGGGCGGCGCCGGCTTCGACGTGAAGGTGCGGGGTCGCCAGGCGCACTCGTCGTCGCCGTGGGGCGTCGACAACGCCGTCGTGATCGCGGCCGAGGTCGTGCGCCGCCTCCAGCAGCTGCGGCCTCGCACCCAGATCAGCGACACCTGGCGGGGGTGGGTGAGGGCCCAGGGGTTCGACGCCGAGCGCGAGGCGCTGCTCCTCGATCCGGAGCGGCTGTGGGACGCGCTCCCCTCGTTGCCGCCTGCCCTCGCGGCCCGGGCCCACGCGTGCACGCACTCGCTGGTGGTGCCCACGATCGTCCGCGGCGGCGACAAGATCAACACGATCCCCGGCCGGGCCACGGTGAGCGTCAACGTGCGCGTGGCGCCCGGCGACACGCCCGAGGCCGTGATCGACGAGGTCGAGGAGGCGCTCGCCGACCTCGGCGACAAGGTGGCGGTCGAGCGGCACAACATGATCGGCCCGACGCAGTCGCCCACCGGCACGCCGCTCTGGGACGCCATGACGACCGTGGCCCGCGCCCATCATCCCGGCGCCGCGCTCGTGCCGTCGCTCCTCGTGGGCGGCACCGACGGGCGGTGGCTGCGACCGAAGGGCGTCGTCACCTACGGCTTCGGCGTGCTCAGCCGGAAGGTCACGCCCCGCGAGTACTGGACGCGGTTCCACGGCGCCGACGAGCGCATCGATGTCGAGTCGCTCGCGATGTCGACGGCGGCGTGGGAGGACCTGGCGCGCACGTTCGTCGGGTGACGTAGGGTCCGCGGCCATGACGGACCTCGGCGAATCCCTCCCCCGCACCACGGCGGTCATCGAGCAGGGCGTGCGCGACGGGCTGCACCCCGGCGCCCAGGTGTACGTGTCGCTCGACGGCAAGACCGTGGCCGACGGCGCGCGGGGCGAGGCCCGCGACGGCGTGCCCATGACCATCGACCAGATGGTGATCTGGTGGTCGATGACGAAGGCGTCGGTCGCGGTCGCGGTGGCCCAGCTCTGGGAGCGGGGCCGGCTGGCGCTCGACGACCCGGTCGCCCTCCACGTCCCCGAGTTCGCCGCCAACGGCAAGGACCGCATCACCATCCGCCACTGCCTGACCCACACGGGTGGCTTTCGCACCGGCGACCAGGCGCTGCAGTCGGGCAGCACGTCGGCGGATCCCGACGAGTGGTGGGACCAGACGATCGCGGCGATCTGCGCCGTCGCGCCCGAGCCCGGATGGGAGCCGGGCGAGAAGGCCGGCTACCACCTCGGCTGCTCGATGTCGATGCTCGGCGAGATCGTCCGTCGGGTCGACGGCCGCCCGTTCTCGCAGTACGTGCGCGACGAGGTGTTCCTGCCCCTCGGCATGGACGACTGCTGGGTCGGCATGCCCGGCGACGCGTTCGCCCGCTACGGCGATCGGCTCGGCACCATGTTCAACACGGCCGACGGTGCCCGCACCCCCCTCACCGCCCTCGACTCGGAGGTCGCGCTGTCACGCTGCTCTCCCGGCGGCGGGGGCCGGGGGCCGATGCGCCAGCTGGCCCGCCTCTACGAGGCCCTCGCCGGCCGGGGCGAGCGCGAGGGGACGCGCATCCTCGGGGTGCAGACCGTCGAGGCCATCACCGCCCGGCACCGAGTCGGGATGTACGACAAGACGTTCGGGGTCGTCATCGACTGGGCCCTCGGGTTCGCGGTCGACAGCGGCGCCATGGGCCGCCACTGCTCCCGGCGCGCCTTCGGCCACGGTGGCGCCCAGTCGTCGCAGGCGTTCTGCGACCCCGAGTACGGGCTCGTGGCGGCGGTGCAGATGAACGGGATGTGCGGCAACACGCTGCACTACCAGCGGCTGGCCCGCGTCTGGGACGCGATGTACGAGGACCTCGGACTCGCCGACCCGTCGGACGCCGGTCGGGAGAAGCCGCTGCCGAGCGGCGACACCATGGCCACGGCGTAGCGCCGGCGGACCGGCGCGGGGCGTCGCCGGCGAACCGGCGGCGGGGCGTCGCCGGCGTTCCGGGGCGTGGCCGGCGTACCGGCGCGGGGCGTCGCCGGCCTCAGGCCCTCCCCGCGTCGCGCCAGGACTGCACCAGCTCGGCCTCGCGCTCGGGCGTGGGCCCGGCGGCCATCGGCACCGCCCGATCGCGGGTCGCGTCCCACTCGAGGGTGTGGCGCGCCGTCGCGACGATCGGCCGGTTGAGGAGCCCTGCCGCCCGCGCCGCCTCGTTCGAGGCGCGGAACAGTCCGTCGTAGCTGCCGTCCTGGGGCAGCGCCAGCGGCAGGGCCAGGCGGTGCGCACGGGAGAAGTCGTCGTCGACCCACACGACCTCGGGGACGTCGACGCCGGCCGCCTCGGCGCACGCCGCCACCAGGCCGGCGAAGGTGAGCGGCTCGGTCGGGCCGGTCGAGTTGAACACCCCGGCGCGTCTCGCCTCGGTGACCGCCACGACGAAGTCACCCTGGTCGCGGGCGTGCACGACCTGCACCGGCTGGTCCACCCGCGCCGGCCCGACGAGCGCGCCGGCGCCGAGCGCGACCCGCCGGACCCAGTAGGTGAACCGGTCGGTCGGGTCCTCCGGCCCGGCCACGAGGCCCGGGCGGACCACCGTCGTCGCCTCCGGGAACGCAGCCTCGGCCGCCTGCTCGCACGCCACCTTGAGCGGTCCGTAGCTCTCGGCCGTCATCGTCTCGACCGTCGGGTCGTCGAGGCGGAGGACCGGCGACGACTCGTCGATCGGCTCGCGGCGAGGCGCGTACACCGACACCGTCGAGATGAGCGTGTAGTGGCCGACCCGCCCGGTGAGATGCTCGGCCGCCTGGCGAACGTGGCGCGGCACGTACGCGCTGACGTCGACCACCGCGTCCCACTCGCCCGAGTCGAGCGCGGCGAGGTCGCCGGCGTCGCGGTCGCCGGCGAGGTGCTCGACGGCGGCGAAGAGGCCGGGGTTCGTGCGTCCCCGGTTGAAGACCGTCACGTCGTGACCGCGGTCGAGGGCCGCCTCCACGATGTGGCGCCCGACGAAGCCGGTGCCGCCGAGAACGAGAAGTCGCATGGCCGCCGACCGTACACGCAACTGACTGGTTGCGCTTCGTCTCAGGTGGCGGGACAGGCGGAGTCGGGCGCCGACCGCAGCGACACCGAGACCTCGACGAGGCCGGGCCGGCGGACCACCACCCGCGTCCAACCGTCGGGTGTGGCCGAGACGCACGCCACCTCGCCGTCGCCGCCGACCGAGAAGCGCGGCGAGTGGTGGATGCGCACGACGTAGGAACCCGGCGACGGGACGTCGAGCGCGAACCCGACGTCGTCGGAGCGGAGGAGGCGTGCCGGGCGGTCGGCGACCGGGCGGGCGTCGGCGACCTCCCACAGCCGCCAGTGGGCGTCGTGCCAGACGGGCCGGAGCCACGAGGGCGGCGTCGCGAGGATGGCCGCCTCGGCCGCCGACGAGGCGTCGATCTCCACATCGGGGAGTGCCACGAACCGGACCGCGTTGTCGAGCAGCCACTGGTGGTAGGTCGCGGCGTCGAGCGCCGGCGTGTAGAGCACGTCGTTGTACCGGAGGTCGAGCTGGCGCTCCCACCCGCGCGCCAACGGGGCGTGGTCGGGCACGTAGACGGTCTCCCAGTGGTGACGCGTGAAGGGGATCTCGACGCGGTCGCCGGCGCCGGCGTGCTCGAGGGCGCCCACGAGCGGAGCGAAGTAGCCCGCCGATGCCGACGGGTCGCGGCCGGCGTGGAGCATCGAGTCGAGCGCCGGCGACCAGTGCCACCAGAGGAGCCCGCCGGCGACGATCACCGCGATCCACCGCCGGCCGCCCCACAGCGCCGCGACGGCGAGCGGTGCACCCACCACGGTGCCGAGCCGCACGACGTTCGCGCCCATCGGGTTCGGCACGACGAACACCGCCGTCGCCGTGAACGCGTAGAGCACGATGCCGACGCGAACGGCGCGAAAGGCGTCAGCGCGAGGCACCGCGAGCCACAGCCCGAGGCAGACGAGCAGGAGGCACAGATAGGCGGCGCCCCGGAACGGGAACCGACCACCGTCGGGGAACGCGACGGCGACGACGGCGATGGGCGCGGCGGCGCCGAACGCGACCGCCACCCCTTCGCACCGGACGAGCCGCCACTCCGACGGCCGCCTCACCTCCGTGAGGGCCCAGGCGCCGGCGGCGAGCGCGACGAACGCGCCGGCGACGGGGCTGGCGAGCGTGGTCGCCACCGCGAGGCCGACGCCCCATGGCCACCGCCGGCGCTCGAGGCCCACCACGACGGCGCCGAGACCGATCGCCAGCCCCAGCGAGAACGGAAGCCGGCCGACCGCCTGGTTGACGACCGTGCCGGCGGCGAAGACGACCGACGCCGCGAGAGCCGCGCGCCCGAGGTGCCGCCGGGCGAGCCCCGCGAAGAGCCACGTGGCGACGAGCGCCGAGCCGACGCCCGTGAGCGCCGGCCCGAGGACCGCACCCACCGGCGGCAGCAGCACGCTCCAGCCGAGCGCGTGGTGGCCGCCGTACCACTGGCTGTCCCAGAGCTGGAAGCCGCGGAGGCGGAAGTCGTTGATGCGGTAGAGCGCCGCGGGCAGGTCGGCACCTCGCCAGCCAAGGGCCACGGCGAGGAGGGCGAGGGCCGCCGAGGCGCCGGTCGGCACGCCGTCGAGCACCGCGACGCGCGGCGAGACGACGAGGGCGGCTCTCGGCTGCCGCCGCCCACGCGCGCCCGCCGGCCGCGGATCGATCATTCGCGCTCTCCTCGGAACCTGCAATCGGCCGCCGGCCGAAGCTCCACCATAGAAGCGCGCCCTAGACTCCGCCGGTCGTCGAGAACGAGGGGGAACGCGCCGGATGCCGGGATGGAACTTCGCCGACATTTGGGAGGTCTGCGCCGAGAAGCTGCCCGATGCGCCGTGCCAGGTCCAGGGTGACCGCACGGTGACGTGGGGCGACTTCGATCGGCGCGCCAACGGTGTCGCGCAGTGGCTGCTCGACCTCGGGGTCGAAGAGCAGGACAAGGTGGCGCAGTACCTCTACAACTGCCCCGAGTACCTGGAGTCGATGTTCGGGGTGCTGAAGGCCGGCCTGGTGCCGGTCAACACCAACTACCGCTACGCCGACGAGGAGCTGCTCTACCTCTGGGACAACGCCGACGCCGTCGCCGTCGTGTTCCACGGCACCTTCAGCGACCGCATCGACACGCTCCGCCACAAGCTGCCGAAGATCAAGGGCTGGCTCTGGGTCGACGACGGGCGGGGCGAGTGCCCTGACTGGGCGACGCCCTACGAGGACGTTGCCGGCGCCGGCGGGTCGGAGCCGGTGTCGGGCCCCTGGGGCCGTGACGGCGACCACATCTACATGCTCTACACCGGCGGCACGACCGGCATGCCCAAGGGCGTGATGTGGCGCCAGCACGACCTCGTGCTCTCGCTCAACGGCGCCAGCATGGGTACCCGCTACGACCTCGCCGCGCCGGGCAAGGACACCGTCCGCGCCGCGCTCGAGGCGCCCGGCTACGCGGTCATGCCCGCGTGCCCGCTCATGCACGGCACGGGTGCGTTCACCGCGTTCGGCGGGCTGTTCGTCGGCGGCAAGGTCGTCACCCTCGACAACCGCCACTTCGAAGCCGACCAGCTGCTCGACGCGGTCGAGCGCGAGAAGGTGAACGTGATCGCCATCGTCGGCGATGCCTTCGCCAAGCCGATCCTCCGCGAGCTCGAGGCCAACCCGGGGCGGTGGGACATCTCGTCGCTGTTCGCCATGATCTCCTCGGGGGTGATGTGGAGCGAGGAGACCAAGCAGGGGCTCCTCAAGCACCACGCGGGGATGCTGCTGATCGACGCCTTCTCGTCGTCGGAAGCGCTCGGCATGGGCCAGTCGGTGTCGTCCGCCGGCGGTGCCGCCAAGACCGCCAAGTTCCAGCTCGGCGAGAACGCCATCGTGATCACCGACGACGGGCGGCGGGTCGAACCCGGCTCCGGCGAGATCGGCATGGTCGCGGTCAAGGGTCGCACGCCGGTCGGCTACTACAAGGACCCCGAGAAGACGGCCAAGACGTTCAAGGTGATCGACGGCGAGCGCTACTCGATCCCGGGCGACTACGCCACGGTGGAGGACGACGGCACCCTGCGGCTGCTCGGGCGCGGCTCGGTGTGCATCAACACCGGCGGCGAGAAGGTCTTCCCCGAGGAGGTCGAGGAGGTGCTGAAGACCCATCCCGACGTCCGCGACGCGGTCGCCGTCGGCGTGCCCGACGAGAAGTGGGGCGAGGCGATCATCGCCGTCGTCGAGCCGCAACCGGGCGCGAGCCCCGACGAGGCCGACGTGATCGCCCACGTGAAGGCGCGCCTCGCGGCGTACAAGGCGCCGAAGCGCGTGCTCACCGTCGCCACCATCGGTCGCGCCCCGAACGGCAAGGTCGACTACAAGCGCCTCCGCGCCGAAGCCACCGACCGGGTCGCGGCCTCCTCGTAGCCGGCGCCGGCGGACCCACCTCCGGTCCGGCTCCAGCCGTCCGAGGACGACCGGCTCAGAGGTCGACGACCGGGAGCTCGCCGTTGCCGGGCGAGCTCGACAGCCGCAACGTGACATCGGTCGACGGACCCGTCGGCGCGAAGCGCGCGCGCAGGGTGACCCGACCGCTCCGCCCCCGCACGATCGTCTCGCCCGGCGCCGGCGTCACCCGCACCTCGAAGCCGGAGGTGCGCATGGCATCGACGAGCGATCGCAGCGCGATCGACGGCTCGACGTCGGCGACGAAGCCGTGGACGACGGCGGGGCAGCCGGGGACGCAGAACGGCGCTCCCTCCCGATGGTGGGCTGTGCGGTGCCAGGTGGAGGGCAGCACGAAGGCGTCGACGACGGCGTCGAGACGGCTGGGCGGCAGCGGCGTGAGGGCCACGACCGCGGCGCCGGCCACGACCCCGACGACGACCACGATCGCCGCCGCGGCGCGACCGCCGAGCGACCACGCCAGCTGACTCGGCACCACCGCGAACAGCACCGCGACGGCGATCCAGCCCCACGGGCGCGCGCCGACCGCGGTGACGAACGCGACCACGACGGCGAGCACGAACCAGAACGCGACGCCCGCGACCAGGCGCACCCACTTCACGATCGCGGACGCTAAGGGACAGACTGCGACGATGGCGCACCGGTCGCGCACGACGCTCGTCCTCGCCGTGCTCGCCACCGCGGCCGGGTACACGACGGCCCGGATGGTCCGGGAGCGCCGGTCCCGCCGGCCCGCGGCCGGCCACGCCCACCCGGTCGGACGCACGACGCGGACGGCGCGGAGCGCGCAGATGGCCGGCGTGGGAACCCGGCTCGGCGGCGCCTACGCGATGCATCGCGCCCGCCAGGTGTTCGCCTCGGCCGACCGGAAGGAAGCGCTCGCCCGGGAGTTCGAGCTGCGGACGGCGGCCGAGGTCACGTCGGCGCTCGGCAACATGAAGGGCGCGCTGATGAAGCTCGGCCAGATGGCGAGCTACCTCGACGACGGCCTGCCCCAACCCGTCCGCGAGGCGCTCGCCTCGCTGCAGCAGGACGCGCCTCCGATGAGCCCGGCCCTGTCGGCCGAGGTCGTCGAGCGCGAGCTCGGGTTGGCGCCGCGAGACCTCTTCGAGGAGTGGGACGAGGTGCCCATCGCCGCCGCCTCGATCGGTCAGGTGCACCGGGCCATCACCCGCGACGGACGGCCGGTCGCCGTGAAGGTGCAGTACCCGGGCGTGGACGAGGCCATCCGCGCCGACCTCGACAACAGCGACCTGCTCTTCTCGATCCTGGGGATGGTGTTCCCCGGCCTCGATCCCGGCCCCATCATCGAGGAGGTCCGCGATCGGGTGGGCGAGGAGGTCGACTACCGGGCCGAAGCGGAGAACCAGCGCCTCTTCGCGGCGTACTACGAGGGCCATCCGTTCATCGCGGTGCCGCATGTCGTCGACGAGCTGTCGACCGGGCACGTCCTCACCACCGAGCTGGCGACGGGCCGCCGGATGGCGGACCTGGCCGAGTGGACCCAGCACGAGCGCGACCTCGCCGGCGAGGCGATCTTCCGCTTCGTGTTCCGCAGCCTCTACCGCATCCACGCGTTCAACGGCGACCCGCACCCCGGCAACTACTTGTTCCGCCCGGGAGGCCACGTCACGTTCCTCGACTTCGGCCTGGTCAAGCGGTTCACACCGCACGAGGTCGACCTGTTCGAGTCGATGGTCGACGCCATCGTGCTCCGGCGAGACGCCGCCGGGTACCGCCGCATCATCGAGGACGCGGGCGTGCTGCGCCGGGGCGCCGACATGACCGACGCCGAGGTGGTCGAGTGGTTCGGGCACTTCTACCTTCCGGTGCTCGACGACCGGGTGTCGACGTTCACCCACGAGTACGCCCGCGACACCGTGCAGAAGATCTTCAGCCTCCAGAGCGAGGTGAACCGCTTCGGCAACGTGCCGAAGGAGTTCGTGATCCTGCAGCGCATCAACCTCGGGCTCTACGCCGTGCTCGCGGAGCTCGGGGCCACCGCGAACTGGCGGCGCATCGCCGAGGAGCTGTGGCCGCTCACGGACGCGCCACCCACGACCGCGCTCGGGGAGGCCGAGGCCGGCTGGCTCGCATCGCGCCCGCGATGACGGGGGCGGCGCACTGAACGCCGCTACCCTCCGGGATCGTGGCCATCCGGGTCGTGCTCGCGGAGGACAACTACCTGCTGCGCGAGGGGCTTTCCCGCATGATCCAGTCGTCCGACGGGATCGAGCTCGCGGCCGCGTCGGCCGACTACGACGAGCTCGTCGACGCCATCGAGCGCGAGAAGCCCGACGTCGTCGTCACCGACATCCGCATGCCGCCCACCGGCACCGACGAGGGCATCCGGGCGGCGCGGCTCCTGCGTGAGAAGCACCCCGAGGCCGGCGTGGTGGTGCTGAGCCAGTACGCCGAGCCCGACTACGCGCTCGCCCTGCTCGAGCACGGCTCGGAGGGGCGCGCCTACCTGCTCAAGGAGCGGGTGTCGGACGTCGGCGAGCTGGCTCGGGCGATCCGCGAGGTGGCGGCCGGAGGGTCGGTGATCGACCCGAAGGTGGTGGAGGTTCTCGTGAGCGCCCGCGCCCGCGCCAGCCGGTCACCCGTCGCCCGGCTGACGCCGCGCGAGCGCGAGATCCTCGGCGAGATGGCCCAGGGCAAGAACAACGCCGCCATCGCGGCCGTGCTGGTGCTGTCGGAGCGCGCCGTCGAGAAGCACATCAACTCGATCTTCTCGAAGCTCGGGCTGGGTGAAGACGTCGCCACCCACCGCCGGGTGAAGGCGGTGCTGCTCTACCTGGCCGACCAGGGGGGCTAGCACCACCCGGTCTCGGGTGCCCGCACCCTGGCGAACGCGGCCGGCGGTGGGAACGATGGTGGTGGCGATGGACGACGCGGCGGTTCCGGTGATGATCGTGGACGATCAGCTTCCCTTCCGCCTCGCGGCCCGCGCCGTGGTCGGCGCGACCAGTGGGTTCGCCGTCGTGGCGGAGGCCGAGTCGGGTGCCCGCGCCATCGAGCTGGCCGAGTCGTCCCGGCCCGAGCTGGTGCTCATGGACATCAACATGCCGGGCCTCGACGGCATCGAGACGACCCGCCGGCTCCTCGACCGCGACGCGTCGGTGCTCGTGGTGCTCGTGTCGACCTACGCGGTGGCCGATCTGCCCGCCGGCGCCCGCCGGTGCGGCGCCGGCGCGTACGTGCACAAGGAGGAGCTCACGCCCGCCGTCCTGCGAGAGCTGTGGGCCAACGGCGGCGACGACACGTGGCGGCTGCCCGGGGGATGACCCGTCAGACGGCGGTGGGCGCCGCGGTGGCGGCCGGGATGCGGTAGGCCTGCACCGGTGCGTGGCGACCCTTGACGAGCGCGGGGTCGAGCGCCTCGCACTCCACCTGCCCCTCGAGGGCGTCGTAGGTGGACGACGCGAGGATGATCTCGCCTCCTTCGGCCCACTGCTGCAAGCGGGCGGCGAGGTTCACCGTGTCGCCGACGATCGTGTACTCGAGGCGTTCCTCCGAGCCGAGCAGTGCGGCGGCCGCGTCGCCGGTCGAAAGCCCGATGCCGATGCGGAACGCCGGGAGGCCCTCGGCCGCCCAGCGCTCGTTGACCGCGGCCTGGCGCTCGTGCATGCCCCGCGCCGCGGCGAGCGCCCGCGCCGCGTGGTCGTCCTGCGGCAACGGGGCCCCGAACACGGCCATCACGGCGTCACCGACGAACTGCATGACCGTGCCGCCGTTGGCCAGGATGGCCCGGTTCATCTCGGCGCGGTGGGTGTTGAGCTGGGCGGCCAGCTGCGTGGGGTCGGCCGACTCGGCGATGCCGGAGTAGCCGCGGATGTCGGACATCAGCACGGTGACGACGACCCGCTCGCTCTCGCCGATGCGCCGGCCCTCGTTGCGCAGCTTCTCGGCGAGGCCCCCGGGGAGCAACCGGCTCAGCGTCTCGCCCTGCTCCTCGCGCTCGATGATCGCCTGGTGGAGCATGCGGAGCCGCCGGAGCGAGCCGGCGACGCCGGCGCTGGCGTCCTGGGCGAGCTTGAGGAACAACGCCTCGACATCGTCGGCGACGGCTGCCGGCGTGGTCTTCCGCGTCACCGCGATCGCCTTGATCGGCCGGCCCTCGGCGATGTGGCGGAGGAGGTCCTCCTCGTGCGGGGTGAGCCCCCCGCCGGCGGCGACCGGCGTGAGGATGGCGTCGGTGATCGACGGATCGAGGATGGACCCGCCCGTCGCGACGGCCCGGATCGCCTGGCCGAGCTGGTCGCCCTCGGCGACGTGATCCTTGAGCAGGTACGCGTAGCCGGCGGCGCCGTCCTTCAGGAGGCTGATCGCGTACTCGGGGTCGTCGTACTGGCTGAGCACGACGACGCCGGTGCCCGGGTGGCGCTTGCGCAGCTCCTTGGCGGCGTCGATCCCCTCCTGCTGGAAGGTGGGTGGCATCCGGATGTCGGTGACGAGCACCTGGGGCGCGAGGGCCTCGGCGCCGGCGAGCAGCTCGTCGTAGTCGCCGGCGACGCCGACCACCTCGAAGTCGGGCTGGCGGCTGAGCAGGGCGCGCACGCCTTCCCGCACGATGACGTTGTCGTCGGCGAGGAAGACGGTGATCGCCTTGGCGCCGGCCGTGCCGTCGTCGGCCACCACGTTCTCCGCCGGGCTCTCGTCCCCCACCGCCTGCATTGCACCCATTCTGGTGGCTCGGCGCCAGGGTGCGGGCGCGCCGGCGCCGGGGATGCCACCACCACCGCCGATCCGCAGGCTGCCGCTCCTGGCAGGCCCGCGCTCCGAGCGTACGGTCCCCCGGCATGAGGATCTCGTCCGCCGTCACCTCCGTCTCCTGGATCCCGTCCGAGGCGATCGAAGGGATCATCCGCACCGTGTGGGACCTCGGCGTCACCGAGTACGACGACGCGCCGCCCGGTCGCTTCGCGTCGCTCGCCGACCTCGAGGCGCTCGTCCTGCGCCGCAAGCTGCGGTTCGCCAACCGGCTCGACGGCTGGATCGACGTCGAGGACGGCCGCATCGTCGACTTCGGTCGGACCGGGCGCACGCTCGTGGCGGCGACGTCGTTCACCGTCGGCCGCCGGCTCGGTGTGGAGCCCCTGCCGCTCGGTGACATCGACCACGAGCCCGAGGTCGGTGACGGCTGGGTGCGGTTCCGCCGCACCGCGGGCGCGGCGACGGGCGTGCCGAACCCCCGCCACGTGAACCACCCTCCCTTCTTCCAGCTCCGGGCGCCGATCGCGTGGACGACGGTCGCGCTGACGATCCACGCCGACGGTCGCGCCGAGTACGCGCTCGAGGGCGCGAGCACGTTCCCGCGGCACTGGCTCTACGACGCGGCCGGCGCCGTCACCCACAAGTCGGCGGTGATCGACTTCAAGGAGTGGTACCGCCACGCCTTCGGGCGCCACACGCCCTGGGGCGACGAGGACTCGCCGGCGCTCGTCGCGGAGGTCGAGTCGGCGCTCGAACGGCGGATGTCCCGCGAGGTGATGCGCGGCGACCGCGACGATGGCCCTCTGCCGACCTCGCGCCGCCGGCGTCTGGCCCCCGGCGAGACGCTCACCGAGCAGGGCGAGCCGTCGACCGAGGTGTACCTCGTGCTCGACGGCGTGCTCGCGGTGCACGTGGAGGGCGTGCCGATCGCCGAGATCGGGCCCGGCGCGGTCGTCGGCGAGCGGGCCGGGCTGGAAGAGGGCGTGCGAACGGCCACCCTCGTGGCGGTGACGCCGTGCCGCGTGGCGGTCGCCCCGGGAACGCTGCCGGCCGGCGACCTCGCGGCGGTCGCCGCCGGGCATCGGCGGGAGACGTGAGCCGGTCAGCCGCTGCCGAACACCTCGGCGAGCTCCGCCGGGACGATCGTCTCGAGCTGGGAGTAGCGGCACGACTCCGGGTCGCGATCGGGCCGCCACCGCCGGAACTGGGCGGCGTGACGGAACCGGTCGCCCTGCAGCTGGTCGTAGGCGACCTCGACCACCAGCTCGGGGCGGAGCGGCTCCCACGACAGGTCCTTGCCGGCGTTCCAGCGGCTGGTGCCGCCGGGTAGGCGCTGCGCACCGGCGGCCTGGGCCACCGCGCTCGCCCACTCCTTCCAGGGATGGTCGTCGAGCGCGTTCTCGCGATAGGGCGCGAGGAAGTCGACGAGCTCGCGCCGGGTGGCCATGGGGAACGCGCCGATGACCCCGACGTGGTGCAGCCTGGCGTCGTCGTCGTAGAGGCCGAGGAGGAGCGAGCCGATCACCCCGCCCGACTTGTGCCACCGGAAGCCGGCGACGACACAGTCCGCAGTGCGGTCGTGCTTGACCTTGACGTGGACCCGCTGGTCTTCCCGGTACGGCGTGTCGAGGCGCTTGGCCACCACGCCGTCGAGGCCGGCGCCCTCGAACCTCGTGAACCAGTCGGCGGCCACATCGCGGTCGGCTGTCGAGGGCGTCAGGTAGAGCGGCGGCGCGACGCCGTCCATCACCTCGGCGAGGATCCGCCACCGGTCGCGCAGCGCCAGGGGACGGGCGTCGGTGCCGTCGAGGGCGAGCAGGTCGAAGGCGACGAACGAGGCCGGCGTCTCGGCCGCGAGCTTGCGGACGCGTGACTCGGCCGGATGGAGGCGCAGCTGCAGCGCGTCGAAGTCGAGCCCGGATGGCGTGGCGATGACGATCTCCCCGTCGAGCACGACCTTGGCGGGCAGCTGGGCGCGGATGGGCTCGACCAGCTCGGGGAAGTAGCGGGTGAGTGGCCGCTCGTTGCGGCTGCCGAGCTC
The DNA here is from genome assembly GCA_036261495.1 of Acidimicrobiales bacterium. Classification (GTDB taxonomy): domain Bacteria; phylum Actinomycetota; class Acidimicrobiia; order Acidimicrobiales; family CADCTF01; genus DATAKR01. Next base: position 301 of record DATAKR010000049.1, on the reverse strand, counting down.
GACCTGGTCGCCGTCGCGGAAGACGATGCAGCGGAAGCCGTCCCACTTCGGCTCGAACACGACCTCGTCGCCCTCAGGCAGTGCCTTCGCCGCCTTCGCGAGCATCGGCTTCACGGGTGGGTTCACCGGCAGGTCCACTGCGGCGACGCTATCGGAGCGGGGCGGTGCCGCCCGGGCCGGGCGTACGCGCCCGGCGGTGTGACGGGCGCCGGGCAGCGCGCCGCGGCACGCCACCGCCGGCGCACCCGCGGCCCGCGGCTCGCGGCTCGCGGCTCCACGAGCGCCGGCGCCGATGCAGTTG
>DATAKR010000048.1:0-3381 GCA_036261495.1 Acidimicrobiales bacterium | reverse complement strand
TGCACACGTAGACGGCGTCGCACCCATCGAGCACCTCGTCCTCCGACGCCGCCACGGTGTGGCCGCTGGCCTTGGCGAACGCCTCGGCACGCGCCGGGTCGGGGTCGTACACACCCACTCGTTCGACGTCCTCACCCGACGCCCGCAGCATCTTCGAGTGGAACGTGGCGATGAGACCCGCACCGAGGAAGCCGACCCGCATGGCGGCCGACCGTAGCGGTTCGGTCAGCCGGTGGCGGCGCGCTCCTCGACGAGGTCGCGGAGGCGTCGGAGGCTCTCGGTGTTGCGCAGCGACAGCGCGGCGTCCGCGGCCGCGCCGGCGCCGGTCGCCGGGCCCTCGACGGGCTCCTCCTCGATCGTCACCCGGCTCCCGCCCTCCTCGGCCATGACGTCGAAGACGATGCGGGCAACGCCGAACGGGCGGGCCGACGCCTTGAGCACCAGCCGGCGGGGCGCATCGACGTGCTCGATCTCGGTGCAGTCGTCGGTCGAGACGGGCCCGACACCGACGGTGTGGTGGAACCGGCTGCCGGGCGCGGGCCAGTGCGGGTCGACGTCGCGTATGTCCTTCGCGCCGACGACCCAGTCGGCGTAGGACCACGCGTCGAGGAGGACGGCGAACACCTGCCGGGGCGCGGCGTCGACGTGCGTGGAGTTCTCAGAGGCCATCGGCCGACGTGTACCCACGTCCCGCCGGCCCGATGCCGTGCCCGACGGTCAGGCGATGCGGAGGTGGCCCTGCCAGCGCTCGAGGATCGTGCCGTCGCCGAACACCTCGAGGCGCTCCTGGTCGACGCGCCCCCACAGGAAGAGGAGGAGGTCGGACGCGGTGCCCCGCGCCGCCACGTCGCCCTTCTCGTGCCCGCGCCCCACGACCAGGCGGCGACCGTCGAGGCGCACCGTCCACTCGCCCTTGTCGGCATCGCCGGCGGTGTCGGTGGTGTCGGTGGCGTGGAAGTGCACCGTGCCGCCGAGGTCGACGTCGTTCTCGAGGGCGGCGGCGGCGAGGGTCAGGTGGAGCAGCAGCGCCTCGTCGATCCCGGCGACCGCGAGCGCCGGCTCGATGGGCTCGGGGTCGCCGGCGGCGAGCTGGGCGTCCCAGCGGTGGATCGCCGTCTCGACGGCCTGGCGGCGGATCCAGAACCCGGCGTCGGCCGGCGTGACGCCCATGAAGTTCCAGACGGGGGCATCGGGGGTGGCGGCGGCCGCGTCGAGGACGTCGGCGAGGTGGTCGACGCCCGCCTCGAACCACTCGACGGTGACGGCGTCGGGACGCTTCGGGAACGGCGCCGCCTCCGTCGCCCGGCTCTCCACCGCGGTGGCCGCCCAGCCGTGGACCCGGCCGAGGTGGTTCAGCAGTGTGGTCATGTCCCACCCCGGGCACGAGGGGATGGCGGCGTCGGGAGCGCGCCGTGCGGCGGCGGCGAGCGCGTGTCCTTCCCGCCGAACCGCGCCGGCGAGGCGAGTGGCTTCGGCGGCGTCGATGGTCGTCACCGCAGGTCGACGGTGGCGGCGGTGGCCGGCTGCAGCGCCTTCTGGGTCGCGGCGGCGACGCCGTGACCGTCGAGGCCGAGGCTGGCGAGGATGACGTTGGGGTCGCCGTGCGGGATGTACTCGACCGGCGTGCCGAGGACCAGCACGGGCGGCGCGTCGGTCGAGGTGTCGTGGGCGGCGATGGCGTCGGCGAGGAACGACCCGGCGCCACCGACCCGGATGCCGTCCTCGACGGTGACGACGAGGGGATGGCGGGCGGCGTCGGCGACCATCGCCGGGTCGAGGGGCTTCACGACGCGCGGATCCCACACGGTCGCCGAGATGCCGGCGCGCGCCAGCTCGTCGGCGGCTTCCTCGGCGGCGGCGAGCATCTTGCCGACGCCGATGAGGCACACGTCGGTGCCCTCGCGAACCTTGCGCGCGTGCAGACCGTGGCCGACCTCGTCGTCGGCGACCTGGCGGGCGATGGTCTTCGGGTAGCGGATCGAGCTCGGGCCCTCGAGGTCGACCGCCGTGCGCAGCATGACCTTCAGCTCCTGGGCCGACGACGGCGCGAACACCGTCATGCCGGGGATCTTCAGGCACAGGGCCATGTCGAGCACCCCGTGGTGCGACGAGCCGTCGTTGCCGGTGACGCCGGCCCGGTCCATGGCGAACACGACGGGGAGCCCGTGGAGGCCGACGTCGAGGTTCGCCTGGTCGAAGGCGCGAGTGAAGAACGTGGAGTACACCGCGACGATCGGCCGGAGACCGCCCATCGCCATGCCGGCCGCGCTGGTGACGGCGTGCTGCTCGGCGATGCCCACGTCGAAGAACCGGTTCGGGAACCGCGCCTGGAACGGGAGGAGGCCGGTCGGACCCGGCATGGCCGCCGTGATGGCGACGATCTGGGGGTGCTTCTCGGCGAGCTCGATGAGCTCCTCGGCGAAGGCCTGCGTGTACCCCTTCGGCGCCGACCAGCCGGCGGGCGGACCGGTGGCGGGATCGAACACGGGCGCGTCGTGGAGGCACTTCTCGTCGTCGTCCTCGGCCGGCGGGTAGCCCCGACCCTTCTGCGTGAGCACGTGCACGACGATCGGTCCGTCGTACTCGGCCGCGTTGCGCAGCGCCTGCTCCATGCCGGCCACGTCGTGCCCGTCGATCGGGCCGGTGTAGCGGACGCCGAGCGCCTCGAAGAACACGGGCGGCTCGACCAGCTCGCGCAGCGCCGCCTTCATGCCCTGGAGGCTCGAGTAGGCGAGCTCGCCGACGCCGGGCAGCTCGCGCACGAGGCGGTCGATGCGATCGCGGAGCTGCATGTAGCCCGGGTTGAGCCGCAAGCGGGTGACGCTGTCGGAGAGCTTCGAGACCGTCGGGGCGTAGGAGCGGCCGTTGTCGTTGAGGATGATCACGACCCGCTTGCCGCTGTGGCCCAGGTTGTTGAGGCCCTCGAAGGCCATGCCGCCGGTCATGGAGCCGTCGCCGATGATGGCCACGACCTTGCGGTCGGTGCCCTTCTGCTCGACCGCGGTGGCGAGGCCGTGGGCGTAGGAGAGGATCGTCGACGCGTGGCTGTTCTCGACCCAGTCGTGCTCTGACTCGGCGCGGTTCGGGTAGCCCGACAGGCCGCCGGCCTGGCGGAGGTGGGCGAACCCGTCGCGGCGGCCGGTGACGATCTTGTGCACGTAGGCCTGGTGACCGGTGTCCCACAGCACGATGTCGCGCGGTGAGTCGAACACCCGGTGCACGGCGAGCGTGAGCTCGACCGCCCCGAGGTTCGAGCCGAGGTGGCCGCCGGTGACGGCGACCGACTCGACGATGAACTGGCGGATCTCCGCGGCGAGCTGGTCGAGCTGCTCGTAGCTCAGGCCGCGCAGATCCTCGGGGCTGTTGATCGCGTCGAGCATG
>DATAKR010000046.1:0-32889 GCA_036261495.1 Acidimicrobiales bacterium | reverse complement strand
GGCACAGGCGTTGCCGCCGAACCAAGGTGCACCCGGGTCGAGGTGCCGCGTCGCCACCCACGTGCGCCGGGCCTCCGAGCCGAGCCACGAGACGTCGACGGCATGGCCGATCTCGTGGGCGATCACGAACGCCAGCTGGTGGGTGCTCTGCGACGGTCGGACGTAGACGTCGATCCGGCGCTCGTCACAGCGCGTCACCGCCTCGAAGTCGGCGGCGCTGCCGTGGAACACGATCTCGTACCCCAGCCGTTGCCACGGGTAAGGGATGCGCGCGAGTGCCGCAAGGCCGCGCTCATCGATGGTCGTCGACGGCGGGCGACGGGGCGTCGCCGCGACGGTCGCCGCCGGAGCGGTGGTGCCGGTCGGCGCGGTGGTGCCGGTCGGCGCCGCGGTCGTCGACGGCGACGGAGCGGGCGGGCTCACCGGCTCGTGCGCCGGCGCCGGGACCGGCGGTGGCGGCCAGGCGTCGATGACGAAATCGACCACACCACCGTCGACGACCACAACCGGAAGGGCGATCGCAGCGCTCTCCGAAGGCTGGGGGCCGGCAAGGGCGCGACCCGCGAAACCGAGGCCCGCGGCCGCGACGGCGACGGCAGCCGCAAGTGCGGCGGTCCGTCCCACGCCTTCTCATCGGACGGGCCTCGAGGCTCAGGAGCCCTGGTGAACGATCATCAGCAGTTCTTCAGCCCCACGTCTTCGAGAAGCAGCGCCACGACCGCCGCCCCGCGGCCCACGGCCCCCACAGGCCCATCACGCTGCGGGCGGTGCGCTGCGTCCACGCCATCACCTCCGGATCGAGGATGCGCCGGACGACCTGGCGGATGCCGCCCTCGTGCACGGCATAGCCGGCCCACACGCCGGGGTAGTCCTTGGTGGAGCCGACCTCCACGATGTCGACATCCCGCCGCCAGTAGCGCCGGTGACGGTGCGTGTGGCCGCACGTCACGAGGCAGTCGGGCTTCCGCACCGCGAGCTCGCGGAGGAACGGGTCGCCGTCTTCGAGGACGATCCCGACGGGATACCGGCTGGGGAAGGGGAAGCGGTCGGGGTAGTGGTGCATGGCGACGAGCGCGGGCAGGTCGGACGCGGCGGCCAGCTCGACGATGCGGTGGCGGTCGTGGGCCGGCAGGTGACCCTTGCGGTGCCCGTAGTCGGCCGTGTGGGCGAGCACCAGGCGAACGCCGGCCAGGTCGTGCGCGGTGGGCTCGGTGTCGACTTCGATGCCGGCACGCGCGAGCGACATCCGCCCGTCGGTCGCCTTCGGCACGACGTCGTGGTTGCCCAGCACGGCCAGCACCGGCATCGGGCTCGCGGTCAGCGCCTCGGCCGCGAGCGCCCACTGGCCGGGGCGGCCCGACCAGGTGATGTCGCCCTTCACCACCAGCGTGTCGGCGCCCCACGCCGCCGCCTCGCGGATCGCGGCGGTCGTCGAGCGGTACGGGTAGCGGTCGCGCCCCGTCCGGGGGTCGTCGATCCGCGGGAACACCCCGAAGCCCGGCTCGCCGAGGTGCATGTCGCTGATGGTCGCGATCCGTGCGAGCAGCCGGCCCGGGGGCGGCGCCAGCGTGCGGAACGACGCCACGCGGGCCGGCCTCTTGCCGGGGGCGGAGATCTCGACCTCGAGGTCGGTGCTGGGCGGGAGCCCGTCGACCACGACGCCACCGGGCGCGGCCGGGTCGGCCACCTCGAGGTCGACGAGCCGGTCGCCGACGCGGATGCGTAGCTCGGGGGCGGGAAGGGAGGGCCAGCACAGCTGCGCCGCGGTGTCCTCGACCGCGAAGACGTCGAGCCGGCCCCGCAGCGTCAAGCGCCGTCGTCGCGGAGCGCGGCGGCCAGCGCGCCTCCGGCGCGCTCGCGGAAGGCGACGCCGACGTCCATCCGTTCGAGGTGCTGGCGGACGGTCTTCATCCCGGCCTTCAGCGGATGGCCGGCCAGGAACTCGCGGACACGCGCCGCGAGCCCGGGGTCGGTGATCGTCGAGATGTTCTCGAGCATGCGCGGCAGGCTGTTGTCGGGGAAGCGGTCGACGACCTCGCCCCAGTGCTCGGCGAGCCAATCCCACGCGAGGTTCGCGCCGTGTGGGTTCGCGAGCACGTTGTTGATGAGGTAGGGCGCGTTCTGCGTGCGCACCTCGCCCGATCCCGCCAGCTCCAGGGTCCGCCGGATGAGGCCCGGGTGCCGGAAGGCCGCCAGCGCCATGAGGTAGCGCACCTCTTCCTGCGGCGTCGCGGGCGCCCGGAACCGGTCGAGGAACTGCTGGTACTCGCCCTCGCCACCGTTGCGCGCCACCACGCCGACGATCGCCGGCACCAGGTCGGGCGTGACCGCGAGCCGGTCGCGCAGGTACGCGGTGTGCAGCTCGGCGGCATGCGACCGCACGCCCTCGTCGGCGCCGACCCCTCCGAGCGCCGAGACGAGCAGGGCGCGCACGGTGCCGACCTTCTCGCTCTCGCCCGCCGCCGGCTCCCATCCGACCCGGTCGAACGCGGGGGTGGCAAGCCGGCGGACGAAGCGGCGTAGGTCGTCGAGCGACGATTCGGGCAGCACCCGCTCGAACAGGCCGAGTGGGCCGAGCACCATCTGCCACACCGTCGGGTCGGTCTCGTCGGCGAACCGCCCCGCCAGGTCGACGAAGTCGTTGACGCCGGCGTGGCCGGCGAGCACGGCGGCCCACGTGTCGCTGACGAGGTTGACGCGCTCGATCGGCGACAGCGCGGCGGCGTCCGAGGTGAGCCCGCGCAGCAGCTCGGGGGAGTACTGCGTGCGGTAGAAACCGGAGCCGCCGGCGTTCACGACGACCCACGCCGGCTTGCCGCCGAGGCGCAGCGTGGCCGACGCTTCGGTGAGCAGCACCCGGTGCTCCTCGACCGCGCCGTCGACCTCGGCGCGCAGCCTGACCGGGACCTGCCACCGCACGGTCGTGTCGTCCGGGCTCGGGCGGAACCGGAACCGGCGCTGCGTCAGGACGACGCCTTCGCCGTCACCGCTCACGTCGACGCTCACCAGCGGGTAGCCGCCCTGGAAGATCCACGAGTCCATCGTGGAGCGGACCGGCTCGCCGGTCGTCTCCTCGATCGCGTCCCAGAGGTCGGTGGTCTCGGTGTTGCCGTACTGGTGCACTTGCATGTAGTGGCGGATGCCGTCGCGGAAGCGTTCGCCGCCGAGGTACTGCTCGAGCATGCGGACGACCGAGGCGCCCTTCTCGTAGGTGAGCACGTCGAACATGCCCTCGGCGTCTTCCGGCGCCACGACGGGGAACTCGATCGGGCGGGTCTCGGTCGTCGCGTCGACGACCTGGGCCTCGACGCGCGAGGCGCCGAAGCTCGTCCAGTGGTCCCACTCCGGGCGGAGCGCGTCGACCGAGAGCACCTCCATGAAGCTGGCGAAGGCCTCGTTGAGCCAGATCCCGTTCCACCACTTCATCGTCACCAGGTCGCCGAACCACATGTGCGCGATCTCGTGCGAGACCACGTCGGCGATGCGTTCGTGCTCGAGCCGCGTGCCGGTGTCGGGGTCGAGCAGCAGCGCGGTCTCGCGGAACGTCACCGCGCCGACGTTCTCCATGGCACCGAACGCGAAGTCGGGAAGGGCGAGGAGGTCGAGCTTGTCGCCCGGGTACGGGATGCCGAAGTAGTCGGTGAAGAACCGCAGGGCGTGAGCGCCGGTCTCGAGCGCCCAGCCCGTGAGGTGGTCCTTGCCCGGGACGTGCACCACGCGCAACGGCACGCCGTCGACGTCGACCGGGTCGGTGGCGACCAGAGGGCCGACGATGAAGGCGACGAGGTACGTCGACATCTTCATGGTGTCGGCGAAACGGACGACGCGATAGCCCGGCCGGGCCGGGGCGGGCTCGTCCGACAGCATCGGCCCGTTGGCCACTGCGAGAAGGCCGTCCTGCACGACGAGGGTGACCGCGAACACCGCCTTGAGGTCGGGCTCGTCCCAGCACGGGAAGGCGCGCCGGGCGTCGGTCGACTCGAACTGCGTGGTCGCGATCACGCGCTGGCGGCCATCCGCGTCGGTGAACACGCTGCGGTAGAAGCCGGCGAGCTGGTCGTTGAGCGTGCCCGTGAACTCGGTCTCGAGGTACCAGGTGCCGGGGTCAGCGGTGCCGTCGAGCGTGATGGTCGCCCGCTCGGTGTCGGCGTCGAGTGCCACCGAGCCGGTGAGGGTGCGCCCGGCGGGATCGACGAGACGGGCGGCGGTGATGTCGAGCTCGGCCGCGTTGAGGACGACGGTCGCCAGCGCCTCGCGCACCTCGACCTCGACGCGCTCGGCGCCGGCGAACGAGAAGGCGTCGAGATCGGGTTCGAGCCGGAGCTCGTAGCGCACGGGAACGACCGTGCGGGGCAGGCGGTAGCGGTCGACGCTCACGCCTCCACCCTACGGGGCTCCCGCGCCGTCCCGGCGTAGCGCGGCCCGGAGGTGATGGGTGAGCGGGAGGCCCACGGCGGCCATCGCGAGGTCGTACGCCAGCGTGTCGCCCTCGACGCGGAGGTCTCGGGACAGGACCGTCACCTCCTTGGCGGTGGAGGTGAGGCCGACGACCGTCGACCGCAGCGCGATCGTCGTGCCGTCGAGGGTGCCCTCCTCGATCTCGACGACGCCGGTGGGGTGGGCGACGACCAGCTCGACCCGGCCGGCGGCGGGGGCGCGCCAGTAGCCGGTCTCGACATGGAGCGGGCGGCCGTCGTCGAGGTGCCACGTCCGCTGCCCGTAGACGAGGAACGGCTTCCCCGGCGGCTGCGAGAAGGTGACCTCCTCGCGGTAGCCGAACGTCTCGATCGTCGGGTACTCGCCGACCCCTTCTCCGGCCCAGGTGCCGAGCAGGAAGGCGAGCGGGGAGTCGCGGATAGGGTCGCCCGTCATGCAGCACCAGCCTCTCGACGTCGTCGCGATCGGAAACGCCATCGTCGACGTGCTCGCGCCCGCCGACGACGACCTCCTCGAACGCTACGACCTCGTGAAGGGGATCATGCGGCTGTGCGACGAGGAGTTCGCCCACCGCCTCTACGGGTCGATGGGGCCGGCGACGGAGCGGTCCGGCGGCTCGGCGGCCAACACGATGACCGGTGTGGCGTCGTTCGGCGGCCGCGCCGCCTTCATCGGGAAGGTGCGCGACGACCAGCTCGGTGAGGTGTTCGGTCACGACATCCGCGCCGCCGGCGTGGCGTTCACCAACACGCCGGCCGCCGACGGGCCGTCGACGGCCCGCTGCCTCATCCTCGTGACATCCGACGCGCAGCGCACGATGAACACCTTTCTCGGGGCGTCGGTGGGGCTCACGCCTGACGACGTCGACGAGGAGCTCGTGGCCGCGGCGACGTACAGCTACCTCGAGGGCTACCTGTGGGACGAGCGCACCGCGAAGGATGCGATGCTCCACGTCGCCGAGGTGTCACATCGGGCCGGCCGGAAGGTGTCGCTGACGCTGTCCGACCCGTTCTGCGTCGACCGCCACCGCGCCGAGTTCCTGTCGCTCCTCGAAGGTCATGTCGACGTGCTGTTCGCGAACGAGGCCGAGGTCGTCTCGCTGTTCGAGGTCGACGACTTCGACCAGGCGCTGCACCGGGTGCGCGAGCGCTGCGAGGTGGCGTTCCTCACCCGTGGCGTTCGGGGGTCGGTCGTGGCCACGGCCGACGACGTCCACCTCGTCGACGCCTATCCGGTGCCACGCCTCGTCGACACCACCGGGGCCGGCGACCTCTACGCGGCCGGTGCGCTCTACGGTCTCACGCACGGCTGCGACCTCGATGCGTGCGGTCGCCTCGGAAGCCTCGCCGCGGCCGAGGTGATCTCGCACATGGGTGCGCGGCCGGAGCGCCGGCTGTCCGGTCTCGCCGCCGATGCCGGGCTGATCGGGTCGGCGGCGCAGTAGCCCCGGGCCCGTCGCGTCCCGAAGCGGCGGAAGGTGGCGCCTCGGTACGCTCGCGACCGGTGGGCGCCGGCGACGACCCGAAGCGCGAGTTCGACGACATCGACGGCATCGTCCTCGACGACGACTTCGTGAAGGCCGCGGTGATCACGGAGAGCGAGCTCGAGCGCCGGCGCCGGGCGCGAGCGGCCGACGAGAGGGTGGCCGAGGCCCGCCGGCGGGAGGCGCTCCGACGTCCGATCGCCGTTCGCCACGACCTCGACCACCAGGCGGCGCGCCGCGACGCGCGTCGGCGGGAGCTCCGCCGGAGGTGGCTGATCGGCACGGCGTGCCTCGCCGGGTTCGCGCTCCTCGTCGCCGGCTTCTTCTCGCTGCCCGGCGACGACCCGACCGGCAGTGTTCGTGCCGGCTCGGCGGCCCTCCCCGCGCCCGGTGGCGCCACCCTGGTCGGGGAGGTGTACTCGCCGGGCGACTGCGTCGCGATCGCCCCCAACCAGGAGACCGGACCCGAGGCGCGCCAGACCGAGGTCGTCCCCTGCTCGAAGCCGCACCTCTTCGAGGTCGTCGGGCCGGCGGACATCGCCGCCACCGACTACCCCACCTCGGCCGAGTGGGACGCGGCCGTCGCCTCGAGGTGCACACCGCTCGTGACCAAGGTGCTGGGCCACCCCCTCTCCCCCGACAGCCGGTTCGTGATCGACGCGCTGACGCCGACGGCGGCCTCGTGGGCGAACGGCGCCGACCACGTCATGTGGTGCACGCTCCACCCGCGCGACGCGTCGTCCTACGTCGGGAAGGTCACGACGCAAGCATGACCGTGCCGGCGCGCATGAGCCTGGTGACGCTCGGTGTCGCCGACCTCGCCCGCTCGACCTCGTTCTACGAGCGGCTCGGGTGGCGGCGGTCGTCGGTCGGCGGCGGCGAGGTGTCGTTCTTCGAGACGACCGGCGGCGTGCTCGCCCTCTATCCCTTCACCGCGCTTGCTCGCGACGCCGGGCGCCCGGCCGGCGATCGCCCGGCGGTGGGCGGCATGTCGATCGCGATCAACGTCGAGCGCGAGGGGGAGGTGGCGCAGGTGCTGGCCGAGGCCGAGGCGGCCGGGGCGACCTTCGTCCGGCCGGCGGCGGCGACCGCCTGGGGCGGCACCGTGGGCTACTTCGCCGACCCCGACGGCCACCTCTGGGAGGTCGCGCACAACCCCGGATTCGCCTTCGACGAGCGGGGCGCGATCGTGCTGCCCGAGTAGGCGGGGCTCGGTAGTGTTCGGTCCGTGGCCGTGAACCCCGACACGATCGCGTCCGGCCAGGCGTGGTCGGACGACCTCGAGCGGCACCGGCGGGAGCTGACCGGCTACTGCTACCGGATGCTCGGCTCCCCGTTCGAAGCCGACGACGCGGTGCAGGAGACGATCGTGAGGGCCTGGCGAGCGGCCGACTCGTTCGAGGGTCGAGCGTCGGTGCGGTCGTGGCTCTACCGCATCGCCACCAACGTCTGCCTCGACATGCTTCGCGGTCGCCAGCGGCGCGCCCGGCCCGTGGACCTCGGCCCCGCGTCGCCGCCCGACCCCGCCTTCCTCGCGGCCGTCGGGGGCGAGCACGAGTGGGTGCTCCCGATGCCCGACGCCCGCGTGATCGACGAGTCGGGCGATCCCGCCGAGGTCGCCGCGACCCGCGAGACGATCCGCCTCGCGTTCGTCGCCGCCCTGCAGCACCTGCCGGCCCGCCAGCGCGCGGTGCTGATCCTGTGCGAGGTGCTGCGATGGCAGGCATCGGAGGTCGCGACCCTGCTCGACACGACGGTGGCCTCGGTCAACAGCGCCCTCCAGCGCGCCCGGGCGACGCTCGCGGCGCGCGACATCGACATCTCGGCGTCGCCCGCCACCGTCGCGGCCGACCAGCGGGCGCTCCTCGCTCGCTTCGTCGAGGCCTTCGAGCGCTACGACATCCCCGCCATCGTCGAGATGCTCCGCGACGACGCCGTGCAGTCGATGCCGCCCTATGCGATGTGGCTCCAGGGGCGAGAGGCGATCGCCACCTGGCTCGAGGGCCCGGGCATCGGGTGCAGGGGCTCGCGCGTGCTCGTCACCGCCGCCAACGGCTGCCCCGCCTACGGCCAGTACCGCATCGACCCCGCCGGCGGCCACGCCCCGTGGGGCCTCACCGTGCTCGAGACCGACGGCGAGAAGGTGCGCGGCTACCACAACTTCCTCGCGCCGCTCGACCCTCGCCTGTTCGAGCTGTTCGGCCTCCCGGCCCACCTGCCGGCGACGGGTGACTGACGCCGGCATGCCCGACCGCAACGTCCTCGGGGGCGATCTCGAACCCTGCGGCACCGACCCGGTGGCGGGCTTCTACCGCGACGGGTGCTGCACGACGGGCCCCGAGGACGTCGGGAGTCACACCGTGTGCGCGGTGGTCACCGCCGAGTTCCTCGAGCACCAGCGCTCGATCGGCAACGACCTGAGCACGCCGATGCCGCCATACCACTTCCCCGGGCTCGTGCCCGGCGATCGCTGGTGCGTCACGGCGCGCAACTGGCTGCGGGCGCACCACGACGGTGCCGCCGCGCCCGTCGTGCTGGCCTCGACGCACGAGGCCGCCCTCGAGATCGTGCCGCTCGAGGTGCTGCGCCAGCATGCCGTCGACGTCCCGCCCGATCTGAGCGACCTCGAGGCATAGCAGGCGGCATGGAGGAGCGAGCGCTGGTCGCCGAGCGCGGGCTGGTCCCGAGGGCGGCGGTGGCGCTGGCCACCAAGGCGTTCACATCGGTGCCCTTCGAGAACCTCGGGACGGCGAAGGCGCTCCTGAAGAAGTACTTCTCCGCCGAGCCGTGGACCGCCGTCGACGATCGCGCCCTCGCCTCGGCCGTCGGGGCTGGCGAGGGGTTCTTCACCGAGGCGCTCGACGACGAGCTGCAGGTGTCGTTCGGATGGGTCGACGGACGGTTCCTCCTGCGAGCCGAGCCGGCGACCCCGCAGGCCGCCGAGGACGTGGCGGCGAGTGCGGCCGGCGTGGAGGGCCATGCCGATCTGGCCCGGACCTTCGACGGCGCGATCGTGCCGGAGGCGACACCGAACCCGCGGACCCTCGCGTTCCGGACCGGGCCGATCCACGACGGCGCGAGCATCTCCTACTCGCGGGCCGGCGCGGCCGGCGATCCGAGGGTCGGCCGCCTGTTCGACTCCTTCTCCGACATCGCCTCGGTGATGGTCGCCCGCGACTTCGTCGCGATCACGGTCAGGCGACCCGATCGGTGGGAGCCGATCCTGGCCGAGGTGCTCGACGTGCTGAACGCCGAGTTCCCGGCGACGAGCACCGATTCTGACCCGCCCGCCCCACCACCCGGCGGCGGCCCGGCCATGGTCCGCGGTGCCGAGGGCGTCGGGCCGCGCTCCCACGACGTCGAGCGGGCCGCGTCGGCTCTCGAACGCGCGTGGGCCGAGCTCGGTTCGCTGGATGCGGCCCAGCCCGACGGCCTCGCTCGGCTCCTCACTGTGGGTCGCGGTGACGACGTCGCCGGCCGCCGCGTCGTCGCCAACCGCCTCGGCGAGGCGCCGCCCGACGTGGCGGCGGGCGAGTGGCGGCGCCTCGTCGACGATCGCAGCCGCCTCGTGCGCCGTGCCGCCGTCGACGCCATCGTCGACGCCGGGCGCGAGGAGCTCCGCCCGCTGCTCGAGCACGCCCTCGCCGACGGCGACGCCTGGGTCCGGTGGAAGGCCCTGCGAGGCCTCGCGGACCTCGGTGTCCTGCCGAGCCGCGCCCTCGTCGCGCCGCTCGCGTCGGATCGCGACTTTCGCGTGCGGCTCGAAGCCGCGGCCGCGTTGCGCCGCTGATCGCGGCGAAGATGCACCCATGGCCGTGATCGAGACCATGACGTTCCGGCTGGCCGCCGGCGCCGACGAGCAGGCGTTCCGCGAGGCCGACGCCCGGGTCCAGACGGAGTTCGCCTACTCCCAGCGCGGGCTCGCCCGGCGCACCACGGCGCGGGGCTCGTCGGGCGAGTGGATCGTGATCGACCTCTGGTACAGCGAGGCCGACGCGGACGCGTGCGACGAGCGGTGGGCCGCGGATCCGGTGGCGCGGTCCTTCATGGCCCTGGTCGATCCGGCGACCGTGCGCACGGCGCGCTACACGACGCTCGACTGACGCGGCGAAGGGGCGCCGCTAACGTCCGGGCACCAGCCTCAGAGGGGGACCAGTGAAGGCAGCCGTGTACTACCGCAATGGGCCGCCCGACGTGCTGCAGTACGAAGACGTCGCCGACCCCGAGGTGCGGCCCAACGGCGTCGTCGTCGACGTCGGGGCGATCAGCATCGAGGGCGGCGACACGCTGAACCGACTCGGTGGCGCGCTGGCGTCGGTTCCCCACATCGTCGGCTACCAGTGCGCCGGCACCGTGCGCGAGGTGGGCAGCGGCGTCACCGACCTCGCCGTCGGCCAGCGGGTCGTGTGCACGATGGCGTTCGGTTCGCACGCCGAGCGGGTCTCGGTGCCGGCGGCCGCGACGTGGGCGGTGCCCGACGGTCTCGACCTCGTCGACGCGGCGTGCGTGCCCATCGCCTTCGGCACCGCCGACGACTGCCTCTTCGAGTTCGGGCGTCTGAAGGCGGGCGAGACCGTGCTCGTGCAGGCCGGCGCCGGCGGCGTCGGTCTCGCTGCGATCCAGCTGGCGAAGCGGGCCGGCGCCACGGTGCTCGCCACGGCGTCGAGCGACGACAAGCTCGAGCGGCTCTCGTCCTACGGCCTCGACCACGGGATCAACTACTCCACGTCGGACTTCGCCGAAGAGGCGCGCCGCATCACCGGCGGCCGCGGCGTCGACCTCGTGGTCGATTCGGTGGGCTCCACGCTGCCGGGGAGCATGCGGTCGCTCGCCTACCGAGGGCGCATCTCCTACGTCGGCAACGCCGGCCGTGACTCCCACCCGGTCGACGTTGCCGGTCTCATGCAGGGCAACCAGTCGATCACCGGTGTCTTCCTCGGCGCCGAGCTCGCGGTCGGCGGGAGGGCCCGCGAGAACATCGCCCGGCTGCTCGCCGACGTGGCGGCCGGCGATCTCACGGTCGTCGTCGACCGCACGTTCCCGCTCGCGGAGGCGGCCGCCGCCCACGCCTACATGGAGGACCGGCGAGCGTTCGGGCGCGTCGTCCTCGTCCCCTGAGGTGCTCGCCGGCGTTCCGGCCGACGGCGTCACGGTGCCGGCCGCGGTGGTCGCCGTCGCGGCCGGCCGCCCGCTCCGACCGGTGTGGGAGAACCAGCTCGGCGGCCTGACGTTCGAGATCGGTTCAGCCGAGCACCGGCGGTTCGTCAAGTGGGCGCCGCACTCGTCGGGCCTCGATCTCGGCGCCGAGGTCGAGCGCCTCGAGTGGGCCGAGCGGTTCGTCGCCGTTCCGCACGTGCTCGACCGAGGGGCCGACGACGAGGGGTCGTGGTTCGTGACCGCACCGCTCCCCGGCATCAACGCCGTCGCCGAGCGCTGGAAGGCCGAGCCCGAGCGCGCCGCCCGGGCGATCGGCGAGGGCCTCCGGCACCTCCACGACACCCTCCCGGTCGACGCCTGCCCGTTCTCGTGGACGACCGACGATCGGCTGCGCTTCGTGCGCGCCGCGCTCGGCGACGGGTGGCACGACCCCAGACGTTGGCACCGCGACCACCAGCACCTCACGCCCGCCGCCGCCGTCGCGCGACTCGAGGACGCGCCGCCCGTCGACCGCCTCGTCGTGTGTCACGGCGACGCCTGCGCGCCGAACACGCTCATCGACGACGACGGTCGGTGCTCGGGCCACGTCGACCTCGGGACGCTCGGCGTCGGTGACCGCTGGGCCGATCTCGCCGTGGCGACCTGGTCGACGGAGTGGAACTACGGCCGCGACGTCGAGCGCGTCCTGCTCGACGCCTACGGCGTCGATCCCGACCCGGAGCGCACGCAGTACTTCCGGCTGCTGTGGGACCTCGGGCCGTGACGCGGGCCGTCGACGTCAGACCTGGGTGCGACCCCGCTCGATGATCGCCCGCCGGCGGGCCTCCACGTCTCCGCCGGCGCCGCCGCGCTGCCATGCCCGCGACCGCTCGGCCTCGATCCGCAGACCCTCGTCGACGGTGGTGCGGGTGACGGCGTCGTACTCGTCGCGGAGCGCCCGCACCGCGGCCTGGTCGTTGCCGGCGATGTCGGCCGCGATGCGGCGGGCGAAGGGCAGCAGCTCGTCGTGGGGCACGACGTGGTTGACGAGCCCGAAGTGCAGCGCTTCCTCGGCCGACAAGAAGTTGCCGGTGAGGCTCATCTCCTTGGCCCGCCGCACGCCGATCGCCTGCGGCAGCAGCACCGACAGACCCCAACCGGGCAGGAGCCCCACGCGGGCATGGGTGTCGCCGAAGGCGGCCCGGTCCGACGCGATGAGGAAGTCGCACTGGAGCGCGAGCTCGAACCCTCCGGTGACCGCGACACCGTTGACGGCGCCGATCAGCGGCTTTCCGAGCGGGCGCCACGGCGTCGACGGCTGGCGGACGTCGGCCGCGTCCGACTCCGTCGCGTTCCCGAGCAGCCCGCCGCCGGCGGACCCGAGCTCCTTGAGGTCGAGGCCGGCGCAGAACGCGGGGTCGGCGCCGGTGAGGATCACGACCGAGACCGACTCGTCGTCCGCCAGGTCGCCCATCGTCGAGCGGAGCGCGGCGAGCAGCTCGCCGCTGAGCGCGTTGCGGCGCTCCGGGCGGTTGAGCGTGACGACGGCGACGCCGTCGGAGATGTCGTTGAGGAGGACCGGCACGCGGCGGAGGCTACCGTCCGCCTCATGACGAACCCGTGGCTCGGCCGCCGCGTCCTCGACTGGGCCCATCAGGGCGGTGCGAAGGAGGGGCCGTCGAGCACGCTGTTCGCCATGCGCCAGGCGGTCGCCGCCGGGGCGCACGCGATCGAGCTCGACGTGCACATGACCCGCGACGGCCATCTCGTCGTCTGCCACGACGCGACCGTCGACCGCACCACCGAGGGCGCCGGCGCCATCGCCGACCTCACGCTCGCCGAGGTGCAGGCGCTCGACAACGCCTACTGGTGGGTGCCGGGCGAGGTCGTCGACCACGACGCGCCGGCCGACGCCTATGTGCACCGCGGCAAGGCCCCGGCCGATCCCGAGTTCCGCATCCCGACCCTCGATGCGGTGCTCGAGTCGTTCCCGGACGTGTTCCTCAACTTCGACATCAAGCAGACCGCGCCCGAGGTCGAGGCCTACGAGAAGCCCCTCGCCGACACCCTGCGGCGCTACGGCCGGATCGACGACGTGATCGTCGCGTCGTTCTCCGACGTCGCGACCGACCGGTTCCGCGAGCACGCCCCGGAGATCACGACGTCGCTCGGCACGAACGCGACCGCGGCGTTCTACTTCGCGGTCCGCGGCGGCGAGGATCCGCCCTCCACGCCCCACAGCGCACTCCAGGTGCCGCGCACCTTCGGCGACGTCGTCGTGGTCGACGAGGCCTTCGTCGCCGCGGCCCACACCGCCGGGCTCGCCCTGCACGTCTGGACGATCGACGACGAGGACGAGATGGGGATGCTCGTCGACCTCGGTGTCGACGGCGTGATGACCGACCGCCCGAGCGCGCTCGCCGGTGTCCTCGCGCAGCGCGGCGTCGCCTTCAACCCTCGTTCTGAAGGCCCGGCGACATGAACGCCAGCGGAACCGTCGAGCCCGCCCCCTTGTCGAGCGTGGCGATGCGCCGGCCCGGCTGCACCGCGTCCTTGGCGGGGTGCAGGCGGTCGCCGAGGAAACGGGCGGTCTCATCGAGGTCGCGCACGGTGTACGCGAGCCCGAAGAAGCGGGGCGGCCCGTCACCCGACTTCTCGGCGCCGCCGACGACCTCGAGGATCACCTCGCCGAGGCGGAAGAACGCCTGGCGCATGGGTGCGCCGTAGGTGCCCGCCTCCCGGACCCGCCGGCACTCGATGCCCGCCGCCTCGATCGACTCGATGGTGCGCGCGATGTCGGGCGTGGCGAGCACGACGTGGTCGAGCGCGACGACGCCATTCGGATGATCGGGCGTCGGGCGCGCCGGCGCGGCCGGCAGCCCGAACGGCAACCCGTCCAGCACGTCGATGTCGCCGGCGAGGCCGCGCATCGACCAGTCGCGGATCCCCTTCTTGTCGCCCCCCAGCACGTGGTGGACGCCGCTCACCTCCACGGTGTCGTCGTCGACCACGAACCCCAGCTCCGACCACAGCGCGGGCGGGTCACCCACGAGCAGTGCGGCGATCTCAGCCATGGCCGGCGACCCTAATTCGCTTTCCGTCAACGGGGCCCGGCGGTACACACGGTGACCGTGCGTCCGGCCTCCGACATCGCCATCACCTCGTTCGAGGCCGCGTCCGCGACCGATGCGGACATCCGCGACACCCATGCGGTAGAGATCGTCATCGCCGCCGAGCAGGTGCCGGACGAGCCGCCGGCGCCGCTCGAGGAGACCGCATCGCGCATCCGCCGGCCGAACCCTTCCGAACGCGTCGTGCACTGGCTCGGGCGCGACGCGGGAGGTCGCGCGGTGGGTCATGCCCGCCTCGAGGCCGACCTCGTGAACAACCCGCGCCTCGCCTGGTGCCACGTGATGGTCGTGCCCGACGCCCGCCGCCGCGGCGTCGGGTCGGCGCTCCTCGCCGAGGGCGTCCGCACGGCGGCCGCGCTCGGCCGTACCACCGTGGGGGCCGACACCCATCAGGGCGTTCCGGGCCCCGAGCTGCTCGCCCCCCTGGGCTTCACGCCGCGCCTCGTCGGCCATCGCAACCGCCTGCTGCTCGCCGACCTCGACCGCTCCCTCGTCGAGCGGTGGATCGACGCGGCTCCCGACAGGGCGCCGGGCTACACCCTGCGGTTCTGGGAGGGTGCGACGCCCGACGACGTGCTGGAGCCGTTCACGGCGCTGCTCCACGTGATGAACAGCGCGCCGATCGACGACCTCGACTTCGAGGACGAGACGTTCACGCCGGAAGGGCTGCGCGAGCGCGAAGCGGCGCGGGCCGATCGCGGCCTCGAGCCCTGGACGCTGTGCGCGGTCGCTCCCGACGGCACCCTCGCCGGCTACACCCAGCTGTTCCTCACGCGGTGGCGGCCGTGGGTCGCGCTCCAGAACGACACCGGCGTCGACCCGGCCCATCGCAACCGGGGCCTCGGCCGCTGGCTCAAGGCCGACATGCTGCTCCGGCTCCTTCGCGACCGACCCGAGGTCGACCGCATCGAGACGTGGAACGCGGGGAGCAACGACTCGATGCTCCACATCAACCACGCGCTCGGGTTCCGGGCCATCGACGTCGAGACGTCGTGGCAGGCCGACACCGACCTCGTCCTCAAGTCGATGGAGGAGCGATGACCGAGACCTGACCACCGCGGCCGTGACGAGCGAGGCGTTCGACCCCGTCCCGGCGACGCGGCGGGCCTCCGAGCGCAGTACGCCCCTGGGGTTCCGGCTCGTGCGCGGCCACGCCGACTACCAGGCGGCGATCACCACGTGGGAGGGGTTCGCGTCGGCCGGCGGCTGACGCGCCGGCCGATCGGCAACGGGCGGTCTAGCCGCGCTTGCGGCCGCGGTTGGGCTTGCGGCCGTGGTTCGCCTTCTTCTTGCGGGCGCGCGTCTCGGCCTTGGTGGTGCGCTTCGACATAAGGAGTAGAGGCTACCGGCCGCCGGTAGCGTGGGGCGAACCATGGAGAAGCTCGGGATCGTCGGCCTCCCCAACTCCGGCAAGTCGGCGCTGTTCAACGCCCTCACGGGCAGCGATGCCACCGTCGCGCCCCATCCGTTCTCGACGACCGAGACCAACGTCGGCGTGGCCCAGGTCCCCGACCCGCGCCTCGTGGCCTTGGCGGCGATGTCGAAGAGCCGCAAGACGGTGCACACCCACGTCGAGTTCGTCGACATCGCCGGGCTCGTGGCCGGCTCGGCCCAGGGAGAGGGGCTCGGCAACCGGTTCCTCGCCGGCATCCGCGAGGTCGACGCGCTGCTGCTGGTGCTGCGCTCCTTCGTCGACGACAACGTCGTCGGCGGCACCGACCCCCTCGAGGATCTGCAGGTGCTCGAGCTCGAGCTGGTGCTCGCCGACGCGGCCACCGTCGAGAACCAGATCGACAAGCGCCGCAAGGCCGCTCGGGCCGACAAGTCGCTCCTCGGCGAGGTCGCTGCGCTCGAGGCCGCGGTCGAGGTGCTGCAGGCGGGGACGCCGATCTACCGGTCGGCGCTCACCGCCGACCAGCGGGCGCTCCTCCGGTCGTTCTTCCTTCTCACCAACAAGCCGGTGCTCGTCGTGGTCAACCTCGGCGAGGACCAGGTGGCCGACGCCGAGCCGATCCTGAAGCCGGTGGTCGACGAGGTCGGCACCGCCGGCGAGGTGCTCGGTGTGAGCGTGCAGCTCGAGGCCGAGGCGGCCCAGCTCCCCGAGGACGAGCGAGCCGAGCTGCTCGACGGCCTGGGCCTGGGCGAGGGCGCGCTCCCGCGGGTGATCCGCGCCGCCTACCACCTGCTGGGCCGGCGCACGTTCCTCACGACCGGCGACAAGGAGAGCCGGGCGTGGACGTTCCGCGCCGGCGCGCACGCGCCCGAGTGCGCCGGCGTGATCCACTCCGACCTGCAACGGGGCTTCATCCGGGCCGAGGTCATCCACTGGGACGAGCTGCTCGAGATCGGTTCGTGGCAGAAGGCCAAGGAGCTCGGGAAGCTGCGCGTCGAGGGCAAGGACTACGAGGTCGTCGACGGCGACGTCCTGGAGATCCGCTTCAATGTCTGAGCCCTCTCCCGCCCCGCGGTCGTGAACGATGGCATGGCTGCTGCGCGACGACGACGTGGTGGTGGCGCTCGAGGTCGCCACCGGCTTCGGGGCGCGGCTGCGCGGCCTGCTCGGCCGTGACGGCGTCGAGGGCGCCATCCTGCTGCGGCCCGCGAAGTCGGTGCACACGTTCGGCATGCGCTTCCCGATCGACGTGGCCTTCTGCGATCGCGATCTGCGGGTGATCGCGATCTGCTCGCTCAAGCCCAACCGGATCACCAGGATGCGCTGGAGGGCGAACGCGGTGATCGAGGCCGAGGCGGGGGCCTTCGCCCGGTGGCGCCTCGCCGTGGGCGACGAGCTCCGCGTCGAAGGCGTTCCGTGACGGGAAAGGTCGTGTTGGTCGCGACGCCGATCGGGAACCTCGGCGACCTGTCGCCGCGTGCCGTGGAGGTCCTCGCTGCCGCCGACGTCATCGCCTGCGAAGACACGCGCCACACCCGCAAGCTGCTCACCGCCGCCGGCATCTCGCCGCACCGTCTCGTCGCGCTCCACGAGCACAACGAGCGCGAGCAGGCCGAGCGGCTGGTCGCCCGGGCCGCCGCGGGGGAGTCGATCGCGGTGGTCTCCGACGCGGGCACACCGGCCATCAGCGATCCCGGTGAGCGGCTGGTCGACGTCGCCGTGCGCGAAGGGGTGGTCGTCGAGGTCGTGCCCGGGCCGTCGGCGGCGATCGCGGCGCTGGTCGTGAGCGGCTTGCCGGCGGCGCGCTTCTGCTTCGAGGGCTTCCTGCCCCGGAAGGGGCGCGACCGCGCCGACCGGCTGGCGGCCGTCGCCGCCGAGGAGCGCACGACGGTGCTCTTCGAATCGCCCCACCGCGTCGGCGACACCCTCGCCGACCTGGTCGAGGTGTGCGGCCCGACGCGCCGGGTCGCGCTGGCCCGGGAGCTGACGAAGCTCTACGAGGAGGTGTGGCGGGGCCCGCTCGCGGAGGCCGTCGACTGGGTGGACGGGCGTGCCGTCCGCGGCGAGTTCGTCATCGTGGTCGGCGGGGCCGAGCGGGTGGCCGCGGGCGAGGCGGACGTCGACGACGCCCTGGCGCTGCGGCTGGCCGCCGGCGTCGACACGAAGACGGCGGTGGCGGAGGTGGCCGCCGAGCTCAGGGTGCCCAAGCGGCAGGTGTACGCGGCCGCGCTCCGGCTGACGCGCTGATCTCGCCACGGCAGCCCGCGCACACGTTGCGCGAGCGGTAGACGGCGAGGTCGTCGCCGCCGCCGCAGAACACGCAGCCCTCCTGGAGCTTCCGGAGGACGATCGCGTCGCCGTCGACGGAGATCTCGAGGGCGTCGCCGGTGGCGATCCCGTGCAGCCGTCGCAGCTCGACCGGCAGCACGATGCGCCCGAGATCGTCGACCTTCCTCGCCATCCCGGTGTCCTTCACTGCGCTCCCCTTCCCCTGCCGGCGGCAGGTCCCCAAACCTGCCGGCGCACCCAGACCCCATGGGTAGGCTCGCCCGCGCCATGGTCCGCTTCTACGTCACGACGCCGATCTACTACGTCAACGACGCCCCGCACATCGGTCATGCCTACACCACCGTGACGGGCGACGCGCTGTGTCGCTGGCATCGCTTGCTGGGCGAGGACGTGTTCTACCTCACCGGCACCGACGAGCACGGGCTGAAGATGCTGCGGGCCGCGGAGGCGGCCGGCCTGACGCCGCGGGAGCTCGCCGATCGCAACAGCGCCCGCTTCAAGGACGCGTGGGACCTTCTCGGCATCCAGTACGACCAGTTCATCCGCACCACCGAGGAGCGTCACTACGCCGCGGTGCAGCAGTTCCTGCAGTCGATCTACGACGCCGGCGACATCGAGCTGCGCACCTACGAGGGCCTCTACTGCGTGGCCTGCGAGGGCTACTACACCGAGGACGAAGCGGTGCCCGCGGAGGGCGGTGGCGAGGGCGAGTTCCTCTGCCCGGTGCACGGGCGCCCGCTCGAGCTGCTGCAGGAGGACAACTACTTCTTCCTCCTCTCGCGCTACGAGCAGCGGCTCCTCGATTGGTACGCCGAGCACGGCGACGCGGTGTATCCGGAGACACGGCGCAACGAGGTGCTCGGCTTCATCCGCGGCGGGCTCAAGGACATCTCGGTGAGCCGGAGCTCGTTCAACTGGGGCGTCCCCCTCCCGTGGGACCGGAGCCATGTCGCCTGGGTGTGGTTCGACGCGCTTCCCAACTACATCACCGCCGCGGGCTACGGCTCCGATCCCGCCGCGTTCGAGAAGTGGTGGCCGGCCGACTACCACCTCGTCGGCAAGGACATCATCCGCTTCCACGCCGTCTACTGGCCGGCGATGCTGATGTCGGCGGGGCTCGAGCCGCCGCGGCACGTCGCTGCCCACGGCTGGCTGCTGGTGGGCGGGGAGAAGATGTCGAAGACGCGACTCAACCAGATCGCGCCGGCCGACCTGGTGGGCGACTTCGGGGTCGACGGCTTCCGCTACCAGTTCCTGCGCGACGTGGCGTTCGG
Source organism: Acidimicrobiales bacterium (assembly GCA_036261495.1). GTDB lineage: Bacteria > Actinomycetota > Acidimicrobiia > Acidimicrobiales > CADCTF01 > DATAKR01. The sequence continues at coordinate 13,746 of DATAKR010000046.1, read as the reverse complement.
TCCCGACGGCGACTTCTCCTACGAGGGGATGCTGCACCGCTACAACGCCGATCTCGCCAACCAGCTCGGCAACCTGTTCTCTCGGGTCGCCACGGTGGTCGGCCGGAAGTGCGGCGGCGTCGGTCCGCGACCCCAGGCGGGATCGCCCCTGCAGGAGGTGGCGGCCGAGGCCTACGAAGCCGCGGCCGCGGGCTGGGCCCGGCCGAATCCCGCCGAGGCGCTCGACGCCACCTGGCGACTCGTGCGCGAGTCCAACGCCTACCTCGAGGCCAACGAACCGTGGAAGGCCGAGCCGGGTGCGGAGGTCGACGCCGTCATGGGCGACGCGCTCGAAGCGCTCCGCATCGTCGCCGTCCTCGCCAGCCCGGCCATCCCCACGACGTGCGACGAGATCTGGCGGCGGCTCGGGCTCCCGGGGCGCGTCGCCGACCAGCGCCTTCCGGGCGCCGCGGCGTGGGGTGGCTATCCCGGCGGTCTCGCCGTCGAGAAGGGCGAGCCGCTGTTCCCGCGCAAGCAGGCGTGAGGGGCGGGCGGCCGAGGTGACCTGGATCGACTCGCACTGCCACCTCCCGTACGAGGGTCTCGAGGACGTCGACGCCGTCCTCCGCGACGCGCGCGCCGCCGGGGTCACCGGGTTCGTGAGCGTGGGGACCGGCGCCGCGCAGTCGGCGGCGGCCATCGACGTGGCCCGCGCCAACGACGACGTGTGGGCGACCGTCGGCCTCCACCCCCACGACGCCATCGAAGGGGTCGAGTCGATCGTGGGCCTCATCGAGCGCGGCGAACCGCGCGTGGTCGCGGTCGGGGAGTGTGGCCTCGACTACCACTACGACCACTCGCCGAGGGAGGTGCAGCGCGAGGCGTTCGCCCGCCAGGTCGCCCTCGCGAGCACCCACGACCTCGCCCTCGTCATCCACACCCGCGAGGCGTGGGACGACACGTTCTCGATCCTCGCCTCGGAGGGCGTACCGGAGCGCACGGTGTTCCACTGCTTCACCGGAGGGCCCGACGAGGCCCGGCGCGGGCTCGACCTCGGCGCGTCGCTCTCCTTCAGCGGCATCGTCACGTTCAAGACGGCCGCCGACGTGCGGGCCGCCGCCGCGATCTGCCCGCTCGATCGCATGCTCGTCGAGACCGACTCGCCGTACCTCGCGCCGGTTCCCCACCGGGGCCGCACCAACGTGCCCGGCTTCGTGCCCGTCGTCGGGGCGGCGGTGGCCGCCGTCCGCGGCGTGGCGGTCGAGGTCGTCGCCGACGCCACCTCGGCGAACGCGCGTTCGCTCCTCCGGTTGCACTAGTCCGGCGGCCCCTCTAGGGTCGATTTGGCAACGTTCCCCTGGTGAAAGGGTGGAGTCCTGACACGTCGTGTTCAGGGGGGACGCCGGCTCCGTGGGCTCGCGCTGGTCGCGACCATGTCCGTGGTGTTGCTGGTGTCCCTCACGCAGGTGCACGACTCGACGCCTTCCGGCGTTCGCGTCGCGGCCGGTGGTCACGGTGCCGAGCTCGCCTCGGTGCCGATCGATCGCACCGGCACGTCGGCGCGCGCCTCCCGCTCGGCGCTCCGGCTGCTGCCGCCGGAGGACGTCACCACGACCGAGGCACCCACCACGACGGTGGCGCCGACCACCACGGCGGCACCCACCACGACGGTCAGGGCCACGACCACCACGGTTCGCGTCGCGGCGAAGACCGTCGCCACCACCGCGAAGCCGACGACGACCACGGCGAAGCCGACGACGACCACGGCGAAGCCGACGACCACGACGGCACCGCCCACCACGACCACGACGGTCGCGAAGAACTCCCAGGAGGGCGACGCGTCGTTCTACGACCCGTCGTCGCCGGAGCAGTGCGCCCACCGCACGATCCCGCTCGGCACGGTCCTGAAGGTCATCGATCTGTCGAACGGGCGGTCGACGACGTGCGTCGTGAGCGACCGCGGGCCCTTCGTCGACGGCCGCATCATCGACCTGTCGCGCGACCGGTTCTCCCAGCTCGAACCCACGTCGACCGGCGTGATCCACGTGCGCATCGAGTGGTGACGGGCCGCTGACGCTCACCCGGCGTCAGGTGCTCGACCTGCTCGAGCGCCACGGGCTGCGCGCCAGCCGCGCGCTCGGCCAGAACTTCGTGGTGGATCCCAACACGGTGCGGCGGATCGCGCGGCTCGCGGCGGTGGGGCCGGGCGATCGGGTCGTCGAGATCGGGGCCGGCCTCGGATCGCTCACGCTCGCGCTCGCGGAGACCGGCGCCACCGTGACCGCGATCGAGCTCGACCGTCACCTGCTGCCGGCGCTCCGCTCCGTCGTGGAACCGGCCGGCGTCACCGTCGTCGAGGGCGACGCGATGACCCTCGACTGGGCGGCGCTGCTCGACGGTCCGCCGGCATCGTGGGTGCTCGTCGCCAACCTGCCCTACAACGTGGCGACGCCGCTCGTGGCCGACCTGCTCGACGGCGTGCCCGCGATCGCGAGGATGCTGGTGATGGTGCAACGCGAGGTGGGCGAGCGGCTGGCGGCGCAGCCGGGCGACGCGGCCTACGGCGCGGTGTCGGTGAAGGTCGCCTACTGGGCGGCGGCGACGGTCGTCGCCAAGGTGCCGCCGACGGTGTTCGTGCCCCAGCCCAAGGTCGACTCCGCGGTCGTCTCGATCGTCCGGCGGCCGGCGCCTGCCGTCGATCCGTCCGTCGTTGGTGCCGAGCAGCTCTTCTCCGTGGTCCGCACCGGGTTCGCGCAACGGAGCAAGATGCTGCGCCGCTCGCTGGCGGGCCTCGCCGACGCGGCCGTGTTCGACGCCGCCCGCGTGCGCCCGGAGGCCCGGCCCGAGGAGCTCGGCGTGGTGGAGTGGGGCCGGCTGGCGGCGGCGGTGGAGGCGGCCCGGCATGCGGGTTGAGGCGCACGCCAAGCTCACCCGCTCCCTCCGGGTGGTGGGGGTGCGCGCCGACGGCTACCACCTCATCGACGCCGAGATGGTGGCGCTCGACCTCCACGACACCCTCGACATCGCCGACGGCGACAACGACCTCGCCCCCGACAACCTCGTCTCGAAGGCGCTGGCCGCCGTCGGGCGGTCGGCGCACGTCGAGCTGACGAAGCGGATCCCCATGGGCGCCGGCCTGGGCGGTGGCTCCGCCGACGCGGCCGCGGTGCTGCGGTGGGCGGGCTGTCGCGACCTCGCGCTGGCGGCGTCGATCGGCGCCGACGTGCCGTTCTGCCTGGTCGGCGGGCGGGCTCGCGTCCAGGGGATCGGCGAGGTGGTGGAGCCGCTGGCCTTCGTCGCCCTCGAGCTCACCCTGCTCACGCCGCCGCTGCACGTCTCCACTCCGGCCGTCTACCGGGCGTGGGACGACATGGGCGGACCTCGGTCGCCCGGCCCGAACGACCTCGAGCCCGCCGCCCTCGCCGTCGAGCCGCGCCTGGCGGAGTGGCGCGACCGTCTCGGCGACGCGACCGGCGTGACCCCGGTGCTTGCCGGGAGCGGAGGCACCTGGTTCGTGGAGGGGGCGTTCGAGGTCGAGGGCGCCGTCGTGGCGAGGACGGTGCCCGCCGACGAGGGGTGACGCGCACCGACCGCCCGGGGCGGGCGGTCGGTCGGCTCAGATCGTTCTCATGCTGCAGTGACGCAGGCGGGCGCGCCGCCGGCGGGGCTACTTGCCGGCGCGGCGCTGCCAGCGAGTGCGCTTCAGCAGCTTCTTGTGCTTCTTCTTGCGCATGCGCTTGCGGCGCTTCTTGATCAGCGATCCCATGGCGGCCGATCACCCTACAGGCGTTGGCGGTGGTGGTCGAACCGGCGCTCACGAGGCCGGCGTTGCTGTCCCACCGCCTGCGTACCGTCGGTTCATGCAGGTGCTGGGGCCGGGGGACAGGAAGGTCGCTCGCGACGAGCGCGCCGCCGGGACCGCTCGGCCGACCGCCAAGGACGGCCTGCGCGAGCGGGCGCGGGAGATGCGCGCCGGCGGCGCGTCGTTGCGCGAGATCGTCGAGGCGCTCGACGTGTCGAAGAGCACGGCGTCGCTCTGGTGCCGCGATGTGCCGCTCACGGAGGAGCAGCGGGCGGCGCTCGCCGCTCGCGGTCCCGCGACGTCGAGCGCCAGGGCGGCGTCGATCCGAGCCAACGCCGAGCGCCGGCGCCAGCGGATCCGCGACGAGGCTCGCGCCCAGGTGCCGGCGCTGGCCGAGAGCGAGCTCTTCGTCGCCGGCGTGGTGGCGTACTGGGCGGAGGGGACGAAGAACAAGCCGTGGCGCACCGGCGAGCGCGTCGCGTTCATGAACTCCGATCCGCGGTTGGTGCTGCTGTTCCTCGCGTGGCTCGAGCTCGTGGGGGTCTCTCGAGACCGCATCGACTTCCGCCTCTCGATCCACGAGACCGCCGACATCGACGACGCGACGAGGTACTGGTCGGAGGTCGTCGATGAGGCTGTCGAGGCGTCCCGAAAGCCGACGGTCAAGCGCCACAACCCAAAGACCGTCCGCAAGAACGTGGGTGCCCACTACCACGGCTGCCTCATCGTGTCGGTGCGTCGCTCGGGCGAACTGAACCTCCGCATCGAGGGATGGTTCGGTGGGATCGTGGCCGCCGTCGCGGCGCGAGCCGAGCCGAGGGCCGTCACTACACTCGAACCACCGTCCGCGGTGGTGTAATCGGGAGCACCGGGTCCTTTGGAGTCCCTAGTCCAGGTTCGAGCCCTGGCCGCGGAGCGTCACCGTCCCCCCACTCCAAGCGAAGCCCCGCGTCCCCGCCGCCGGTCATGACCTTCGCCTCTGTCCGTTCGACCCTTGTCACGGCACGGTGACGATGGAGAAGAAGCGGCAACCGGAGGTGGAGGCACATGGACGAGATGAGAGGGCCTGATCTCGCACCCTTGGCACGCGAGGCGCACCTGCTGCAGCCCGTGCTGGAGCGGGCGCAGACGAACCCGGACCGCGTGGTCGCGGGGTACTTCGAGGACGGCGCCCTCGTCGACGTGACGGCGAAGGAGTTCGCCGACCGGGTGATGACGATGGCGAAGGGGTTGATCGCCTCCGGCGTGGCGACCGGGGATCGGGTGGCGATCATGTCGCACACCCGGATCGAGTGGCCGCTGTTCGACTACGCCATCCTCGCCGCCGGCGGCGTCACGGTTCCGATCTACGAGACCTCCTCGGCCGAGCAGGTCCAGTGGATCCTGTCCGACAGCGAAGCGGTGATGCTCGTCGTCGAGACGGCGGAGATGCGCGCCATCTACGACTCGGTCGCGGATGCCGCGCCGCTGTGTCGAGAGGCGCTCGTGATCGATGACGGCGCGGCCGGCGAGCTGACCACGCGGGGCGAGCACGTCGACGACGACGACCTCGGGGCACGGATCGGCCGGATCACGATCGACGACCTCGCCACGATCATCTACACCTCGGGCACGACCGGCCGGCCGAAGGGGTGCGTCCTGACCCACGGCAACCTGCGCACGAACGTGCTGCAGAACCTCGATGCCCTCCAGTCGATGCTCGGCGAGGACGAGCGCAGCTTGCTGTTCCTGCCGCTCGCGCACTCGCTGGCGAAGATCATCATGCTGGTCGGCTTCGAGTACGGCATCGACGTGGTGTTCGCCACCACGATCGAGCGGTTGCAGCAGGAGCTGCCAGTGGCGAAGCCGACGATGGTCGTGTCGGTGCCGCGCGTGTTCGAGAAGATCTTCAACGCCGCCGAGCACAAGGCGAGGGCCGAGCACAAGGGCGCCATCTTCGAGCACTCGGCCAAGATCGCGACGAAGTGGTCGACCGAGCAGGCCGAGGGCCACGTGCACGCGTGGACCAACTTCGAGCACACCATCTACGGCAAGCTCGTGTACGCCAAGCTGCAGGAGGTCTTCGGCGGTGAGCTCCGGTTCGCCTTCAGCGGCGGCGGCCCCCTCGGCGAGCGCCTGACCCACTTCTACAACGGGATCGGCGTGAAGGTGTTCGAGGGATACGGCCTCACCGAGACCAGCCCGACCTTGACCGTGAACCGCGAGGATGCGTGGACGCCCGGAACCGTCGGCCGTCCCGTCGCCGGCACCACGATCCGGATCGCGCCCGATGGCGAGATCCTCGCCAAGGGCCCGCAGGTGTTCTCCGGCTACTGGCACAACGACCTCGCGACCGCGGAGACGTTCGACGACGAGGGGTGGTTCAAGACCGGCGACATCGGCGTGCTCGACGACGACGGCTTCCTGCGCATCACCGGCAGGAAGAAGGAGCTGATCGTCACGGCGGCCGGCAAGAACGTGGCACCGGCACCGCTGGAGGACCGCATCCGCGCTCACGAGCTCGTGAGCCAGGCGGTCGTCGTCGGCGACGGCAAGCCGTTCATCGCCGCGATGATCGCGATCGACGAGGAGGCCTTCGCCGACTGGGCCGCCCACCACGCCCAGCCGGGCCTGGCCGTCGCCGACCTGGTCGACGATCCCGACCTGCGGGCCGAGATCCAGAAGGCCGTCGACGAGGCGAACCTCTCGGTCTCCCACGCCGAGGCGATCAAGCGGTTCGTCATCCTCCCGCACGATCTGACGATCGACGCGGGTGAGCTGACGCCGACGCTGAAGGTCCGCAGGGCGATCGTCGAGAAGACCTACGCGCACCTGATCGACGCGCTCTACAACAGCTGAGCACTGATGGAGGCGGACCACGGCTCGCTCGCGAGGCTCGGCGGGTGCGCAGCGTGCGGGTCGGAGCCGACGTGGCTCGCGGAGGAGAAGTCTCGGATCTACACGCTTCGAGACGGGTCGAGGCTGCTCGTGCGGCCCCTCCTCGCAAGCGACCGCGCCAGCCTCGGCATCGGCTACGAGCAGATGTCGGAGGGGTCGCGCCGGCGGCGGTTCTTCGCCGCCGGTGCGCACCTCAGCGAACGCGAGCTCGACTACCTCCTCGACCTCGACTACGACGACCGGTACGCGTTCGCAGCGTTCGCCCTCGACGACGACGGCGCGCCGGGAGTGGGCGTCGCCCGCTACATCCGCGACCGAGAGGATCCGGGTCTCGCCGAGATCGCCGCGACCGTGCTCGACGAGTACCAGGGCCGGGGCATCGGCACCCGCCTGGTCACCGAGCTGGCGGCGGAGGCGACCCAGCACGGCATCGCCACCTTCGTCGCTCACGTGCTCTGGGAGAACGAACCTGCGCTCGAGCTGCTGCGCGACGCCGGCGCCCGCGTGGCGCCCGAGGAGCCTGGCATCGCCCGCATCGAGCTCGACCTCCCGGAGGATCGGGCCGAGGTGGAGGCCCGCGTGGCCGAGATGCTCACCCGCATCACACCCCACCTCGGCGCACGCGCGCGGGATTTGACCTGATCGGGCGAACGCAACCCGATCGACGCTGAAGTTCACTCAGGCGCGCGCCGAGAACCTGCGACGTGGAGGGGGTTCTGGAGGCCGTCGGGTCGGACGTCGGTGCGGCCGCGTACGGCGAGGTCCGCGCCCGGATCGCGGGTTTCGTCCGGTCGCTTCCTGCTCGATCGGTCGCGTTGCTCCGCCATGAGGCCCGGCGCCTGGTGCTGCCGCTGGCCGTGCTGTCCGCGGTGTCGTGGATCGGCACCGCCGCGGCGCCGTCGCTCGAGGCGAAGCCGCTGCTCCTCGTAGCCCTCAGTCCACGGCTCGCGTTCCTCACCTTGGCCGCGCACAAGGTCGGCCTCGTGCCGTTCCTCGTCGTCGGGATGCTCCGGCTCACCGTGGCGGACCCCTTCAACTTCCTCCTCGGCCGCCGGCACGGGGCGTCGCTCGCCGAGCGGATCACGCGGCGCGTCCGGCCGCTCGCAGCGGTGCACGCTGGCGCGGCCCGCTGCATCCCGCTCCTCGTGTTCCTGCGCCCCAACGGGACGAACCTGGCCCTCGCCGGCGCGGCCCGGACGCGGGTGCTCGTGGTCGTCGCCGCCGACCTCGTCGGCACCGCCGCCTACCTGGTGCTCGTCCACCAGGTCGGCCGGGCCTTCGTCTGACGGCGGCGGGTGCCCGCGTCCGCGACCGGGCGGAAAGGTATACAGGAGGCATGAGCCCGCGCCCGCTGTCTGCCGTCGTCCTGGCCGCCGGGGAAGGCACCCGGATGCGGTCCGCTCGTCCGAAGCCCCTGCACCTGCTGTGCGGGCGCCCGATGGTGCTGCACGTCCTCGACGCCCTGAGCGAGCTCGATCTCGATCGGGCCGTCGTGGTCGTCGGCCACGGCGCCGACCGTGTGCAGAAGCGGCTGCTCGAGCAGGCGCCCGCCGGCATGGAGATCGAGTTCGTCGAACAGGCCGTGCAGCGGGGCACCGGCGACGCGGTGGCCGTCGCCCTCACCGCGTTCTCCGACGTCGACGACGAGGACGGCGACCTCCTCGTCCTGCCGGGCGACACCCCGCTCCTGCGGCCGTCGACGCTCGCCGCGCTGGTCGACGCGCACCGTCAGTCGGACGCGGCCGCGACACTGCTCACCGCCGTGCTCGACGAGCCCGCCGGCTATGGACGGGTGGTGCGCGGCAAGGACGAGCGGGTGCGCCGCGTCGTCGAGCACGGCGACGCGTCCGACGACGAGCGGGAGATCGACGAGGTCAACACGTCGATCTACTGCTTCCGGCGCGGCGTGCTCGCGCCCGCGTTGCGGCGGCTGAGCCCCGAGAACGCGCAGGGCGAGTACTACCTGACCGACGTCATCGAGGTCCTCTACGACGCCGGCTACAACCTCGTCTCGATGGTCGCCGCCGACCCGATGGAGACGGCCGGCGTCAACGACCGGGCGCAGCTCGCCGCGGCCGAGGCCGAGCTCCGCGACCGCACCAACGACCGGTGGATGCTGCTCGGCGTCACCATGCTCGACCCCGAGCGCACCTACATCGACGCGTCGGTGCGGCTCTCGCGCGACGTCACCCTCTTCCCGGGGACGGTCCTCCAGGGCGACACCGTCGTCGGCACCGGCGCCGAGATCGGACCCGACACCCGCCTCATCGACTGCGTCGTCGGCGACGGCGCCATCGTCGAGCACAGCGTCGCCCGGCGCTCCGACATCGGCGCGGGCGCCCACGTCGGCCCGTTCGCCGCATTGGCAGCCGGCACCAAGGTGCCACCCGGTACGGTGACAGGACCGTTCTTCGGTGCGGAGGCCGAGGACTAGACGAACCGGCAAGGGGTAGCGGGGATGGAGCTCGTCACGAAGAAGCGCTTCGGTCTCTTCACCGGGCGGGCGCATCCCGCGCTTGCCGAGGAGATCGCCGACAACCTGGGTGTGGCGCTCGGCGAGACCAACCTGCGGTCATACCCGAACGGCGAGATCCACTGCCGCTACGGCGAGTCGATCCGCGGTGCCGACGTCTTCATCGTCCAGACCCACGGCGGCGACAACGTGAACGACTCGATCATGGAGCAGGCGATCATGATCGACGCAGCCAAGCGGGCGTCGGCGAAGCGCATCACGGCCGTGTGCCCCTACTTCGGGTACAGCCGCCAGGACCGCAAGGCGGAGGGGCGCGAGCCGATCACCGCCAGGTTCGTCGCCGACCTCCTCACCACCGCCGGCGCCCACCGCATCGTCAGCGTCGACCTGCACTCGCCGCAGATCCAGGGCTTCTTCGACGGCCCCGTCGACCACCTGTTCGGCATGCCCGTGATCGAGGAGTACCTGGCGCGCGAGACCGGCGCCGACGTCACCATCGTCGCCCCCGACGCCGGCCGGGTGAAGGTCGCCGAGCGGCTCGCCCAGCACCTCGACGCCGACCTGGCGATGGTCTACAAGAAGCGGGCGCGGGGCCACGTCGAGGCGCGCGGCGTGATGGGCGACATCGACGGCCGCCACTGCGTGGTGATCGACGACATGATCGACACCGCCGGCACGATCTGCGCCGCCGCCGACATCCTCATCGACAACGGGGCGGCCTCCGTCTGGGCCATGGCCACCCACGGCGTGCTCTCCGATCCCGCCACCGACCGGCTCAAGAACTCCTCGATCAGCCGGGTCGTCGTCACCAACACGCTCCCGATCCCGCCCGAGAAGCAGCACGACAAGCTCGAGGTGCTGTCGGTGGCGCCGATCATCGCCGACGCCATCAAGGCTGTGTTCGAGGACACGTCGGTCTCGGAGATCTTCGGCGGCGAGAACCAGATCTGATGGCGTGTCTGATGGCCTCGCTCTGCGGGGTGGCCGCCTGACGGCGGTGCGGGTGGGGCGGCGAGCGTCCGTCCTCTAGAATCGTCCGGTCCTGTTTCCGTGCACCGTCGTAGGAGCGCGTCCCATGCCTGACATCACCCTCGTCGCCGAGACCGGCCGGGTCACCGGCTCCCGGGCCTCCCGGCGCCTTCGTCGCGAGGGCAAGATCCCGGGCATCCTCTACGGCCACGGTGCGGAGCCGGTCGGGGTCGCGGTCGACGGCCGCGAGCTGCGCGGCGCCCTCAACACCGAGGCCGGCACCAACGCCCTCCTCACGCTGAAGGTCGCCGGCGAGGAGCACCTCACCATGGCGAAGGTGCTGCAGCGCGACCCGGTCCGCAACACCGTCACCCACGTCGACTTCCAGATCGTGCGCCGCGACGAGATCGTGAGCAGCGACGTCGCCGTCGTCCTCGTCGGCGAGTCCGACGCGGTCAAGGCCGGCGACGGCGTGATCGAGCACAGCCTCTACTCGCTTGCCATCAACTCGACGCCGGGCCGCATCCCGAACCAGATCGAGGTCGACATCTCCGGGATGGAGATCGGCGACACCATCCGCGTCGGCGACCTCCGCCTCCCCGAGGGTGTCACGACCGACGTCGACCCCGACGAGCCCATCGTCGTGGCCCAGCCGCCGCAGGTGTCCGAGCTCGACCTCATCTCCGAGGCCGACGCCGAGAAGCTCGAGGAGCTCGCCGAGGCCACCGCCGAGGCGGCCGAGCAGGCCGAGGGCGAGGCGGCGGCCGAGGGCGGCGAGACCGCCGAGGGCTGAGCCGGGGTGGCCGACTTCCTGGTCGTCGGCCTCGGCAATCCCGGAGCGGAGTACGCGGGCACCCGCCACAACGTCGGCGCCGACGTCGTCGCGCTCCTTGCCGACCGGCACGGCGGGCGGCTGGCGCTGCTGAAGCGCGAGCGGGCCCTGGCCGGCGACGTCACGATCGACGGCCGCCGGGTCGCCCTCGCCTTCCCGCAGACCTACATGAACGACTCGGGCCTCGCCGTGACCGCGCTCGTCCGCCGCCACGACATCGACGACCCGGCGCGGATCGTGATCGTTCACGACGAGCTCGACCTCCCGCCCGGGCGGGTGCGGGTGAAGGAGGGGGGCGGGCTGGCCGGCCACAACGGCCTGCGCTCGATCAAGGCCCACCTCAAGACCGATGCCTTCCTGCGGATCCGGATCGGCATCGGCAAGCCGCCCCGCAAGGAGCTCGGCGCCGACCACGTCCTGCGCCGGCCGCCGAAGACGGTGCGCGAGGAGCTCGCCGTCGCCATCGAGGAGGCGGCCGACGCCGTCGAGGTGATCGTCGCCGACGGCGTGGAGCGGGCCATGAACCGTTTCAACGGCTCATGACGCCCGACGCCGTGCCGATACACAGGGCATGTCGCGTGAGCTGCTCGACGGGTTTCTCGCCACCCTGCTGGCACGGGACGGGTCCGACCTCCACCTCCGCGTGGGGGGGCCGCCCCGGCTCCGGGTGAACGGCGTCCTCGAGGCGGTCCCCGACACCGACGTCCTCACCGAGGAGGTCACGGAGGCCATCGCGTCGGAGATCATCCGGCCGCACCTCGTCGACAAGTTCGCTCGCGGCGAGGAGGTCGACTTCGCCTACTCGACGCGTGACGGGTCCGGACGGTTCCGCGTCAACGCCTACCTCCAGCGCGACAGCGTGGCCATGGTGTTCCGCACGGTCATCACCGAGGCGCGCACGATCAGCCAGCTGAACCTGCCCGACATGGTCCGCCGGTTCGCCGACGAGCCCCGAGGCCTCGTCATCGTCGCCGGCCCGACCGGCTCCGGCAAGACGACGACGCTGGCCGGGATGGTCGACCACATCAACAAGACCCGCACCGCCCACATCGTCACCATCGAGGATCCGATCGAGGTCATGCACAGCGACCTCATGTCGACGATCAGCCAGCGCGAGCTCGGCGCCGACACGCCGTCGTACGCGTCGGCGATGCGCGCCGCCCTGCGCCAGGACCCCGACGTGATCCTCGTGGGCGAGATGCGTGACGCCCAGACCGTCGCCACCGCCATGACCGCGGCCGAGACCGGTCACCTCGTGATGTCGACGCTCCACACGACCGACGCGACCGAGACCCTCTCGCGCATCATCGAGTTCTTCCCTCCGAACGAGCAGCGCCAGGTGCGGCTGCTCCTCGCCGGCGTGCTGCGCGGCACCGTCTGCCAGCGGCTCGTGCCGACCAAGGACGGGTCGTCGCGCATCCCGGTCACCGAGGTGATGGTGGTCAACGGACGGGTGCAGAACTGGATCCTCGACCCGATGACCCGCCTCGACGTGCAGGAGATGATCGCCGACGGCGACTACTACGGCATGCACACGTTCGACCAGTCGATCCTCGAGGCCTACGCGGCCGACAGGATCTCCCTGCGTGACGCCCTCGCCGCCGCGAGCAACCCGCACGACCTCCTCGTCGAGATGCGGCGCCGCGGCCTCGACGTCGCCGATCACCGGGTGCCGGGAATCGCCGGCGAGGCCGACGACGCGCCGACCGTCGCCGAAGCTGACGACGCCGTGACCGCGCTCGTGGAGCGGTTCGCGGACCGGTTCGTGGCCGTGCCGAGCGGTGGCGTCGCCGAGGGGCGGGGCGCCGCGGCCCGGTCGAAGGCCGCCGCGGCCGAGCTCGAGGCCGACGGCGACATCGCCCCGCCGGCCGAGCCGAAGCGCCGGGGCCGCTGACGCTCCCGTCGTCCCGAGCCGTCAGCGAGCGAGGCGGGAGTACTCCTCGTTCGGGAGCATGCCCGTCGCCGACGACATCCGGTTCGTGAAGTTGTACATGGCCGCCACCTCGGCGACGTCCCACACCTCCTCGAGCGTGAGGCCGGTGCGCTCGAGGGCGGTGAGGTCGGCGGCGCTGCACTCGAGCGGCGCCTTCGTGAGCTTCACGGCGTAGTCGAGCATCGCCCGCTGCTTCGGGGTGAGGTCCGCCTTGCGGTAGTCGAGGGTGATGCGGTCGGCCTTGACCGGGTCGCCGAGCAGGTCGCGCAGCGTCGCGCCGTGCGCCACGAGGCAGTAGAGGCAGCCGTTGGCCATGCTGACCGCGACCGCGATCATCTCCCGCTCGGCGGCGTCGAGGTTCTCGGTCGGGACGTGCAGCTGCTTGTAGTGCGCGAACCAGGCGCGCAGCCGCTCGGGCCGGTACGAGTAGGCCCGGAAGACGTTCGGCACGAACCCGAGGTTCGCCCGCGCTTTGCGGAACAGCCCCTGCAGGTCGTCGGGCAGGTCCGCCTCGTCCGGCACCGGGAACCAGCTGATCCTCTCCTCCTCGCCGACCTGATTCCTTGTCTCACGCTCGCTCACCGGGACATTGTCCCCAACTTTGTCGACTCGACGCGCCGCGACGTGCGGGTTCGGCTCGTCACTCGACAAGGTTCGTGGACGGCTGCCGGCCCGGGCCACGTCGGTTGCCCGCGGCCCGCGGTAGCTGTCACCACTCGTCGGTAGGTTCCGCGGGTGCCGTACACCGCCCTGCATCGCCTCTCCCGCCTGCAGTGGGGCGTCGTGACGATCGGTGGTCTCCGGGCGGCGGGGCTGACGGAACGCGAGATCCGATACGCGGTGGAGAGCGGTGAGATCCGCGGGATCCAGCCGGGGGCGTA
>DATAKR010000032.1:0-9851 GCA_036261495.1 Acidimicrobiales bacterium | reverse complement strand
CGACGGTCGGGTCGAGGTGTTCAAGGGCTGGCGCATCCACCACGACACCACCCGGGGTCCGGCCAAGGGGGGCATCCGGTTCCATCCGGAGGTCGACGCCGACGAGGTGGCCGCGCTCGCGGCGGGGATGACGTTCAAGACCGCGATCGTCGACATCCCGTTCGGCGGCGCCAAGGGCGGCGTGCAGTGCGACCCCACCCGGCTCTCGCTCGGTGAGCTCGAGCGGCTGACCCGGCGCTACACCTTCGAGATCTCCCCGCTGCTCGGACCCGACAAGGACGTGCCGGCCCCCGACGTCAACACCGACGGCCGGGTCATGGCCTGGCTCATGGACACGCTGGCGATGACGCGCGGCGAGGCGATGCCGGCGTCGGTGACCGGCAAGCCGCTGTCGATCGGCGGCACGAGAGGCCACGCCGGCGCCACGTCGACGGGCGTGCTCGTGAACGCTCGGCTCGTGTTCAACGAGCTCGGCCTGCCGTTCGTCGGCGGCCGGGCGATCATCCAGGGCTTCGGCAAGGTGGGCGGCCCGCTGGCGTTCCTGCTGGCCTCGGCCGGGATGCGCGTGGTGGCGGTCGCCGACGTCGGCGGGGCCGTGTTCAACCCGGGTGGCCTCGACGCCGCCGCGCTCTCCGACCACGTGGTCGCGACCGGCTCCGTGACCGGTTTCGACGGCGGCGACACCATCGACCCGGCACGCATGTGGGAGATCGACTGCGAGCTGTGCGTTCCGGCGGCGCTCGAGGGGGCGATCACCGACGAGGTCGCGGAGCGTCTGAGGTGCAAGGTGATGGTGGAGGCCGCCAACGGACCGACCACGATCGCCGCCGACGCCGTCCTGGACCGCCGCGGCATCGTCGTCGTCCCCGACATCCTCGCCAACGCCGGCGGCGTCACCGCCTCCTACTTCGAGTGGGTGCAGAGCCGCCAAGGGATGGCGTGGGAGGAGGACAAGGTCGCCCGCCTCCTTCGCAAGTACATGGAGAACGCGTTTCTGGCGGTGTGGGCGAAGTCGCAGGCCCTCGACGTGTCGATGCGCCGGGCCGCCTTCGCGCTGGCCGTCGAGCGCGTCGCCGAGGCCATCGCCGCGCGCGGCCTGTTCCCGTAACGTCGCGCTCGTCCTCTGTCGTATGGCGCGCGGTACTCGCGCGTCACGCGACAACGGACGGTGTCCGCTGGCGCCGTCAGGCGGTGGCGGGGACGCGCCAGTCGATCACGGTGCCGTGACCGTGGGCGCCCCGGCCGACCTCGAAGGAGCCCCCGACCCGGGCGGCTCGGGCCGCCATGTTCTTGAGGCCGTGGCCGGTGCCGTCGACGCGGGCGCGTTCGGCCGGGTCGATGCCCACGCCGTCGTCGGTGACCCGCAGCTCGACGGAGTCGAACGCCGAGACCTCGACGTCGACGCGCGTCGCCGAGGCGTGCTTGGCAACGTTCGAGAGCGCCTCGCGGAGCGTCGCGAGCAGCTGCTCGCCGATCGAGCGCGACACGATCGTGTCGATGGCGCCGTCGAACCGCACGTGGGGCTCGAAGCCGAGTGGCCCGGCGGCCTCGGTGACGAGGGCGAGCACCTTCTCGCGGAGGCCACCGCCGGCCGTGCGCGTCGTCTCGAGGCCGAAGATGGCCGACCGGATCTGCTTCACCGTCAGGTCGAGGTCGTCGACGGCCGTCTCGATGCGATCGATGACGTCCTGGCGCTCGGCCAGCCGGGCGGTGCCCTGGAGGGCGAGGCCGGTGGCGAACAGGCGCTGGATCACCGTGTCGTGCAGGTCGCGCGCGATGCGCTCGCGGTCCTCGAGGAGCACGAGCTCGCGGACCCGGGCGTGCAGGCGGGCGTTCTCGATCGCCACGCCCGCCGCCGCGGCGAGAGCGACCGTCAGCTCCTCGTCGAGGTCGGTGAAGTCGCCGGCCGACTTCTTGTCGGTGAGGTAGAGGTTGCCGAACACCTGGTCGCGCAGCCGGACCGGCACGCCGAGGAACGACGTCATCGCCGGGTGGTTGGCCGGGAAGCCGAAGCTCTCGGCGTGCTCGCGCAGGTCGTGGAGGCGGAGGGGCTTCGGGTCGACGATCAGCAGCCCGAGGATGCCGTGACCGTGGGGGAGGTCGCCGATCGAGCGGCGGGCCTCCTGCGGAAGCCCCACGGTGATGAACTCGGCCAGGTGCGTGCCCGTCTCGTCGAGGACGCCCAGGGCCCCGAAACGGGCGTCGACGAGCTCGGTGGCGGCCTCGACGATGCGCCGGAGCATCGCCGGCAGGTCGAGCCCGGACCCGATCGTGAGGACCGCGTCGAGGAGGCGTCGAAGGTTCGAGGTCGGGTCGTCCGTCGCCGGATCCACACCACCAATCTAAGGCGTTCCACGCGTAAGCCTCGTGCCGCGGTCACAATGGCGGTGTGAGCGTGCGCGTGTTCCTCCTCGACGACCACGAGATCGTCCGGCGCGGCATCCGGGAGCTGATCGAGGCCGAAGACGATCTCGAGGTGGTCGGCGAGGCGAGCACGGCCGAGGAGGCCATGTCGCGGATCCCGCCGACCCGACCCGATGTCGCGGTGCTCGACGTCCGTCTGCCCGACGGCGACGGCGTCGAGGTGTGCCGCGAGATCCGCTCGCGGCATCCCGAGATCCAGTGCCTGATGCTGACGTCGTTCGCCGACGACGAGGCGCTGTTCAGCGCCATCATGGCGGGAGCGTCGGGCTACGTGCTCAAGCAGGTGAAGGGCACCGATCTGCTCGACGGGATCCGGCGGGTCGGCCGTGGCGAGTCGCTCCTCGATCCGGCGGTCACCCGCCGCGTGCTCGAGCGCCTGAGGGCCAAGCCGGAAGAGGACGAGCTCTCCGACCTCACCGATCAGGAGAAGCGGATCCTCCAGCTCATCGCCGAGGGTCGCACCAACCGCCAGATCGCCGAGGAGATCTTCCTCGCCGAGAAGACGGTCAAGAACTACGTGTCGAACATCCTGGCGAAGCTCGGGATGAGCCGGCGCTCTGAGGCCGCGGCCTACGCCGCCCGCCTCGAGGAGCGCCGCCGCCGCGGCGGCTGATCGACCGGCCCGTTCACCGCCCGCCTCCAGGGCGGTGCAACCACAGGATGAGTGGCGCGACCAGGGCGGTCCAACCCGTCTGGTGGCTCGCGCCGAGCCCCGCCCCGCTGTCGCCGTGGAAGTACTCGTGGAACGGGATGAGGTCGCGCCAGGCCTCGTCGCGGAAGAGCGCCGTGCTGCCGAAGACCGGCCGGCTGCCGGTTCCGTCGTCGAGGAACAGTCCGACGAGCCGGCGGGTGAGGTCGTCGGCGACCTCGTGCAGCGTGAGCGGCGTGCCGGACCCCGCGGGATCGTCGACCCGCACGTCCTCGCCGAGCTCGTCGCCGAAGCGGCGGAGTGCCTCGACGAGCAGGTAGTTGAGCGGGAACCACACTGGCCCGCGCCAGTTGGAGTTGCCGCCGAACATCGCCGTGCGCGACTCCGCGGGCTCGTAGGAGACCGAGTGGCCGTCGACGGTGACCGGGTGGTCGCGGTGGTACGCGGAGACCGAACGGATGCCGTGGGGCGAGAGGAACTCCGACGGGTCGAGCAGGCGGGCGAGGAGCCGGCGCAGCTGCTGCTCGTCGACGAGCGACAGGACCTCCCGGTGACGTCGGGGATCGCCGTCAGCCATGTCGGGCCCGGTGTGGGTGACGGCGAGGAGCGGGACGAGGCCGACCATCGACCGCACCCGGAGCCGCGAGCGCCGCCCGTCGTCGAACCGGAGGGTGTCGTAGAAGAACCCGTCCTCGTCGTCCCACGGACCCTGGGACCGCGCTGCGACCGTGATGGCGAGGGCATGGCGGAGGAACGTCACCGCCGCGTCCTCGTACACGCGGTCGCCGAGGGCGAGCGTGGTGGCGATCCGGTACATGGCAAGCGCGTAGGCGACCATCCAGCCGGTGCTGTCGGCCTGCTCGAGGTGCAGTCCCGTCGGCAACGGCATCGACCGGTCGAACACGCCGATGTTGTCGAGGCCGAGGAAGCCACCCTCGAACAGCCCGTTGCCGTCGGGGTCCTTGCGGTTGACCCACCACGTGAAGTTCGCGATCAGCGGGTGGAAGGCCCGCTCGAGGAACTCGGTGTCGGTCGCGCCGTCAGCCTCGAACACCGCGAGCACGGCGGCGGCGTGCACGGGCGGGTTCACGTCGCCGAAGCTCCACTCGTAGGCCGGGAGCTGGCCGTTCGGATGCTGGTAGCGGGGGCTGCACATGAGCAGGAGCTGCTGCTTGGCGAGGCTGGGGTCGACGACCGCCAGCGCGATGCAGTGGAAGGCCAGGTCCCACGCCGCGAACCAGGGGTACTCCCACTTGTCGGGCATCGAGATGACGTCGTGCGCGTACAGATGACGCCATCCGGAGTTCCGCCCGGACCAGCGGTCGGCGGGCGGCGTCGGCTCCGCGGGATCGCCTTCGAGCCACTGGTAGGTCGAGTAGCCGTAGTACTGCTTCGACCAGAGCAGACCCGCAAGCGCCTGGCGCAGCACGAGCGCTTCGTCGTCGGACGCGGTCGCCGGCGTGAGCGAGGCGTAGAACTCGTCGGCTTCGGCCTCCCGGGCCGCCATCGTCGTCGCGAACGCCGCGTCGAGGGCGGCCGGGCCGGTCGAGCGGCCGCCCGCCAGACGCACCCGGATCTCGGCCGTGGCGCCGGCCTCGACGGTGACCACGTGGTGCAGTGCGCCCTTCGTGCCCACACCGCCCGGGTCGACGGTGGCGGCGCCGTGCACGACGTGGTCGCCGATGCCGTCCTTGGGAGAGCAGGTGCGGTTCGGGACCCCCCACAGGCGCTCGGAGTTCGTCTCGTTGTCGCACAGCAGCGCACGCGAGGTCGCGTCGCCGGTCAGCGTGATCGTGCCCGCTGCGTGGTGCTCGGCGACGAGCCCGTGACCGTCGCCGGTGGCCCGGATCGTCGGCCGCCGATCGTCGCGACCCCACGACCACGTGTTGCGGAACCAGAGGGTCGGCAGCACGTGCAGCGTCGCGGCGCCGTCGCCGTGGTTGTGCACCCGGATCCGCATGCACAGGTCGTCGGGCGCGGCCTTGGCGTAGTCGACGGTGACGATCCAGTAGCGACCGTCGTCGAACACCCCCGTGTCGGCGAGCTCGAACTCGGGCTGCTCGCGCGATCGGTTGGCGGCCTCGGCCACGAGCCGGTCGTAGGGGAACGGCGCGTGCGGGTAGTGGTAGCGCCAGCGCATCCAGGAGTGGGTCGGGGTGGAGTCGAGGTACCACCAGTACTCCTTGGCATCCTCGCCGTGGTTGCCCTCGGGGCCGCTCAGCCCGAAGATCCGCTCCTTCAGGATGGGGTCGACGCCGTTCCAGAGCGCGAGCGCGAGGCACCACGTCTGGTCGGCGTCGCACACGCCGGCGAGGCCGTCCTCGCTCCACCGATAGGCGCGCGAGCGCGCGTGGTCGTGAGGGAAGTAGCGCCACGCGTCGCCGTCGGCGCTGTAGTCCTCGCGCACGGTGCCCCACGCCCGTTCGCTCACGTAGGGGCCCCACGCGCGCCAGGGCTGGTCGCCCCCGTCGGCGGCCGCGAGGCGCGCCCGCTCGGCTCCCTCGCCCGCCGGCGCCACGTCAGTCCTGGTCGACGGCGGTGGGATCGCGCCAGCCGTTCGCGCCACCGAGCGGATCGGCCTCGGGTGGCCCCCAGGTGCCGGGCTCGTACACGTGGACCGGCGTGGCGTCGTCGAGCACCGGCTCGACGATCCGCCACAACGCCTCGACGTTGTCCTGCGGCGAGAACAGCATGCGGTCGCCCCGCATGGCGTCGGTGAGGAGTCGCTCGTACGGGGAGATCGACTCGTGCCGGGCGCGCTGTGCGAGCAGCTCGACATCGCCGTCGGACGCGGCCGCGGCCGTCTGCGAGGGCAGGACGTGGGCGCCGATCGAGATCGTCAGCTCGTGGCCCAAGCGGAATCGCACGAAGTTCGGGGTGTCGATCGGGCCGTAGAGCGCCTGGGGCGGGCGCTTCAGCTCGACGTACACCTCGGTGGCGGTCAGCGGGAGGCACTTGCCGGCCCGGATCGACAACGGAACGCCGGCCCACCTCCAGTCATCGACCTGCAGGCGGAGCGCGGCGTAGGTCTCGACCGTCGACCCCGGCTTCACGCCGGGCTCGTCGTGGTAGCCGCGGAACTGGCCCCGGACGACGTCGTCGGGGCCCAGCGGTGGGATCGAGCTGAAGATCTTGAGCTGCTCGCGGTGCAGTGCCGCGGCGTTCCACGCCGAGGGCGGCTCCATCATGAGGAGGCCGACCACCTGGAGCAGGTGGTTCTGCACGACGTCGCGGATCGCCCCGGCCGAGTCGTAGAAGGCGCCGCGGCCCGACACGCCGAACGACTCGGCCATCGTGATCTCGATGCTGTCGACGTAGGTGCGGTTCCAGAACGGCTCGAGGAAGACGTTGGCGAACCGGAAGTACGCGATGTTGTCGACCGTCTCCATGCCGAGGAAGTGGTCGATGCGGAAGATGGCGTCCTCCGGGAACACCGATCGCACGGTCTCGTTCAGCTCCTGCGACGACGCCAGGTCGCGGCCGAAGGGCTTCTCGATGACCACGCGAGCGCCGGAGGCGCACCCCGACGCGGCGAGCTGCTCGACGACGGTGCCGAACATCGAGGGCGGGATGGCGAGGTAGTGGACGGGGTGGCGGGCGTCGCCGAGCTCCCTCTTCAGCTGGGTGAAGGTCGCGGCGTCGGCGTAGTCGCCGTCGACGTAGCGGAGCAAGGCCGTGAGGCGGTCGAACGCGCCGGCATCGAAGGTGCCGTGGTGCTCGAGGCTGTCGCGGGCCCGCTCGACGAGCTGGGCGAGGTTCCACCCCGCCTTCGCGACGCCGATGACGGGGACGTCGAGGTTCCCCCGGACGACCATGGCCTGCAGCGCGGGGAAGATCTGCTTGTACGCGAGGTCGCCCGTCGCCCCGAAGAAGACGAGCGCATCGCATCCCTGGTCCACTGCCCAACCCCTTGATCGGAGACGGGCGGGACGCTATCGAAACGGTCGCCCGCGGCGAGGTCGCCGCATCGCGACCGAGCTAGGCGGCGGAGGTCGTGGTGCCGCTGCGGACGATCACCACCGGGCAGGGCGCGTGGTGCGCGCACTGCTGGCTCACCGAGCCCAGCAGCAGGCCACCGAACCCGCCGAGGCCCCGGGACCCGACGACGAGCATGGTGGCGTCGTGCGCGGCGTCGATCAGCACGCCGGCCGGGGATCCCTCACAGACGAGCTCCTCGACGGTGACGCCGCTCGGGATCGGACCGGCCGCCGCGAGCGCCTCGGCCAGCCGGTCATTGGCCTCGGCCGCGAGCTCCTGGTGGTCGACACCGTGGTTGGCGAGGTAGGCGAGGTCCGCGAGGTACGGGAAGGTCCACGTGTGGACCGCGACGAGGGTCGCCTGGCGGACGGAGGCCTCGCGCAGCGCCCACCGCAGCGCGGCCTCGCCTGCGGCCGAGCCGTCGACTCCGACGACGATGCGGTCCATGACGTCTCCTTTCGGACGACGCAATTCGTCCTTCTGCTACCTCATCGTCGTCCGCTCAGTGCCCGCCGAGGCAGGGCCGAAGGTCCCGCGCCGGCGGGGGGAACGGCCGATCAGACCGCGAGGTCGCGGCGCTCGAACAGCCGCACCGCCACCACGGCCGCGGCGGCGGTGGCGGCGACGAGCACCACCACGTGAGGCCAGTGGAACCCGTGGCGCAGCGGCTCGCTGGCCGCGTAGTAGAAGAACGGCGAGAGCCGTCGCCAGGGACGAAGGGCGGCGACGAGCGGGGTCAGCGAGTTGAGGAGGTAGGCGGCGGCTCCGACCCCGGCGGTGACGCCGACGGCGAGCCCCCGCCGTCCGGTGCCGGCGCCCACCGCCAGCGCCAGTACCGAGAAGAACGCGGCGACGAGGGAGGCAAGGAGCGACGCCGCGCCGATCTGCGCCGCGCCCAAGTGGAGGTCGAATGCCGGACCTGCGGCGATCAACGTCGTCGCGAGCACGAGGCCGAGCAGCAGGTCGGCGACGACCACGGCGGCGACCTTCTCGAGCGCGATGCGCACCCGCGACACGGGGTGGGCGACGAGGAGCTCGAGCGTGCCGCGCTCCTCCTCGCCGGCGATGGTCGTCGCACCGGCGCCGATGGCCGCGACCATGAGCAGGATCGGGATCATCATCGAGAACAGCTCACCCTGGAGGTACCCGGCGGGTGAGGAGATCGTGGACCCGGCGTCCCAGCCGACGATCGCGAGCAGCGCCGGCGGGTAGTCGGCGAGGAGCCGGTCGAACTCGGCGCCGCGCGCTTTGATCGTCGGGAAGAACGCCACCATCACGACCACCATCGAGGCGAGCCCGACGCACCAGGCGAGCACCGACCGGCGGCGCTCGAACAGGTTCTTGCCGAAGACGCTACGCAGCATCGCCCGGTGCCTCCCGGTAGTAGTCGAGGAACACGTCCTCCAGGTCGGCCTCCTCGGTGGTGATCGTGTCGACCTCGAACCGCGCGCAGGCCTTGACGAGTGCGTCGAGCGAACCCTGCACCCGGGCGCGCACCACGTTGCCGTCGACCTCGATCTCGCGGACACCATCGACCCGGAGGAACGCCTCGCGGGGGACCGCCGAGAGGAATCGCACCTCGATGCGTCGCAGCGCCCGGGCGCGCAGGGTGTCGACGTCCTCCACCGCGACGAGGTGGCCGCTCCGGAGGATCCCGACGCGGGTCGCGATGCGCTGCACCTCGCTCAGCACGTGCGACGACAGCAGCACGGTGGAGCCGCCGGCCACCGCCTCGTCGACGAGGCGGTGGAACTCGAGCTGCACGAGCGGGTCGAGCCCGGTCGTGGGCTCGTCGAGCACCAGAACGGCGGGCTCGTGCATGAACGCCTGCACGAGGCCCACCTTCTGACGGTTCCCCTTCGACAGCGTGCGCAAGGGCCGGTCGAGGTCGAGGTCGAGGCGCTCGGCGATCTCGGGCGCGCGTCGCGACCCCGCGCCACCACGCAAGCCGGTGTAGTGCGCGACGACCTGCCGGGCCGTCAGCCCCGGCTCCACGGCGAAGTCGCCGGGGAGGTAGCCGACGCGACGCCGGATCGCGAGCGAGTCTCGTCGCGTGTCGAACCCGAGCACCTCGGCGCGCCCGGACGTGGGCCGGATCAGGTCGAGGAGCAGCCTGATCGTCGTGGTCTTGCCGGCACCGTTCGGCCCGAGGTAGCCGAAGATCTGCCCCTCCGCCACCGCGAGGTCGAGGTCCTCCACTCCGACGGTCGAGGCCCGCCCGGCGCGGTACCGCTTCGTGAGCGCGAACGTGCGGATGGCCTCCATGGCCCGAATGGTCGCCTCGCGCACCTCGCGGCGTGCGGGGCGACGGGGACAAGAGGGCGGGACGTTCGGCCCTGATCGGGCCGGACCTCGGGGCGCATCATCCCGAGGATGACAGGGGCGTGGAGACGGGAGTTCAGGGTCGCCACCCGGATCCACGCCGGCCGTGTCCAGGCGTGGAACGCCCTGCTCGACGATCCCACGCGCATGTTCGGCGCGGCGGCACGGGCGGCCACGCGGCGCCTGATGTCATCGACCGGGTCGGTGCTGCTCGACGCGTCGGGCCCGGCCAGGGTGACGATCGAGGTGGGCGGCCCGACGTCGTGTCCCGTGTGCGACCGCATCCCGATCCGGCTCACCGCACCGGGCTCCGTCGTTCCCGCGGCCGACGCCATCGTCGAGCTCCGCGACGACGGGCCGCGCACCGCGCTCGTGCTCGACGGCACCTACGAGCTGTCGATGGCCACGGCGGGGGCGTGGGGCGCCGGCGGTGGTTCGGAGGGCGTCGCCCTCGCCGCGCTGCAGGCGCTGGCGGCGG
>DATAKR010000031.1:0-2901 GCA_036261495.1 Acidimicrobiales bacterium | reverse complement strand
GATGCTCGAGAGCATCGACTCGCCTCAGGGCGACCAGGTCGAGCGGATGGCGGCGACGGCGGCGGCGGCCACGCCGAGAACGGCGATGACGACGGCCGTCACGATCCGAGCGAGTCGGCGCGGTCGTGGTACAGCCGAGGGTCGCCCGGCAGGATCCCGGCGGCCGCCAGCTCCGAGTCGACGTCGTGCTCGCGCGCCCGGCCCCGGCCGCCGGCCCGACGGGCGTCGCCGTGCGCGTCACGCAGGAGCGAGGCGACCTCTCGCCACGACCGGGCCGAGCCCTCCCCCTTCACGCTGCGGTCGGCGCCGGACACCCAGATGAAGTACGGCGCACCGGGGACGGCGTAATCGCGCCACGCGTCGCTCGACATCACGACCAGCACATCGCGCGGTGCGATCCGCTCGAGGCGCGAGACGCTCTCCTCGCCCGGCGACAGCGTGACGACGACGAGTCGAGCCCGGTCGGGGAGGTCGGGCCCCTCGCCGTCGCGCAGCTGGTCCCACAAGCCCTGGCAGGTGGAGCAACCGGCGGACAGGAATGCGAGGAGCGTGTCGACGCGGGGCGAGGTCACGCTGATGCTGATGGTCTCGTCCGCCGGCGTGGTGCCCACGATGTCGACGGCGGCGCCCCGCCGCGACGGCGCGAGGGCGGCGTCGACGAGGCCGCCGGCGGGCGAGCGGGAACCGCCACGGGTCGGGCCCGCGACCGGAACGGGCGCACCGGGGGGCGCCGCGCCGGATTCGATCGTCGCGGCGTCGACGCCCAGCGACTGGAGGACGCCCAGGATGCGAGCGTGACTTCGGAGCAGCCCGGCGACGAGCACGACCATCACGACGAGCACCACCGTCTCGAGTGCAACCAGTGCGCCCAACAGGCTCGACCCCCTTCCGCGGCGAACCTACACCGGCCATCCGGGAGGGTCGCGCTTCCCCTCGCCGGCCCGGTGGCCCGCCGTCTTGGGACTTCCGGCCCTTCCCGGGCGGTGGCTCAAGGTGGACGCTCGCGGCAGCGCCGACACCGTTCAGGGGGGCAGACATGCGTACACGTCAGCGGATGTTCTTCGCAGCGGCAGCGGTCGCGGTGATGGCCGCGATCGTCCTCAGCACGAGTGTCGTGCTCGCCGCGGTGTGCATCGGTGCGGCGGCGGTGTTCCTCGTGGCGGCGTTCGTCGTGCGCCAGCGCGCACCGCGGGCGCTCATCGTCGGTGCCCCCGATCTTCGCGGCCTCGTGTCGGTGTCGAACGCACTCGACCACTCGCGCTACGCGACCGGCCGCTGCCTCGGGCCCGAGCTCAACGACTGCCCGGCGCTCCGAGGCGAGGCCTGCCCCTACCGCGGCTACTCCGCGGTCGTCGTCGTCGAGCACGGCGACGTCACACCGCCGTGCGGCGAGGCGATGGGCGGCATTCCCGAGCTGCGCATACCGCGCCGGCTGCTGACCGACCCTCTTGCCTCGGTCGTCGCGCTCAAGGCGGTGCGGGCCATGCCCGACAAGACGACCGCCGACAAGATCCTCACCTCGACGCGCTGACCTCGCCCGGCGCAGCCTGCGGTTCGCCGCCGGTGGCGGGCCTACGCGATGGCGAGGGCGTCGAACCGGTCGGCCAGCTCGTCGCCTACACCCATCCGGTCGGCCACGCGACGCAGGCCGTCGGCGAGCCCCGGCGGCACCGGCCGCTCCTCCTCGATGGCGATGTCGAGCATCGTCTCGAGCGCGAGGCCCAGCTCGTTGGCGTCGAGGTAGTCGGCGACCTCCTCGACCCCGCCCGCGAACACCTCCTCGTGCTCGATGAGCAGCGCCCGCAAGCGGCCCTCGATCTCTTCGTAGTACGCCCGATCAGCCATCAGCCTGTCGCTCGATCCTTCAGTTGTTGGCCGGGAACGCGGTGACGACCGCGCCGCGCTTGACGATCACACGGATCGACACGCCTTCGTACGTGCCGACCACCTTCGTCTTGCCGCCGTAGCTCGGTGTCGACCGGCCGGACACCGACACCGCCTCGATGGCCCGGACGATCTTGTCGTCGGACCACGTCGCCGG
The DNA here is from genome assembly GCA_036261495.1 of Acidimicrobiales bacterium. Classification (GTDB taxonomy): domain Bacteria; phylum Actinomycetota; class Acidimicrobiia; order Acidimicrobiales; family CADCTF01; genus DATAKR01. The sequence continues at coordinate 860 of DATAKR010000031.1, read as the reverse complement.
GAACTCGGACTTGCCGTTGCCCGAGCCGTGGCGGTGCCCGCCACCAGTGGCATCGCCGTCGAGGATGTGGCGACGTCGCTGGTTCGACACGCGGGCCCGCTGGATGGCCACGACCATCCGCTGCAGCGCGCCTCGCGGGGCCGCCGCCAGCTTGGTGAGCGCCGGCGACGAGGCCAGGTGGGCGGTCGCGGCGTTGCCAGCCGACTCCTGCATCGCCACCACGGCGCCGTGCGCCGGCTCGTGCGTCCGCACCGCCGGGATCTCGATGCGAGCACCGCGCTCGGGCTCCCTCTCGTGGTCAGCCTTTCGCAGTCGCATGCGCCCACCTCCGAGGCGAGCGTACCGACCGGGGCGGACCCGGCGCGGCGCCGCCGGGCGCCGAGCCCGACGCCGCCGCGACGCAACCGCGCGGTCAGAGCTGCGCCAGCGCCCGCTTGGCCGCCTCGGCCCGGTCGATCACCGACCGGGCGAACATCTCGGCACCGCTCGTGTCACTTCCCATCGCGCCGGTCGCGTACCGGACGAACACGCCCTCGACGATGCACGCCAGCTTCCACATGGCGAAGGCCACGTAGTAGGGCAGGTCGGAGACGTCTCGCCCCGATGCCTTGGCGTAGCGCTCGGCGAGCTCGGCCCGCCGTGGGAACCCGGGCAGCGCGGTCGCGGGCAGCATCCGCGCCGGCGGCGCCGGCGTGGCGTCGTCGGACTCCGGGCGATCGGCCCAGTACGCGCTGAAGGTGCCGAGGTCGGCGAGCGGGTCGCCGAGCGTGCACAGCTCCCAGTCGAGCACGGCGCGCACCTTGCCGTCGCCGCCGACGACGGTGTTGTCGAGGCGGTAGTCGCCATGGGCGATCACCGTC
>DATAKR010000029.1:0-18801 GCA_036261495.1 Acidimicrobiales bacterium | reverse complement strand
CAGCTCCCTGGAAGCGATGAGGCGCAGCGAATTTCCACTACGTAGATAGTAACAATTCCAGGCGGCCGTTCCATTTCCCGGCGTCTCGGCCGCCGCACGGGCGCCACGATCCCGCCCGGCGGGCCGGGTGCCGTCGTACCCGGCCGGAACGGGCCGGTCTCCCGGTGTCATTTATCACCTGGTTCTTGGGATGATGGGCGTGGGAGGCCGACGTTGGACTGGAACCGCGTAGGTTTCGGACGAGACGACGCGTGGGCACAAGGAGTAACCGATGGAAACCGAGGTCCGTTCCCAGCTCGAGCAGTGGCGGCAGGAGACTGCCGACAAGCCGCTCCAGAGTGCCCAGCAGGTACAGGATCGACTCCTCGATCTGTACGCCGCGCTGCGTGCCTACCCGATCGTCTCCGAGGTCGAGAAGTGGCTGTCGCTCACCCGTGAGCGGTCGATCTTCGACGGCAAGGAGATCACCGAGCTCCTCGACGAGATCGAGCTCGAGATGGCTGTCGACGCCGCCGCCGACGAAGCCGAGAGCGAGCCGGCCGGCACCTGATCGCCGGCATGCCGGCGCCGGGGCGCCGGCTACCCCTCCTCCGACCCGCGAACGCAAGACAACGGGCCGTCGCTCCCCCCAGGGCGACGGCCCGCTGTCGTAGGTGGCGCCAGTGCTGCAGGACCCGGCCGGCCGAGGCCGGGCGCTACGAGGCTGTCGCCAGACCTCCGCTCCACGACGCGAACAGTGCCGCGTAGCGGCCGCCGAGCGCGACGAGCTCGTCGTGGCGACCGAGCTCGAGGATGCCGCCGGCGTCGACCACGGCCACCCGGTCGGCCCGCTCGGCGGTCGACAGGCGGTGGGCGATGACGATCACCGTGCGGCCCTCCATCAGGGCGGTGAGGGCGTGCTCGACCTCCGACTCGGTGCCCGGATCGAGGTTCGACGTCGCCTCGTCGAGCACGAGCACGTCGGGGTTCGCGAGCGCGGCGCGGGCGAGGGAGACGAGCTGACGCTCGCCGGCCGAGAGCCGCGACCCCCGCTCCTGCACCTCGGTGGCGAGGCCGTCGGGGAGGTGCGCGAAGTGCTCGTAGACGCCGATGAGCTTCAAGGCGGCGACGACGTCGTCGTCGGTGGCGCCCTGGCGGCCGATGCGCACGTTGTCGGCGATCGTCCCGTAGAAGAGGAAGCCCTCCTGGGGCACGACGCAGATCCGCTCGCGAAGCGACGAGAGCGTGGCGTCGCGAAGGTCGATGCCGCCCATGCGGATGGCGCCCTCGGTCGGGTCGTACAGGCGGGCGACGAGCTTCGCGAGCGTCGACTTGCCGGCGCCGGTGGGCCCGACGAACGCGACCCGCTCGCCGTCGTGGATCGTCAGCGAGACGTCACGGAGCACGACGTCGCGGCCGTTGTAGGTGAACGTCACGCGGTCGACCTCGATCTCGCCGTGCGAGGGCAGGTCGACCGCGCCCGGCTTCTCGGCCAGCTCGGACTTGGTGTCGAGGAGACCGAACAGCTTGTTGAGCGCGGCGCCGGCCGACTGCAGCGTGTTGAACAGCTGGCTGAGCTGCTGCACGGGCTCGAACAGGTTGGCCAGCGAGAGCACGAACAGCGTGATCGTGCCGATCGTGACCATCTTGTTGTGCACCAGGAGACCACCGATGCCCACGACCGCGGCCGTGGTGGCGACGCCGGCGAACTCGACGACCGGGAAGTACCACGCCGACACCTTGGTGGCCCACAGGTTGGCGTCGAGCTGCGCGGTGTTGTAGCGCCGGAACCGGTCGATCTGGTTCTCCTGCTGGCCGAAGGCCTGGATCACGCGCACGCCGGCGATGCCCTCCTGGAGGGTCGCGAGCGTCTGGCCGATGCGATCGCGCACCTCGAGGTACGCCTTGTTCGAGGTCCGGCGGAACTTGATGCTCGCCACGATCACGATCGGGAGCGCCACGAGGCACACCGCGGCGAGCACGGGCGAGATGCCCACGAGGAGGACGACCGTGAACACGAGCAGGAGCCCGTTGGTCATGAACATCACCAGGCCCTGCTGCACGACTTCCTGGAGCGAGTCGATGTCGGAGGTCATCCTCGAGACGAGCTTGCCGGTCTGCTCCCGGTCGTAGAAGGCCATCGGCTGGCCGAGCAGGTGACCGAACACGCGCAGGCGCATGTCACGAAGGAACGATTCGCCGATCTTGGTCACGAGCAGGATCTGCGACCGCGACAGCACCAGCGCTGCGATGGCGACGATGCCGTAGCCCACGACCGCGTAGGTGAGGTTGCGCATGCTGTGGGCGCGGACCCCGTGGTCGATCCCGTAGCGGACGAACAGCGGGCCACCGAGGATCGCCAGGGTGTAGAGCACCATGACGACGCCCGTGAGGATCACCGCGCCGCGGTAGGGGCCGAGCATCCGCCCGGCGCGCTTCACGACGCGCCGCGCCTCCTTGGCGTCGAGCTTGTCGTCCTCGTCGAGCGCGATGTTCCACATGCCACCGCCGCCACCGCCGCGTCTCATGCTGCTGCCTCCGGTCGTTCGTGTCGGGTCGCGAGCGGCGCTCGCGCGGTGCGGCGGCTCGGGGTCACTCCTGATGCCGCCATCCGGCGCCGGCTCATGACGCGGCCTCCTCGAGCTCTTCTTCCAGCGCCTCGGCCTGCGCCAGCACGGCGCGGTACCGCTCGCTGGTCTCGAGGAGACCCTCGTGCGTTCCCTCGGCCACGACGTGTCCCTCCTCGAGCAGCACCACGCGATCAGCGAGAGCGATGGTGGCGGGTCGGTGGGCGATGACGATCGTCGTGCGGCCGCGCATGACCTCGTCGAGCGCCTCGCGGATCTCGTGCTCCTTGGTGGGATCGACCGACGACGTGGCGTCGTCGAGGATCAGCACCCGCGGGTCGGCGAGGATCGCCCGGGCCAGCGCGAGTCGCTGGCGCTGGCCGCCCGACAGCGAGAAGCCGCGCTCACCGATCACGGTGTCGTAGCCCTCGGGGAAGTTCATGATGAAGTCGTGCGCGCCCGACAGGCGCGCGGCCCGCTCGACGTCGTCCTGCGGTGCATGCGGTTCGGCGAAGGCGATGTTGCCGCGGATGGTGTCGGAGAACAGGAAGGTGTCCTCGAAGACGATCCCGATCGCCTTCCGCAGCTCGGTCACCTTGAGGTCGCGGATGTCGACCCCGTCGAGGGCGATGCGCCCGGCGTCGACGTCGTAGAAGCGGGGGATCAGCCGGGCGACGGTGGTCTTGCCCGAACCCGTCGCCCCGACGATCGCCACGGCCTCGCCCGGCTGCACGTGGAGCGAGAAGCCGTCGAGCACCGGAGCGGCGCCGGCGATGTAGCCGAACGTGACGTCGTCGAACACGACCTCGCCGGAGCCCGCCGGGAGCGGCGCGGCCTTCGGGCGGTCGACGATGGCCGGTGCCGTCGCCATGATCTCGTCGATGCGCTGGGAGGAGGCGACGGCGCGCTCGGCCTGGGCGACGAGCATGCCGGTCATCCGCAGGGGCCCGATGAGCATGGTGACGTAGACGTTGAAGGCGATCAGCTCGCCGATCGAGAGGTGGTTGTTGATGACGAGCCAGCCGCCGTAGCCGAGGACCGCTACCAGGCCGACGGCGGGCAGGAAGTCGAGCACCGGGTTGAACCGCGCCCGGATGCGGGCGAGCACGATCGCCCGGTCGAAGACGCGGCCGGCGCGGGTCGTGAGGGCGTCGTACTGGATGGGCTCGGCGCCGAAGCCCTTCACCACGCGGATCCCGGTGATCGACTCCTCGACCACGGTCGCGTAGTCGGACAGCTCGGCCTGAAGGTTCATCGACGCCGGGTGGACCTCGCGGGCGAAGCGCTTGGCGAACACGTTGATGAGCGGCAGGGCGACGAGCGCCACGATCGCCAGCTTCCAGTTGGTGAGGAAGAGGATCGTGGTGATGGCGAGGATCGTCACGATGTTGGAGATCGTGATCGGGATCATGGTGAGGAACTGCTGGATCTGCTGGATGTCGGTGGCGGCGCGTGCCATCAGCTGACCCGTCTGGGCCTTGTCGTGGAACGCGAAGTGAAGCCGCTGGAGGTGCGCGTACAGCCGCTGACGCAGGTCGGTCTCCGCCCGCCACGACACGCCGAACGCCTGGTAGCGCCGCAGGCCGGTGAACGTCCCCTGGATGGCGCCGGCGATGAGGATCATCACGGCCCAGAACCACAGCGGCTGCTTCGACGTGACGATCGCGTTGTCGATCGCCTTCTGCGTGAGCTTCGGCACCGCCACCTTGCCGGCGGTCCACAGCAACCCTGCCATCACGCCGAGGGTGACGCCGCGGCCGTAGGGCTTCACGGCCTTGAAGAGGAGCTGCCAGCCGGCCCGTCTCGATGCTTCGTCGTCGGTGGCCATGGCGGGTCAGTGTACTTGACCCGCGGGTCAATGTTCGACCCTCTAAGTGTTCGGGGGTGCGAATTGTCGCGCCGGCCGTCCCCCGCCGGGGGATGGCATCGCGCTGTTCAGCCTCGGCCCGCGCGTGCCGAGAACGCTCCTGGAGGGAGACCGGGATGCGCCTTCAACAGCTGGCTGTACGCGTCCACGGGAGCGATGGGCAGAAGCTTCGCTTCCACGATCGCGTCACGGTGATCAGCGGCATCGACATCGAGGACCGCCACGGCGTGGTCGAGGTGCTGCTCGGCACGCTCGCCGGCGAGCCGACCGTCGCGTGCGAGCTGGCGTACGTCGAGCACACCGGCCAGCGCGTCACGGTCGAGCAGACGGCCGAGGGCACGTTCCACGTCTTCCACGACGACGGCACTCCCGCGATCCCTCCGCACGTCGGGCTGGGGCTGTCGGTGCACGACCTGTTCCGGCTCACCTACGTCGACGGCAACCGCCTCGGGATCCCGGCGTGCGGTTCCGAGCCGCGCGAGCTGATGGAGGCACGCGCCGCGCTCGCCGCCCTCACCGACCAGCTCGAGGCGGCCAAGGTGGCACGCGACGCCGCCGATGCCCTGCGACTCGAGCTCCTCAACCTCGACGAGCAGATCCGCCAGGTCGAGATCGGACGGCCCCGCCGCCGCTACGCCCGCCTCGTGCTCGACCTCGAAGCGCTCAAGGCCGAGAGGGCGGCCGTGACCAGCTCACCCGACGCCGCCCAGTCGGACCGGGTGATGGCCGCCCACCTCGCCCAGCTGCGACCGCTGGCGGCACAGTGGCGCGCCACCGTGCGGCGCCTGTCCGACGAGCGGCAGATCTTCGGCGAACGCCCCCGCCTCGATCACAACACGCTCGCCGGCGCGCTCAGCATCCCCGACCGGGTCCCGGCCGACCTCGACGCGCTGGTGGAGGAGCTGTCAGCGGCCGAGGCGCGCCGCATCACCCTCTCGGCCAAGCTCGCCGGGATGCTGGCGCGCCACATCGACTCGCCCTCGCACCCCGACGTGGCGAGGCTCGCCCGCGCCGACCAGGACGAGCTCTGGGACACCTGCGCGCGGGCGGTCGCGACGGCCCGACGGGTCGAGCAGGAGTCGCTTCGCGCCGGGGGACTCGTGACCGACGAGAACGCGCCGGCGCCGGAGGCCGTGCGAGAGATCGAATCCGCCCACGAGGCGGTGGAGGCGGCCCAGGGCGTGGTCGTCAAGCGGCGCGTCGGGCGCATCGCGGCCGGCGGCGCGGCCGCGATCGGCGCCGCCGCGCTCCCGTTGGCCCCCCTCGTGGCACCTCTCGCGCTCGCCGGGAGCGCCGCCGCCGCGTACTGGTCGGTGCTCGCGCCGCGCCAACAGCTGGCCGAGGCCCAGGTGTGGGAGAGCGAGGCGCTCGGACGGGCCGGCGTGCCGTCGTACCTGTCGTTCCACCTGCGCCGCCTCAACGCCATGCAGGACCCCGTCGTCCGCCATCGCCTGGAGACCGCGGCGCGCGCCCATCGGAAGGCGATGCACCACTGGCGGCTGCTCGCCGGCGACCTCTCCCCTGCCGAGGCCGTCGATCTCGAGCACGAGGTGCGCGCCTACGCGGCGTCGCTCGACCGCCTCGACGATCTGGGCGACGAGGTCGCCGACACCCGCCGGCGGCTCGTCGAGGAGATCGAGCCGCTGGTGGAGAAGGCGCGCGAAGCCCTCCTCGACGCCTGCCGCCCCTTCGGCGTCGAGAACGCCACGCTGGCCGCGGACCTCGTGCGCCAGCTGGCCCAGGTCGCCCGGATCGCCCGGATCCAGCAGCGGCTCGAAGAGGCCGAGGCCGAAGAGACGGAGGCGCGCCTGCTGGTCGAATCTGCGCTGCAGCAGGTGGGCTACGTCGAGGGCGACCTCGCGGGCCGACTCATGGCGTTCGACGAGGTCGCCACGGCCGCCGAGCAGCGCGTCCGCGATCGCGAGCGGGCCCGTGACGCCGACGAGCTCGACCGGGAGATCGCCCGGCTGGAGGAGGCCGTACAGGCCGAATGGCGGACCGACTACGGATCGTCGTTCGTCGCCGCCGACGCCCGTGAACCCGATCCGGAGGAGCTGGCCTCGCGCCGGGAGATGACGGCGATGGCGTTCCACACCGCGAACCGGCTCGTGCCTGACATCTCCCTCATCAAGGACCGGCGCGCCGCCGTCGAGCGGCGGGTGCTCGTCCTCGAGGTCCAGTCCGACGACGAGGGGGTGCCGAGCTCGGAGAAGATCGCCGAGATCGAGCGCGAGCTCCAGCACCGCCTCGCCGCGCTGCGGCACTGCGGCCGGGACGGCGAGCAGCTACCGCTCCTCCTCGACGACTGCTTCTTGAACCTGCGGGCCGACGCCAAGTGGCAGATGCTCGACCTCGTCGACCGCCTCGCGGCCCACGCCCAGCTGATCTATCTGACCGCGGATCCGGATGTCACCACGTGGGCCCGCCGGCGGGCGGCCACGGGTTCGATCAGCTTCCAGGAGCCCCACCCCCTCGGCGTCAGCTAGGGACGCCGTCAATCAACCCGGCGCAGCTCGGCGCGGTAGCGCCGGCCGTTCTCGACGTACTGGCGGACGGCGTGCTCGAACTGGCCCTCGTGCACTGCACCGTGACGCAGCTTGGCCGGCACGCCGAGCGCCATGGCGCCGGTCGGGACCTCCATGCCGTTCGGAACGACCGCGTTGGCGCCGACCAGCGCGTGCGAGCGGACCACCACCTCGTGGAGGACGACCGATCCCGATCCGATCAGGCACCACGGCTCGATCGTGCACCCCTCGAGGTGGGCGATGTGCCCGACGACGCAGTCGCTGCCGATGATCGTCGCCAGCTCGGCCGTGGCGTGGACGACGGTGCCGTCCTGCACTGACGTGCGGGCGCCGACCTTGATCGTGCCGTAGTCGCCGCGGAGCACCGCGCCCGGCCACACGGTGGCGCCGGCATCGATCGTGACGTCGCCGATGACGGTGGCGTCGGGATGCACGAAGGCATCGGGATCGATGCGCGGGACCCGGTCTCCGAGGGCGTAGATGGCCACGGCGGCGAAGGTAGCGTCCGGCGGATGGAGCGTCCGACCGAGACCGGAGCCGCCCGCCCCGCGCCGCCGCTCGCGCCGCGCCGGCCCACGACGCTCTCCACCCACGGCGACGACCGCGTCGACGAGTGGTACTGGCTGCGCGACCGCGACGACCCCGCCGTGCTCGCCTACCTCACCGCCGAGAACGCCTACACGGAGGCGATGACCGCCCACCTCGCGCCCCTTCGCGACCAGCTGTTCGAGGAGTTCAAGGCGCGGATCCAGGAGACCGACGAGTCGCCGCCGGTGTGGCACGGCGGCCACTGGTACTACACGCGGACGGTCGAGGGTCTCGAGTACGACATCCACTGCCGGCGCCCGGGCCGCCTCGACGCGCCCGAGCAGGTCGTGCTCGACGAGAACGTGCTCGCCGACGGCCACGACTACTTCGACCTGCGCGGCTTCGCCGTGAGCCCCGACCACACGCTCCTCGCCTACGCCGTCAACTTCGACGGCAGCGACCTCGCCGAGCTCCGCTTCCGCGACCTCTCCACCGGCGACGACCTCGCGGCCACCGTTCCGGGGGTGTGGGGCGTGGTGGCGTGGGCCAACGACAACCGCACGGTGCTCTACAACACCCTCGACGAGGCGCTCCGGCCGCACCAGGTGTGGCGGACGGCGCTCGGCGACGCGCCGGTCCTCGTGTACGAGGAGGCCGATCCGGTGTTCCGCGTCAGCCCGCACCGCGACCGGAGCGGCCGGATCCTGACGATCACGAGCTCGAGCTCGACGACGAGCGAGGTGCGGCTGCTCGACGCCGACTCGCCCGGCGAGGAACCTCGGGTCGTCGAGCCGCGGCGCGCCGGCGTCGAGTACTCGGTCGCCTGCCACACGTCGGCGGAGTCGGGCGACCGCCTGCTCATCACGACGAACGACGACGGCGCGGTCAACTTCAAGCTCGTCGAGGCACCGCTGGCGACGCCCGGACGCGCGCACTGGCGCGACCTCGTCGACCACCGTCTTGAGGTCCGCCTCCTCGGCGTCGCCGCCTTCGCCGAGTGGCTCGTGCTCGCCGAGCGGGCCGACGCCACCATGCGCCTGCGCGCCCTGCGCCCGGACGCGACGGGCGCGACGCCGATCGACGTGCCCGAGGCCGTGTCGACCGCCTACCCGGGCGACAACCCCGAGTACCGATCCTCACGGTTCCGGTTCGAGTACTCGAGCATGGTCACGCCCGACTCGACCTTCGACGTCGACCTCGACGCCGCCGCCCGCCTCGACGGCTCGCGCCGCGCCGAGGCGCGCACGCTCGTGAAGCAGGAGCCGGTTCTCGGGTACGACCCGTCCCGATATCGCACCTCGCGGGAGTGGGCGGTGGCCGACGACGGCACCCGTGTACCGATCTCGGTGGTCCGCCGCGCCGACACCCCCTTCGACGGCACCGCCCCGTGCCTCCTGTACGGGTACGGCTCCTACGAGATCAGCATCGACCCCGAGTTCTCGCCGTTCCTGGTGTCGCTGCTCGACCGCGGGTTCGTCTACGCCGTCGCCCACCCGCGCGGCGGGGGCGAGATGGGGCGGCTCTGGTACGACCACGGCAAGTTCCTCGAGAAGCGCAACACGTTCACCGACTTCGTCGCGTGCGCCGAGCGGGTGGTCGAGGCCGGCTACACGTCGCCCGACCGGCTGGTCGCGGTGGGAGGCTCCGCCGGCGGCTTGCTGATGGGCGCGGTCGTGAACCTGCGCCCCGACCTGTTCCGCGCCGTCGTCGCCCACGTCCCGTTCGTCGACGTCGTCACCACCATGCTCGACGAGTCGATCCCGCTCACCATCGGTGAGTTCGAGGAGTGGGGCAACCCCAAGGACCCCGAGTTCTACCGCTACATGAAGTCGTACAGCCCCTACGACAACGTCGAGGCCAAGGCGTACCCACCGATGCTGGTGACGACGGGGCTCAACGACACGCGGGTCGCCTACTGGGAGCCGGCCAAGTGGGTGGCGAAGCTGCGGGCGACGAAGACCGACGACGAGGTGCTGCTGCTCAAGACCGAGCTGGGCGCCGGCCACGGCGGTCCGTCCGGCCGCTACGGCGAGTGGCGCGACCGCGCGTTCTGGTACGCGTTCGTGCTCGGCGCGGTCGGCATCACCGAGTAGACGGCTCGCGCTGCGGCGCGCTCGTCACTCGCCGCGGAGGTCGATGAGCATGCCGAGCGCCTTCATCTCGGCCTCGCTGATCACCGTCGTGATCTCCTCCGCGATCAGCTCCTCGCGGTCGAGCAGGGCGTCGCGCAGGGCCTCGATGAGGTAGCGGTTGTCCTCGAGCAGCTTCGTCACGCGGGCCTTCGACGCCTTGAGGATCTCCTCCACCGCCTCCCGGCCGTCCTCGCTCGCGAGCACCTTCGAGACGACGTTGGTGCCGGGGGGGCCGGCCATCAGGTCGAACGACACCAGCGAGTCGCCCATGCCGAACGCGCCGACCATCTGGGCCGCCGCCGAGGTGGCCGCCTGCAGGTCGCCGGCGGGGCCGGTGCCCGACTCGCCGAAGAACAGCTCCTCGGCGACCATGCCGCCGAAGGAGATGTCGATCCGGGCCAGGATCTCCGACTTGGTGTTGGTGAACCGCTCCTCGAGGTCGGAGTGGGCGAGCAAGCCGAGCGCCTGGCCGCGCTTGATGATCGAGAGGACCTCGAGCTTGCGGCTCTTGCCGACGAGGTGGGCGACGGTTGCATGGCCGGCCTCGTGCGTGGCGATGGTGCGGCGCTCGTCCTCGGCGTAGTCGACCGGCTGCTTCAAGCCGAGCTCCTCGGTCATGCGCGCCTGCTGGATGTCGTTCCACGACAGGCGGTCCGCGCCCCGCCGGAGGGCCCAGACGAGCGCCTCGTCGAGGAGGTGCTCGAGCATCACCGGCGAGTAGCCGAAGGTCATGGCCGCCAACGTGTCGCGCCGATCCGGGTTGTCGAGCTCCGGGTCGTGGGCCTTCTTGGCGAGGTAGTAGTCGAGGATCTCGCGCCGGCCGTTGCGGTTGGGGAGGTCGAAGTAGACCGAGCGGTCGAACCGGCCGGGGCGCAGCAGCGCGGGGTCGAGGTCGGCGGCGCGGTTGGTGGCCCCGATGACGAGGATGTTGGCGTGCTCGGCAGCCGGCTTGCGCAGCTGGTGCTGGGTCGGCAGCCAGCGGTTGATCTGATCGACGAACCAGCCCTTGATGCGGTCGCCGAGGACCGGCTGGTCGAACGACTGGAGCTGGATGAGCAGCTCGTTGACCACGCCGGACACGCCTTCGCGCCCGCCACCACCGCCCATGCCCGAGCGGGCCGCGCCGATGGCGTCGATCTCCTCGATGAAGCCGATGGCGCCGCCCTCCTCCCGGGCGAACTTGCGCAGCGCCTTGAAGTACGACCGGATCTTGCGGTTCGTCTGCCCGTAGTACATCGACTGGAACGCCGAGGACGACACGAACAGGTAGGGCACGCCCGCCTCGCGGGCCATCGCCTTGGCCATGTAGGTCTTGCCGGTGCCGGGCGGGCCCTCGAACAGCATCGCCCGCCGGGCGGTGCCGCCCATCCGCTCCTTGAACGTCTTGTGCGCCAGGAAGAGGTTGAGCGTCTTGACGACCTCGTCCTTGACGACGTCGGCGCCGACGACGTCGTCGAGCGACACGTCGATCTCACTGGGGCGGAACAGCACGTGCGGCGACCGGCCGGCGCCGAGCAGCGGGAACACGAGCACCACGGTCAGCAGGAGCATGATGAGCAGGCCGGGCAGGAACGGCATCAGGTCGCTCGGGAGGTGGGGCATGCCCGGCGACACCGGATGTCCGGTGAGCGCCCGGAACCAGACCCAGAGCGCGACCGGCACGAGGATGTTGCGGATGCGACGGAGGCGGCGGCGCCGGACGCCCTCGCGGGCTTGGGCGACGTCCGCTGCAGAGCCGATGACCTGCGCCTCGCCGAGAGTCCTCAGCTCCATGTCGGTCGCCCTCCTCGCCGTCCGTCGGAAGCGGCGTCCACCCCGACGACCACTCTCCGTGGCAAACATACCGTTCGTTGTTCACGCCCGAAAGTCCTCCTAAACCTTCGTCACCGAACTGTCGACATCGACCGGTCGGAACCGCCCGTACCGCCGGCGGTAGCGTGCGTCATGGCCGCCGACGACTTCGCCGAACGGATCGCCACCGCCTACGCCACGCGCGGAGCTGCCGTCGACCTCGGCCGGGGCATGCACGGAGGCGCGACGCTTCCGGCCGCCGTCGTCCAGGTGCCCGCCGCGATGTGCAACCGGCACGGCCTCATCGCCGGCGCGACCGGCACCGGCAAGACCAAGACGCTCCAGCTGATGGCCGAGCAGCTGTCGGCGATCGGCGTCCCCGTCTTCGGCGCCGACATGAAGGGCGACCTGGCGGGGCTCGCGCAGCCCGGCGAGACGAGCGACCGGGTCGCCGCGAGGGCCGCCGATCTCGGGATCCAGTGGACGCCGGCGGGATTCCCGGTGTCGTTCCTCTCCCTCGGCGGCCTCGGGCCGGGCGTCCCACTGCGCGCCACGATCTCGTCGTTCGGCCCGCTGCTCCTCGCCAAGGTGCTCGACGCCAACGAGACCCAGACGTCGTCGTTGTCGCTGGTCTTCCGCTACGCCGACGAGCAGGGCCTGGCCCTCCTCGACCTCGACGACCTGCGCGAGGTGCTCAAGTTCCTCGCCAGCGACGACGGCAAGGGTGAGCTCGAGGGGATCGGCGGGCTGTCGCCGGCCACCGTCGGGGTCCTCCTGCGCAAGATCGTGGAGCTCGAGGACCAGGGCGCGGAGGCGTTCTTCGGCGAGCCGGAGCTCGAGGTCGCCGACCTGCTGCGCGTCGACGCCGGCGGCCGCGGGGTCGTCTCGTGCCTGGAGCTGGCCGCCGTGCAGGACAAGCCGAAGCTGTTCTCCACCTTCCTCATGTGGCTGCTCGCCGAGCTGTTCCACGAGCTGCCCGAGGTGGGCGACCTCGACAAGCCGAAGCTGGTGTTCTTCTTCGACGAGGCCCACCTCCTCTTCGAGAACGCCTCCGACGCGTTCCTCGAGCAGGTCGCCCAGACCGTGCGCCTGATCCGCTCGAAGGGCGTCGGCGTGTTCTTCGTGACCCAGCTCCCCGACGACGTGCCCGAGGTCATCCTCGCCCAGCTGGGCAACCGGGTGCAGCACGCGCTGCGCGCCTTCACGCCGCGCGACGCCACCGCCCTGAAGGCCGCCGTCACCACCTATCCGAAGACCGACGACTACGACCTGGAAGAGGACCTGACCCAGCTCGGCACGGGCGAGGCGATGGTCACGATCCTGTCGGAGCGGGGCGCGCCCACGCCCGTGGTGTGGACGTTGCTGCGTCCGCCGCAGTCGCTCATGGCCGCCATCGGCGACCCCGCCATCGACGCCGCCGCGAAGGCCGACACCCTCTGGGCGAAGTACGCCCAGGAGGTCGATCGGGAGTCGGCGCGCGAGAAGCTGGCGGCCCGCTTCGCCGAGTCGTCGGCCGCGGACGCGGCCGACGAGGCCGAGGCCGAACGCCGCCGGAGCACGCCGCCGCCCCAGCCGAAGGGGCGGGGACGAGGTCGCACCGACGACGACGGCAACCCGGTGGTCGGCTACCTCAAGTCACGAGAGGGCCGACAGATGGCGAACACCGTCGTGCGCGGCCTGTTCAGCCTGCTGAAGAAGCGCCGGTAGGCCGCGCCGCCGAGCGGCAGGCACGCGCGGCCGCAGGCCGCCCCGCCGCAGAGCGAAGCCATGACCACGGGAATTGTCGAGTACTCCGATCGGGTTTATCGTATTTGCAATGTCCGATTCGACCCGGACGGCGGCGCCGTCGACGAAGCCCACCCCCCGCCCGATCGATGCGCGCGGGCCGAGGTTCAACCAGGCGGTCCTGACCGTCGCCCTGCTCGGCGGGTTCCTGCTCGATCTGCGCGTGATCGCCCCGATCTTCGCCGTCGTGCTGTTCCTCGGCGCCGCCTTCGGCCCGAAGTACGGACCCTTCCTGCGGTTGTACGCGGCCGTCATCAAGCCGCGCCTGTCGCCGCCGTCGGATCTCGAGGACCCGCGGCCGCCGCGGTTCGCCGCCGCCGTCGGCGTCGTGTTCCTCGTGCTGGCCACGGTCTCGTTCCTCGCCGGCGCCCCGACCCTCGGGTGGGTCCTCGCCCTGATCGTCGCCGCGCTGGCCGGCCTCGCCGCCGTCACCGGCATCTGCGTCGGTTGCGAGATCTACCTGTTCCTGGCCCGCCGCCGTGGCGTGGAGCTGGCCGCGTGAAGCTCCTCGTCGTCGTCGCGCTGCTCGCCGGCCTCGTCGTGGCCCGCCGCCTCTACCTGGGCTGGAAGGCGGGCCTCCACCAGGAGGACCGCGAGCATCCTCGCGTGCCCCCGGCGCTGCTCGACGGCGCCGACCGGACATGGGTCGTCTTCACCACGCCCTACTGCGCGGCCTGTGGCCCGGTGAAGGAGCGCCTCGCCGACGCCGACCCGAACGCTCGCGTCGTCACCGTCGACGCGACCCGCGACCCCGGTCTCGCCGAAGCCTTCTACGTGCGATCGGCGCCCACCGTGCTCCTCGCCGACGCGGCGGGCGAGGTGCGCGCCCGGCTCGTGGGCGCGCTCGCGGTGTCGGACTACCTCGCCTCGGTCTGACCCCTCGCCTGCAGGTACCAGGCCTGGCAGGCCTCGAAGGAGGGCAGCAGGCCGGCGTCGCGCGCCTCGGCCAGCGACGGAGCGGCCGTGTCGCGGTCGGACATGAGCGGCTCGTCGACTCCCCAGTCGATCGCCAGGTCGGCGTCGAGGGGGCTGACGGTGTGCTCCCGCTGCGGGTTGTACGGCGTCGAGCAGAGGTAGGTGAGCGAGGCGTCGTCGGTGAGCGCGACGAACGCGTGACCGAGCCCTTCGCTGATGAGCACCGCTCGGCGTTCCTCGTCGTCGATCACCACCGAGGTCCACCGTCCGAACGTCGGCGACCCGACGCGGATGTCGACGATCACGTCGAGGATCGCCCCGCGCGGGCAGTACACGTACTTGGCCTGGCCGGGCGGCACGTCGGCGAAGTGGATGCCTCGCACCACGCCGCGCTTCGACACCGAGTTGTTGGCCTGGAGCACGGGCATCGGCGCCCCGGTGACCTCGGCGACGACCTCGGCCTTGTACCACTCGAGGAACACGCCGCGTCCGTCGGGCCACTGCTTGGGCGTGAACAGCCAGGCGCCGGGGATCTGGAGCGGCTCGACGTCCATCGACGCCTCAGTGCTCGAAGCGGCCGAAGCCGCCACGGTAGAACAGCAGCGGGCGGCCCTCGCGCTCGAGCTGGAGGTCGAGCACCGACCCGACGACGATCACGTGGTCGCCGCCCTCGTGCTCGGCGACGATGCGGCCCTCGACCCACGCCAGCACATCCTGCAGCACGGGTGCGCCGGTGGCGGGGCCCGGCCGCCAGCCGATTCCGCGGTACTTGTCGGCGCCGCTCGTCGCGAACGAGCGGCACAGCGCCTCCTGGTCCTCGCCGAGGATGTTGACGCAGAACGACTTCGCCCGCTGGATTCGAGGCCAGCTCGTCGACGCCTTCTGCGGGGAGAACATCACCAGAGGCGGCTCGAGCGACAGCGACTGGAACGTCTGTGCCGTGAACCCCACGGGCTCGTCGTCGTCGACCGCGGTGATGATCGTGACGCCGGTGCAGAAGTGCCCCATCACCTGCTTGAGGTGGGCGGCGTCGAACGTCGGCGCGGCTCGGCGCGCCAGGTCGTCGTCGGTCACGACCGGGGACGTTAGGGGATCAGAGCTCGATGCAGAGACCCTCACGAGCGGCGAAGACCTCGTGCAGGCCGGCGTAGGCGCCGAGGCATCGCGCCTGCTCGGCGAGCGCGTCGACGAACTCGTCGCTGTGGGAGGGGTCGTGGTGGAACAGCGCGAGCCGCTTCACGCCCGCTTCCTTGGCCACCAGGACCGCGTAGTCGATCGTGCAGTGACCCCAGTGCGCCTTCTCGGCGAACTCCTCGCGCGTGTACTGCGCGTCGTGGATCAGGAGGTCGGCGTGCTCGCACAGCTCGAGCACCGGCTCCGCGACAGCATCGAGCGACAGCGGCGCCTGGTGGTCGCTGATGTAGACGACGGTGGCGCCGTCCCACTCGACGCGGTAGCCGACGGTGGGGCCACAGTGCGGAACGGGGCGCACGCGGACCTTCGCGTCGCCGATCACGAAGTCGTCGTCGCTGACGTCGTGGAACCGGATCGCGCCGCGCAGCTCGCTGAAGTGCACCGGGACGTACGGCGGCTTCATGAAGTCGCCGAACACATCGCCGAGGGGCCCCTCGACCTGCGCCGGCCCGTAGATGTCGAGCTCGGCACCGACCCGGTCGGCCGGCGGGAAGAACGGCAGCCCCTGCACGTGATCCCAGTGGATGTGCGTGATCAGCGCGCTGCCCTTGAACGAGCCGTCCGTGGGCTGGGTCTCACCGAAGAACCGCAACCCCGTTCCGAGGTCGAAGATGATCGGGGCCTCGCCGGGGACCTCGAGCGATACGCACGCCGTGTTGCCGCCGTAGCGCCGGTTCGCTTCGCTCGGGCAAGGCGTCGAGCCCCTCACCCCCCAGAACGTCACGTTCAACGTGGATATCCCCCCTCAGGTGTCGGAGAGGTTACCCACGGCTTGCGGCAATCCCTTCCGGTGTGACGAAGGGCACAGCCGATCAGCGTGACGTCGCCGAGACGAGACCCCGCTGCTGCAGCATCACCTTGAGGTCGTGGGGGTTCGAGGCCGCGGTCATCGCCCCTCGCATGTCGATCTTGCCCTGCTCGTAGAGCCGGGCGAGCGACTGGTCGAACGTCTGCATCCCGTAGTACTCGCCGTCGGCGATGATCTCGTGCATGTCGCCCTTGCCGGGCTCGACGATGCACTGCTGGATGCGGCCGTTCGCCACCATGACCTCGAGTGCGGCCACGCGGCCGAGGCCGTCGGCGGTGGCCACGAGGCGCTGACAGATCGTCCCGCGGATCGACCCCGCGAGCGCCACCCGGATCTGGTGCTGCTGGTGCGGGGGGAAGAAGTCGACGATGCGGCTGACGGTCTCGGTCGCGTCGATCGTGTGCAGCGTCGAGAACACGAGGTGGCCGGTCTCGGCCGCGCTCAGGGCCGCGGCGACCGTCTCCTGGTCGCGCATCTCGCCCACGAGGATCACATCCGGGTCCTGGCGCATGGCCGCCCGCATGGCTGCCGCGAAGTCGAGCGTGTCGAAGCCGATCTCGCGCTGGTTGATCGAGGCCATCTTGTCGCGGTGCAGCACCTCGATCGGGTCCTCGATCGTCACGATGTGGCACTCGCGCGTCTCGTTGATGTGGTCGATCATGGCGGCGAGCGTCGTGGTCTTGCCGGAGCCTGTCGGGCCCGTGACGAGCACGAGGCCGCGCTGCTCGCCCGCGAGGCGGCCCACGACCTCGGGCAGGCCGAGCTCGTCGAAGGTCGCCGCCGACGTGCGGACGCGGCGGAAGATCATGCCGACGGTGCCGCGCTGGCGGAAGGCGTTCACGCGGAATCGGCCGAGGTGGGGCACCGCGTAGGCGAAGTCGGTGTCGTTGCGGATCTCGAACTGCTCGGCGATGTCGGGGCGCATGATGGCGCCGGCCATCTCGGCGGTGAGCTCCGGCGTCACGAGGGGCGCGTCTTCGAGCTTGCGGAGCGCGCCGTTCACGCGGATCCGCGGGGGCGACCCGACCTTCACGTGCAGATCGGAGCCGTCCTCGTCGGCGAGCGCCCGCAGCAGATCGTCGAGCAGAGGATGGGACACGTCTCGTTTCCTCGGCATCGGGCCGACCCGGCTTTACCGGCGACCGCCCGGTGGGCGCGGTCGGGAACGGCGGTTAGTGTCCCGCGCATGGACCTCGAAACGGGAACGATCCGCGCGAACGACGTCGACTTCGCGTACCTCGCGGCCGGGCCCGCCGACGGCCCCCTGGCCCTTTGCCTGCACGGCTTCCCCGACACCGCCCACACCTGGCGCCACCTGCTGCCGGCGCTGGCCGCCGAGGGTTACCGGGCGGTGGCGCCGTTCATGCGGGGCTACGCGCCGACGGCCGTGCCCGCGGACGAGCGCTACCACTCCGGCGTCCTCGCGCTCGACGCCAACCGCCTCCACAGCGCCCTCGGTGGCGGCGCCGACGCCGTCCTCATCGGCCACGACTGGGGGGCGACCGCGGTCTACCCCGCGGTCGCATCGGATCCCGACCGGTGGCGCAAGATGGTGGCCATGGCGGTGCCGCCGCCGCCGGCGATGGCCACGTTCCTCAACTACGACCAGATCAAGCGGTCGTTCTACATGTGGTTCTTCCAGCTGCCCCTCGCCGAGATGGTGGTGCCCATGAACGACATGGCCTTCATCAGCGGGCTGTGGCGCGACTGGTCCCCCGGCTACGACGGCGCCGCCGACGTGGCGCACGTTCGCGAGTCGCTGGCCAAACCCGAGAACCTGGCCGCGGCCATCGGCTACTACCGGGCGACGTTCGGCGGCGCCCCGGTCGACGACGAGGTCGCCGCGGTGCAGGCGGCACCGTCGTGGCCGCCGGCGAAGCCGCTGCTCTACCTGCACGGCAGGCAGGACGGCTGCATCGGCGTGGAGATGGTCGAGAACGCCCTGCCGATCCTCGGCGACTCCCTCGACGTCACGCTCGTCGAAGGGGCCGGGCACTTCCTCCAGCTCGAGCGGCCCGACGAGGTCAACCGGCTCATCACCGAGTTCCTCGCGAGATGACCGGGGGCGGCCCGGGCGGGACCGGCGACGTCGCGGGGCAAGCGGCGATCGACGTGCCGACCGCGCCGGCGCTCCCCGACGGCCTCGTCGCGGTCGTGAAGAGCGACTGCCCGACGTGCGCGCTCGTCGCGCCCGTGCTGGCCGCGCTCGACGTCACCATCGTGTCGGAGGACGACGACGCCGGACTCGACGTGTCGTACCTCCTCGGCGTCGAGACCGTGCCGACGGTGCTGCGCGTCGAGGGCGGTCGCGAGGTGGCGCGCATCGTCGGCTGGGACCGCGACGAGTGGGCCTCCTTCACGCGCTCGGCCGACCTCGCCGGCGCGGCCGACGAGCTGCCGCCCCACCGCCCGGGGTGCGGCTCGCGCACGCTCGACGCACCGATCGCCACCGAGCTCGCGGTCCGGTTCGGACGCACCCGGCTGCGGTCGCGCAGGGTGGAGATCGCCTCCCTCGAGGACGAGATGGAGGCGATGTTCGACCGCGGGTGGACCGACGGCCTCCCCGTCGTCCCGCCGACCGAGGCTCGGGTGCTCCGGATGCTCGAGGGCACGACGCGCGCGCCCGACGAGGTGGTTGCCGTCGTGCCGCCCGATCTCGTCGCGTGCACGGTGGAGAAGGTGGCGGTCAACGCGGTGATGGCCGGGTGCC
>DATAKR010000108.1:0-11081 GCA_036261495.1 Acidimicrobiales bacterium | reverse complement strand
CGTCGCCGCGGGACCGGCCGCGGACGACGCCCCGGAGCCACCGATGGTCAGGTCGGCGGTCATGCCGGCGCTCGAGTGCCCGGGCACGTCGCAGATCACCTTGTAGGTGCCGGCCGGAAGACCCGCGAGCGACAGGGTCGTGGTCGCCCCACCGTCGATCATGGCCGTCAGGTTCTTCTGGCCGTCGACGTGGAGGTTGTGCTGCATCGTGCCCTTGTTGACGACGGTGATCGTCCCGTCGAGAGGCGCCGTGATGGCCGCCGGCGAGATCTTGAACTCGGTCAGGGTGACCGTCGGCGACGCGGCGGCGGCCGCCGCGACGGTGTCGGTGCCCTTCGAGTCGGACACCGCTCGCAGCCCGAAGCCGACACCGACGAGCGCCACGATGATCGACAGCGCCGACACCACCGCGGCGACGACGCTGATGTCGGTCGCGCGCGACTGCTGGGGGGATTGCGTGGTCATGGGGCGCCAGGATCGACGACGCGCCGGCGCCTCGGGCCCGGCAACCGGACGTTCCCTTCGGGACCTTCGGCCCCCCATCGAAGGACGTTCTCCTGCGCGGCATCGATTGTCTCGCTCCGCAAGCTTCCGCTCGACTGTTGCGCCTGCTCGCTGGCGCTCCCGACGGCGCGGATCCCTACAGCGTCTGGCGGTCGAGCCAGCCGATCAGTAGGGCGACGGCGCGGGGGTCGTGGCGGAGGCGGTGGCCGGCGCCGGTGATCACGCGGAGGTCGGCGTCGGCCGCGGAGTCGGCGAGCACGCGCGCGTCCGACAGCGGGACGGTGTCGTCGATCGAGCCGTGGACGATCATCAGCGGCCGGGGCGGGATGCGCTCGACCACGTCGAGCGCCCGGGTCTCCTTGAACTCCTGCGCCCACGCGGCGACGTCGTCGGGGTAGGCGTCGTGGCGGATCACGCCGAGTCGCCGCGCGTCGTCGAGGGCGCGACGGGGGTCGGCCGCCCACCCGTCGAAGTCGGCGGGCGCGCCGAAGGTGGCGACACCACGCACGCCGGCGTCGTCGGCCGCCGCGCAGATCGCCAGCGCGCCGCCCGTGCGGAACCCAGCGAGCCACACACCGTCGACGTCACCGCTGTCGCGAAGGTGGGCGATGGCGGCGTGCAGGTCGTCGAGCCAGCCGCGGATGGAGAAGTCACCGTCGCTGCGACCGATCCCCCGGAAGTTGAACGCCAGCACGGTCCAACCCGCCTCGACGGTGAGCCGGTCGGCGAACTCGGGGTAGGTGCGCCCGGAGCTCTCCGCCCACTTCATCCCCGTCGGGAACCCGTGGGCGAGGACGAGGCCGCGGCGACCACTGCCGTTGCGGATCGCCGGTCGCGCTGTGTGGGCCCACAGCCGGTGGCCCGCGGAATCGATCACCTCGTCCCGCGCGCCGCCTCCCCTCGCGGTCATATCGCTGCCCACGGTAGCGGTGTCAGAGGCCGAGAAGGTGGCGCGCGTTGCCCACCAGGATCTTCTCCTCGACCTCGGGCGACGGGTCGTGCGTCCGGAACGCGTCGAGCCACTTCGAGAACGTGATGAACGGGTAGTCGGTGCCGAACAGGGCGCGGTCCTGCAGCGGTCCGAGGACGGCCCGGGTGAGGTCGGGCGACCACCGCTTCGGCGACCATCCCGACAGGTCGATCCACACGTTGGTCTTGTGCTGCGCGATGGCGAGCATCTCGTCCTGCCAGGGCCACGACGGATGTGCACCGACGATCGTCAGCTCGGGGAAGTCGGCGGCCACGTCGTCGAGCAGCATGGGTTGGGAGTAGCGCAGCTTGATCCCGCCGCCGCCCGGAAGCCCGGCCCCGAGCCCGGTGGTGCCGGTGTGGAACAGCACCGGGATCCCGAGCTCCGCCGCCGTCGCGTAGAGGTCGTAGAAGCGCTGGTCGTTGGGCTCGAAGAGCTGCGCGCTCGGGTGGAGCTTGAGCCCGCGGAGCCCAAGGTCGGTGACGGCGCGCCGCAGCTCGGCGATGGCTGCCTTGCCCTTCCAGGGGTCGACCGACGCGAAGGCGAGGAAGACATCAGGGTGGCGCTCCACGCACGACGCCACGAAGTCGTTGGTGACGGGTGCGATGCCGCTCGCCGTCTCGGCGTCCCAGGCGAACAGCACCGCGAGGACGTCGTCGGCGCGGAACTCCTCCGCCATGGCGTCGACGGTTCGCACCGGGATGTCGGTGCGGAAGTACCGCTGCGTGGCCTCGAACAGCTCACCCCAGCCGGCGAGGCCCTCCTCGGTCGAGGGATGGACGTGGATGTCGATCGCCCGCACGGCGTCGCTACCGCGTCACTCGTCGCCGGTGTCGCGCGGGACGCAGTGGCGGCAGGGCTTGTAGCCGCGGTTGCGCGCCTCGGGCAGGATGTCGGGGCCGAACGCCGCGAACTGCTCCGACGCCATCAGCTCGTCGATCGCGCACGCGTCGGTGGAGCTGTCGAGGTCGTGCACGATCATGTGGCGCTTGTCGCCGAGCCATCGGTAGTGCTCGAAGCGCACGGGCCGGGTCATGGGCCGGAAGGTTAGGAGACGCGGCAGAGCCCCACCGAAGTGGGGCTCTGCACAGAACTTGCTGGAAAGGTCTCGTGTTGTCCTACTGCGACGAGTGGGACCGGTTCCCGTCAGACGTCACGAGCGGTGGCGTGGTTGGATTCGCCAGGTGGTCCAGCAGCCAGGCCTAACGGCCAGCCACCTCCAGGGTCCCGAAACTTTCACTACTCAGTTGGACCACCTCCTTTCTCTGGTGCCGGCGAGTGTACCCGCGCGACGCGCGAAACCTGCGCAAGTTCTCGAGGCGCCGACGATGGTGGCGGCGGCCGTGGCGATTGACTCGACCGCCACCCCCAACCCTGCAAACCTGTGACCGTGAGCGAGCAGGTCCCCGACCGCCGGGGCGACGGCCGGGAACCGACGCGATGACGAGCCGGCCCGAGCCGTTCGGCCGCCTCTCGTTCGTGATCCCGATGTGGAACGAGGAGGCGTACGCCCGCGCCGCCTACGACGCCGTGCGGCACGCGGCAGAGCACCTCATCGACGCCGGCGACATCACCGACTGGGAGCTGGTCGTCGTCGACGACGCGTCCACCGACGCCACCCCCCAGATCCTCGACGAGATCGCGGCCGGCGATCCCCATGTCGACGTGGTCCACCACCCGGTCAACCGCACGCTCGGCGGGTCGGTGAAGTCGGGCCTGTCGAAGGCGAGCGGCGACGTCGTGCTGTACGTCGACGCCGATCTCCCCTGCGACCTGTTCGAGACGGCCCGGGCGTTCCGGGTGATGCGCTCCTACGACGCCGACATCGTGGCCGGCTACCGCCACCACCGCACCGGCGAGGGCCCGCGCCGCGCCGTCTACTCGTTCGCCTACAACACGATCGTGCAGCGGGCCTTCGGGCTCCGGATGATCCGCGACGTCAACTTCGCCTACAAGCTCATCCGCCGGCGGGTTCTCGACCGCATCGAGATCCACAGCGAGGGCTCCTTCATCGACGCGGAGATCCTGATCCGGGCCAACGACGCCGGCTTCCGCATCGTGCAGATCGCCCTCGACTACTTCCCCCGCACGCGTGGCGTGTCGACCCTGTCGTCACTCGCAGTGATCGGGCGCATCACCCGGGAGATGGGCCGCTTCGCGGTCGACCGCAACCGGACGATGCGGCGCGGCACCGTCCGTTGACCACCGAGCCCGGGCGGCCGGATCGCCGCGTCCTCATCGTCCACGCCGACGACTACGGGCTCACCGAGGCCGTGTCCGCCGGGATCCTCCGCGGCCACGAGGACGGGATCATCACGAGCACCTCGGTGCTCACGCTCGCCCCAGCCTTCGCGTCGACCGCGCCGCGGCTGGCGGCGTCGCCGATCGACGTCGGCGTCCACCTGGCGGCGGTGGGCGAGGACCCCCCGATGCTGTCGGCCCGCGAGATCCCCACACTCGTCGACCGTCGCGGCCGCCTGCCCCTCTCGTGGAAGGTGCTCCTGCCGCGCCTCGCGGCGCGGCGCGTCGACCCCGCCGACGTCGCCCGTGAGTTCGCCGCCCAGGTCGAGGCGGCCGTGACCGCGACCGGCCGGCGGCCGACCCATCTCGACACCCACCAGCACCTCCACCTGTGGCCGTCGATCGCCACCGTCGTCGTCGACCTCGCCCGGCGCGAGGCGATTGCGGCGATCCGCGTGCCGCGTTCGCATCGGCCCGGGATCGGCACCGGTGTGCGCCGGCTGTCCCGCCGGCTGGAGAAGGCGGCGCGCGGCGCGGGCCTTCAGGTGCCCGACGACTCGACCGGCCTCGACGAAGCCGGCCGCGTCGACGGCGCGGCGCTGCAGGCGGCGGTCGACGGGTTCGCGCGGCGGGGGGCGCGGGTCGCCGAGCTCGGCTGCCATCCGGGCGAGCACGACGACCCCCACCGACATCGCTACGCCTGGGGCTACACGTGGGGGGCCGAGCTCGACACGCTCACCGCGCCCGAGTCACGACGGATCGTCGCCGCGGCGGGATTCGAGCTCGGCGGTTACGAGGTGCTGGTCGCCCCATGACCGCCGTCGCACGACCGCTGTCGCCGCTCGGCCGCCGGGTGCTCGCGCTCTACGCCGGCGAGCCCCGCGCCGCGCGGTTGCACACTCGGATCCGGTGGCGGACCTGCCCCTTCGGCGAAGTCGTCGCTGCGCTCGAGGGATGCGACGACGTGCTCGAGGTCGGCTGCGGCCACGGGCTCCTGTCGCTCGCGCTGGCGCTCGACGAGCCGGCGCGGCGCGTGACGGGGATCGATGTCGACGCCGGCAAGATCGCCGTCGCCCGCCAGGTGGCCGCACGCTCTCCCGGGCTCGCACTGCCGGAACGACTCACGTTCTCGACGATCGAGCCCGGCCACCTGCCGGCGGGCTCATGGGACGGCATCGCCATGGTCGACGTCCTCTACCTGGTGCCGCCCACCGATCAGGAGGCGCTCGTGATGGCGCTCGCCGCGCGGGTGCGCCCGGGCGGTCGTCTGGTGGTCAAGGAGATGGCCGAGACGCCACGAGCCAAGGCGCTCCTCAACCGGGCTCAGGAGACGGTGTCGGTGAGGATCGCGCGCATCACCGAGGGCGAGGTGATCGCGCCGACGTCACCGGACGATCTCGACGCCTGGATGCGGACCGCCGGGCTCACGGTCGAGCGCCGCCGCGTCGACCGGGGCTATCCGCATCCCCATCACCTCGTCGTCGGCACGCGGCCCGAAGACGCCTGAGCGCTGCCGCCGGCTCAGTGGAGCCAGTCGCGCGCGTCGATGCCGAGCTGCGACTCGAGCCTCGCCGCGGTGGCGGCCGCGAGCGGCGCCGGCCACTCGAGCCCAAACCGGGGATAGAGCGGTCGGGCCCGCCGAACGAGCAGCTCGGCGAGACCGAGGCCGAACGCGATGATCCCTTCTCGCGTCGCCGACACCGGTGGCAGACCTGCCACTGCGGCCCTCTGCTCCTCGGTGAAGGTGCGGTTCCAGTGCTTCGCCGGCGGCGGCGCCTCGGTCTCGGCCAGGAACACCGTCGTCAGGAGACCGAGGATGTGGGGAACGCCGGCCAGGTGACGGACGTGCTCCTCCCGCTGGATCAGGCTGACGAACGGTCCCGCGAGTCCGCGCAGCTGCTCCTCGACGGCGTAGGCCAGGGCGTCTCCCACGTCGTCGAACCGCCGGCTCGAGAGCATGCCGACGTGGTACTGGTCCCCCGGCGCGAACGGTGGCACCTCGCCTGCCCAGACGGCGATGTCGACGGTGAGGCCGTCGGGGGTGAGCGTGTTGATGATGAACGGCGAGATGGGAGTCCGGGCGAACACGGTGGGAGTGATCGCCGCGAGCCACTGCGGCCACTCGGCGAGGAAGCCGGCGTGGTCGTCGGCGGCGACCACGACCTGGAGGTCGAGGTCGCTCCACTCGTCGGCGGTGCCGGCCGCGACGGATCCGCCGAGCTCGACGCGCTGCACCCGCGGGTCGGCCTCGAGCACCGTCCTCGCCCGACGCCACACCTCGGCGTACCGGGGGTCGACGA
The DNA here is from genome assembly GCA_036261495.1 of Acidimicrobiales bacterium. Taxonomy (GTDB): domain Bacteria; phylum Actinomycetota; class Acidimicrobiia; order Acidimicrobiales; family CADCTF01; genus DATAKR01. The sequence goes on along the minus strand of DATAKR010000108.1, from coordinate 5,066 downwards.
CCTCGAGCCCGCCCATCAGAGGTTCTCTGGGTCGGCGGCGGGGCCGATGGCGCCGATCACCTCGAGGTAGCTGAACTGGGCCTCGAGCACGGCCGTCACCTGCTCGACGCTGAAGTCGGCGTCTTCGCTCTCCGCCTGATCGAGCACGAAGGCGACGGCCTCCGAGGTCTGCACGATCGAGGGCGTCGTGACGTAGACCGTCGACCCGTTGGCCGAGAGGCCCTTGAGCTTGAAGTACTGCAGGTTCCAGGCGAGGATCCGGCGGACGTCGTCGTGGCTGAGCACGGCGCTCACCTCGAACGGGAGGTGGTTGGCCACCCACTCGACCGCCTCGTCGGGATCGAACACCGCTTTGGGAGGCTCGGCGTCCATCCGCCGGGCCTCGCGGCCGATGACGACGGCGGCGATGGCGAACGCGATCGCGAGGGCGACGAGGAGGTAGACGACGACCACGGCGCCGAGTCTACGAACGCACGCGCGACGCCACGACGAGGAAGGCGCCGCCGTCCGGTAGAGCGAGCCAAAACACAAGGCCCCCGGGTCCACACCGGGGGCCTCGTGCAGGGTTGGCTGGCGGCCAGGCTAGCGGCCGTCGACCTCGTCGCCGAACGTGGCGGCTACAGGCCGATGCGCTGCGCGAGCAGCTCGCGGTGGTACGCCGGGTCGCCGAGGAACAGCTCGGACGACTTGGCCCGCTTGAAGTAGAGGTGGGCCGGGTGCTCCCACGTGAAGCCGATGCCGCCGTGGATCTGGATGTTCTCGGCGGCGGCGTGGAAGTACGCCTCCGAGCAGTACGCCTTGGCGAGCGAGGCCACCACGGGCACCTCTTCGCTGTCGTCGGCGGCGGCCCAGCCGGCGTAGTACGCCGCCGACTTGGCCGACTCGACCTCGAGGAGCATGTCGGCGCACTTGTGCTTGATCGCCTGGAACGAGCCGATCGGGCGGCCGAACTGCACGCGGACCTTGGCGTACTCGACCGACATCTCGAGGCACTTCTGGGCGCCGCCGACCTCCTCGGCCGACAGGGCGATGGCGGCCAGGTCGAGCGTCTTCTGCAGGGCCGCGTCGGCGCCGCCGGCGGTGCCGATGAGGCGCGCCGGTGTCCCCGAGAACTCGAGCTTGGCCTGCTTGCGGGTCTGGTCCATGGTCGCGAGCGGCGTGCGGGTGAGGCCCGACGCATCGCCGTCGACGGCGAACAGGCTGAGGCCGCCATCGGCGCGAGCGGCGACGATGATCAGGTTCGCGGTGTGGCCATCGAGCACGAAGCTCTTGACGCCGTCGAGCGTGTAGCCGTCACCGGACTTGGTCGCCGACATCTGGATGCCGTCGAGGTCCCAGCGGCCGCTCTCCTCGGTGAAGGCGAGGGTGGCGATGGTGTCGCCGCTCGCGATCCCCGGGAGGTACTCCTTCTTCGCCGCGTCGTCACCCGACTGCAGCAGCGCGTTGGCGGCCAGCGCGACCGTCGAGAAGTACGGGGCGTTGAGGAGGGCGCGGCCCATCTCCTCGAGCACGATGATCAGCTCGACGTAGCTGTAGCCGGAACCCCCGTACTCCTCGGGGATGGCGAGGCCCTGGAGGCCGAGCTGGGACCCCATCTGCTCCCAGACAGCCGGGTCGTAGCCCTCGGTCGTCTCCATGAGGCGGCGGACCTCGGTCTCGGGCGACTTCTGCTCGAGGAACCGACGGACGGACTTGCGGAGCTCTTCTTGCTCCTCCGAGAAGGCGAAGTTCATGGCTCGGCACCGTAGACGGCCGGCCGGCGAGCCGCATCTCGTCGTGTGTACACGCGTGCTACGTTGCCGCCGCATGGCTGACGATGACCCGCGCGAGGCTGCCGCGGCCGGGCCGCTCGATGCCGCGCTGCCCCGGGTCGGGATCCGGGAGCTGCGCAACCAGGTGGCCGCGGTCGTGCGCCGCGCCGCCGCCGGCGAACGGGTGATCGTCACGGCCGACGGTGCGCCGGTCGCGCTCCTCGGGCCTCTCACGCCCGGCCCCGAGGGCGCGAGCGTCGACGACCTCGTGGCCGCCGGGCTGCTGCTCCCACCGAACCGCGCCGACCACCCGACCGCGCCGCCGGACGCGGCCATGCTGCCCATCGACGCCCGCAGTGCGCGCGCGCTCGCCGAGGTCCGGGGCGAGTGAACGTCCTCTGTCGCCTGACGCGCGAGTACCGCGCGCCACACGACAACAGACGGGAGTCATGAGCCAGCGCTTGCGCGAGCGGGGCCCGAGCGGCCCCGCCGACGGCCAGGAGCGGGAGACATGACCCTGTTCGTCGACACCTCGGCGCTCGTCCGGCGCTACGTCGACGAGCCCGGACGCAACCTGGTCGTCGAGACGATGGCGTCGGAGCCGACCTGGGTTGCGTCGGCACTCACGCGCACCGAGGCCATGATGACGCTGCACCACCTCTCCGTGAGCGCCCACCAGCAGTCGCGGCTGTGGGGGGGGTTCCGCGACGACTGGGACGCGTTCGTGGTGGTTCCGGTCGACCAGCGGTGCCTCGTCCGCGCCGCCGAGCTCGGGTCGCACTACGCGGTGCGCGTCGCCGACGCCATCCAGCTCGCCGCCGCCGACCGCCTCCCCCGTCCGGTGAGGTACCTCACCTTCGATCGCCGCCAGATCCCGGCGGCGGCGGCGCTCGGCTTCGAGGTGGTGTCGCCGGTCGAACCGTGACGGCCCGACCCAGGCGGCACAATGGGAGGCCGTGGCCGACACCCTTCACTACGCCGACGGTCAGGTCGAGATCCATCGCCTCGTCGTCGGCCCGCTCGACAACAACGTGTTCGTCGTGCGGTGCAGAGCGACCGGCGACGCGGCCCTGATCGACGCGGCCAACGAGCACGAGAAGCTCCTCGAGCTGTGCACGACGCTCGGCGTGCGGACGATCCTCGAGACGCACGGCCACTGGGACCACATCCAGGCCGTGCCCGAGGTGCGCGACGCCGGCTACGAGGTGGGCGTCACCGCCGCCGACGCGGCGATGCTGCCGTCCTACGACTTCGTGCTCGAGGACGACGCCGTGATCGAGGTCGGCCGCCTCCGCCTCCGCACCATCGCCACGCCGGGCCACACGCCCGGGTCGATGTGCTTCCTGATCGAGGGCACCCCGGTGCTCCTGTCGGGCGACACCTTGTTCCCCGGAGGCCCGGGCGCCACCAAGTTCCCGGGCGCCAGCTTCGAGAAGATCATCGAGTCGATCGACCGCCGCCTGTTCACCCTGCCGGCCGACACGATCGTGATGCCGGGCCACGGGGCCGACACGTCGATCGGCACCGAGCGGCCGCACCTGCAGGAGTGGGTCGACCGTGGCTGGTGATGCCGCCGGCATCCGCGACCTCGCCACGTTCGAAGGGATCCACCTCCTCCTCCACCGCCGGTCGATCTCGCGGCTCACCGAGCCGGCACCGACCGACGAGCAGCTGCACACGATCCTGCTCGGTGCCGCCTCGGCGCCCGACCACGGCGAGCTGCGACCATGGAAGTTCGTCGTGCTCCGCGGCGAGGGCAAGGACGCGTTCGGTCAGGTGCTCGCCGACGCCTACCTCCGCCGCTGTCGCGACACCGCCACGGCGCCGGTGCCGGCGAAGCTCGAAAAGGAGCGGACCAAGCTCGGCCGGGCCCCGCTCGTGGTCGTGGTGTGTGCGGTCCGACGCGACGACCCGAAGATCCCGTGGGACGACCAGCTCGGCTCCGCGTACGCCGCCGCCGAGAACGCGCTCCTCGCGGCCACGGCGTGCGGGTTCGGGTCGATGTGGCGCACCGGCGACCCGGCGTTCGACCCCGACGTGAAGCACGCCCTCGGGCTTCGCGACACCGACGCCATCGCCGGCTTCCTCTACATCGGCACCCCGGTCGACACGAGCCGGAAGCTCCCGCACCAGCCCGACCTCACCGGCCTGGTGGAGCACTGGCACGCGCCCTGACCCCCCAACCCCACCGCCCTCCACGTCCCGCCCCGAAGTTGCGGAGGTGGGGGCCGCGCGAGCAATGCTGCGGGCAGGAGGCCTGAACGGCCCTGGGGCCAGGGGGGAACCTGTGACTGACCGCTTCGAGGGGAAGGTCGCCGTCGTCACCGGCGGCGCGAGTGGGATCGGCAAGGCGACGACGCTGCGCTTCCTGCGCGAAGGCGCCCGAGTCGTCGCCGCCGACTACAACGCCGCCACCGGCCAGGCGCTGCTCGACGAGGTCGCCGGCACCGGTGATGGCATCGAGAAGTCGCTGCGGTTCCTGCGCACCGACGTGTCGCAGGAGGCCGACGTCGTCGCGGCCGTCCGCACCGCCGTCGAGGAGTTCGGCCGGCTCGACATCATCTTCAACAACGCGGGCATCGGCGGCGCCTTCGGTGCGGTCACCGACATCGACGTCGACGACTGGGACTACACCTTCGGCGTGCTCGTGCGCGGCGTGTTCCTCGGCACCAAGCACGCCGTACGGCAGTTCCTCGCCCAGGGCGACGGCGGGTGTGTGATCAACACGGCGTCGGTCGCCGGCCTGCGGGCCGGCGCCGGCCCGATCGCCTACTCCACGGCCAAGGCGGGCGTGGTCAACTTCACGCGCGCCGTCGCGCTCGAGCTCGCGCCGCAGCGGATCCGCGTCAACGCCATCTGCCCCGGCGGCATCAACACGCCCCTGCTCAACATGGCCCAGCAGGACGATTTCGGCGCCCACCTCGACCAGATCCAACCCTGGCCCGACCACGGCCGGCCCGACGACATCGCCGCCGCGGCGTGCTTCCTCGCGTCCGACGACGCCCGCTTCATCACCGGCGAGCACCTCGTCGTCGACGGTGGGCTCACCATCACGTCCCGGCTGTTCTCCGGCGAGGGGACGCTGCGCGGCCGCCAGTCGCTTCTGCCGCCCGGCGCCAGCGGCCTGTCGAAGGGCTCGACCGGCGAGATGCCGACGATCCGCCTCCCCGAGCAGGCGTAGCCCAAGCCTCCGTCAGCTGACGCCGCGGGCCTCGAACGCGGCCTGCTCGGCCTGCTCGAGCGCCTGCTCCACGATGTCGAGGCCACCGTCCCAGAAGCCGGCGTCGGCGAGGTCGCAGCCCACGATCCGGCCCA
>DATAKR010000107.1:0-6210 GCA_036261495.1 Acidimicrobiales bacterium | reverse complement strand
CCGCCGAGCTTGCCGTCGGTGCCCACCTCGCGAGCGACCCTGGTGACCTCGTCCGCGAACGACGCCAGCGTGTCGGTCATCGAGTTGATCGTCTCCGCCAGCGCAGCGACCTCGCCCTTGGCCTCGACGGTGATCTTCTTGGTCAGGTCGCCGTTCGCGACGGCGGCCGAGACCTGGGCGATGTTGCGCACCTGGCTCGTCAGGTTGGACGCCATGTAGTTGACGTTGTCGGTGAGGTCCTTCCATGTGCCGGCGACGCCTTCGACGCGGGCCTGACCGCCGAGCTTGCCTTCGGTGCCGACCTCGCGGGCGACGCGGGTGACCTCGGCCGCGAACGACGAGAGCTGGTCGACCATCGTGTTGACGGTGTCCTTCAGCTCGAGGATCTCGCCCCGGACGTCGACGGTGATCTTCTTGGTGAGGTCGCCGCCGGCGACGGCGGTGGTGACACGGGCGATGTCACGAACCTGGGCAGTGAGGTTCGACGCCATGGAGTTGACCGAGTCGGTGAGGTCCTTCCAGGTGCCGCTGACCCCCCGGACCTGCGCTTGACCGCCGAGCTCGCCCTCGGTGCCGACCTCGCGGGCGACGCGGGTGACCTCGTCGGCGAAGTCGCGCAGGGTGTCGGTCATCGAGTTGATGGTGTCGGCCAGGGCCGCGACCTCGCCCTTGGCCTCGACGGTGATCTTCTTGTCGAGGTCGCCGTTGGCGACGGCGGTGGCGACCTGGGCGATGTTGCGGACCTGGCTGGTGAGGTTGGACGCCATGAAGTTGACGTTGTCGGTGAGGTCCTTCCAGGTGCCGCTGACCCCCCGGACGTGGGCCTGACCGCCGAGCACGCCTTCGGTGCCGACCTCCCTGGCCACCCGGGTGACCTCGTCGGCGAACGACGAGAGCTGGTCGACCATGGGGTTGATGGTGTTCTTCAGCTCGAGGATCTCGCCCTTGACGTCGACGGTGATCTTCTTCGACAGGTCGCCGTTGGCGACGGCGGTGGTGACCTGGGCGATGTCGCGCACCTGGCTCGTCAGGTTCGAGGCCATCGAGTTCACCGAGTCGGTGAGGTCCTTCCAGGTGCCGCTCACGCCTTCGACGCGGGCCTGGCCGCCGAGGCGGCCGTCGGTGCCGACCTCGCGGGCGACGCGGGTGACCTCGTCGGCGAAGGCGCGCAGGGTGTCGGTCATCGAGTTGATGGTGTCGGCCAGGGCCGCGACCTCGCCCTTGGCCTCGACGGTGATCTTCTGGCCCAGGTCGCCCTGGGCCACGGCGGTGGCGACCTGGGCGATGTTGCGGACCTGGCTGGTGAGGTTGGACGCCATGTAGTTGACGTTGTCGGTGAGGTCCTTCCAGGTGCCGCTGACGCCCCGGACCTGCGCTTGGCCGCCGAGCTTCCCCTCGGTGCCGACCTCGCGGGCGACGCGGGTGACCTCGTCGGCGAAGGCGCGCAGGGTGTCGGTCATCGAGTTGATGGTGTCGGCCAGCGCCGCGACCTCGCCCTTGGCCTCGACGGTGATCTTCTTGTCGAGGTCGCCGTTGGCGACGGCGGTGGCGACCTGGGCGATGTTGCGGACCTGGCTGGTGAGGTTGGACGCCATGTAGTTGACGTTGTCGGTGAGGTCCTTCCAGGTGCCGCTGACGCCCCGGACGTGGGCCTGGCCGCCGAGCATCCCTTCGGTGCCGACCTCGCGGGCGACGCGGGTGACCTCGTCGGCGAACGACGAGAGCTGGTCGACCATGGTGTTGATGGTGTTCTTCAGCTCGAGGATCTCGCCCTTGACGTCGACGGTGATCTTCTTCGACAGGTCGCCGTTGGCGACGGCGGTGGTGACCTGGGCGATGTTGCGGACCTGGCTGGTGAGGTTGGAGGCCATCGAGTTGACGTTGTCGGTGAGGTCCTTCCAGGTGCCGCTGACACCCTTCACCTTCGCCTGGCCACCGAGCTTGCCCTCGGTGCCCACCTCGCGCGCGACCCGGCTGACCTCGGCCGCGAACGACGAGAGCTGGTCGACCATCGAGTTCACCGCCGTGCCGATGCGGCGGAACTCACCCCGGACGGGCTGGCCCTCGATGGTGAGCGCGACCTTCTGCGACAGGTCGCCCTTGGCCACCGCCTCGATGACGCGAGCGACCTCGGTCGTGGGGCGGGAGAGGTCGGAGATCAAGGTGTTGACCGACGCGGCCTTCTGGGCCCACTCGCCGCGGGCGTCGGGGATCGAGAACCGCTCGGTCATCCGGCCGTCCCGCCCGACCTGCTTCGCAACGCGCGCCAGCTCCTTGGCCGATCGCGCGTTCATCTCGACGAGGTTGTTGAACGCCTCGGCCACCTGGCCGGCGAGGGTGTTGCGGCGCGCCGGCAGGCGCACCGAGAAGTCGCCGTTCTTCACCGCCCGGAGCGCGTCCAGGAGGTCGTGCAGCGCGGCTTCTTCGACCGAGGCGGCGGCGTGCCCGTCCGGCCCGGCGTCGGCGGTCGCCGCGGTCCTCGCCGCCCGTGCGGGCTTGGTTGCCTTCGCGGCCCTCGCGGCCTTCGCGGTGCTTGCCGCTGACCTGGCTGCCGGCATCGCTCGTCTCCCTTGATCGCGCCCGGGCGCGCGCCGACTAGATGGCGTCGCTGCCCATCGGGCAGGGTACTTATGTTCCTCCGAGCCACACCGGCTCTGAACATGCGAAATCGAGTGAAACCATGACAGCGAGGGCGAAGATCCGCGCAGTGGTCGCCGACGACGGCGACGACATGCGCGCCCTGCTCGTCGCGGGACTTCGCGCGTCGGGGCGTGTCGACGTGCTTGCCGCCGAGGCCGACGGCCTCGCCGCGCTCGACGCCGTGCGCACCCACCGGCCCGATCTCGCGCTCCTCGACCTCGGCATGCCGCGCGCCGGCGGTCTCGAGGTGCTCGCCGACATTCGCGCCACGTCGCCGGCCACCCGGGTCGTGGTGGTGTCCGGCTACCCGCGTGAGGAGCTCATCGATCTCGTCGTCGAGCGAGGGGCCGCGGGATACGTCCGGAAGCGGCCGTCGATCACTGCACTCGTCGACGACGTGATCGGCGCGGCGTCGGTGCTCGACGTCGCCGACGAGGTGCTCGCGTCGGCCCGGACGAGCCTGGCGCCCGAGGTGTGGAGCGGGCGCGAGGCGCGGCGGTTCGCCGACGAGACGCTCACTCCCTGGATCACCCAGGACATGCTCGACACCGTCCGCCTCCTGCTGTCGGAGCTCGTCACCAACGCCGTGGTGCACGCGAGGTCGGCGCCCGACGTCGCCGTGCTGGTCACCGCCGACGCCCTTCGGGTCGAGGTCGGCGACGACGACCCGCGCATCCCCGAGCCGAAGACCGCCGCGGAGTTCGACACGTCAGGGCGCGGCCTCGCGATCCTCGAAGCGAACGTGGCGCGCTGGGGCGTCGACCGGCGAGGCGCCGGCAAGGTCGTCTGGTTCGAGCTGCCCCGCCGGTGATGCCCACGCGCGGTGCTCGCGCGTGAGCATCACGACCGCGGGCGCGTCGATCGAGTCGTGGCCCTCCAGCTCGGACACCCGATCACCTCACGACATCGAGATCGACGCCGTCAGCTCCCGGCGACCGCCGCCGCCAGCGCCGAGAGCTCCTGACCCCGCCGGAGCTCGACGACGCGGTTCTGCTCCATGCCAGCCGTCAGGTACGCGAACGAGATGCCGGTGGCGGGGTCGGCCCAGGCGATCTGGCCGCCAGCGCCGTCGTGGCCGAAGGTCCGCGGCGACGTGCCGGGTCCGAAGTGCATCCGCCAGTGCGCGCCTTCGTCGTCGCCGCGCACGACGATCCCACGCGTGCGGTTGGCCGGTATCCCCCAGCGCGCTTCGTCGGGGAACGTGTTGCGGACCGTACCGGTCCCGTCGGCCAGCACCTCCGGGTTCCACAGGTCCCCGGGGTTGGTGAGGAACGCCTGGTAGAGGAGGGCGAGATCGCCGGCGGTCGAGACGGCACCGCCCGCCGGGATGCCGGCTTCGCGCGCCGCCGGCGCGTTGAGGAACAGCACCGCCTCGGGCGGCAGCTCCACCGGTGGCGGCGGTGGCGCCGTCAGGCCGGCGGCGGCCCAGTCGGCGTCGGTCGCACGTGTGCCGGCCGTGGTCAGGTCGACGATGTCGGCCTGCTCGGGCTCGGGCACGCCGAGCCGCAGCCGGTCGAGGCCGAGGGGCGCGGCGACCCGCTCGGTGACGAGGTCACGATGGTCGCGACCGGTGACCGCGGTGAGGATCTCGGCGACGACCCAGTGTGCCGACAGGGCGTGGTACTCGTAGCGGGTGCCGGGCTCCCAGTTGAGCCGCCATCGCGAGAACGCATGCCGGCGGCCCTCGCTGGTGCCCCAGTACTGCGGTCCCATGGGCGCGTGCGGGAAGCCGGCGGTGTGCAGCAGGAGCTGCTCGACGGTGACGACGTCCTTGCCGAAGGTGCCGAACTCGGGGACGTAGTCGACGACCCGCGCGGTGAGGTCGAGCGCGCCCTCACCTGCCACCTGCCACGCCGCCGCGGCGGTGATCGCCTTCGAGCACGACCACATGACGAAGCGGTCGCGCCCGGGCGGCGCGCCGAACGTGTCGAAGGCGAGCAGCTCACCGTGACGGGCGACGGCGACCTGACAGGCCGGGAGAAGGCCTTCATCGACGTCGCGTCGCGCCCGGGCGACGAGGGCGGCGATGGCGCCACCGGCGCGACCAGCAGTCGACGCGCTCATGCCGTGGCCGTCGCCATCGGGAAGATGAGGGGCTCGCCGGCGACCTCCTCGATCGCGGCGCGGCGCCCGGGCTCGTCGAGTGGCTCGAACGACTCGGCCGCGTCGAGAGCCGTCTGGAGCACCCGGAGGTCGCCCGGAGTGCAGAAGCCGGTCACCGGTGGGGTCGAGAGGGCGAACCGCACCCCGCGGGTGACGGCGGCGCTCGCTTCGTAGGGCTCGTACCAGGTCGTCGCCGTGTGATCGCGCTCGCCCCACGGCCGGGCGGCGACGGCCTTGATCGCCATGACGCCGACGTCGCGCTCGGTGGCCAGTGCGAGCAGCGCGTCCGCGTCGCGGCGATAGGCCACCTCGGACCACACACGCGGGAACACCGGGAACATCACGGTATCGACGTCGTAACGCCGGATCGCCTCGGCATGCGCGGCCGGCGCGCCGAGGTCGTGACCGGTGACGCCGACGAACCGGCACAGCCCCTCGTCGCGCGCCTGCATCACCGCGGCCATCGCCTCGGCCCGGGCATCGAGCTCGGCGACCGAGGTGACGGCGTGGAGCTGGTAGAGGTCGAAGTGGTCGCAGCCGAGCAGGGTCAGCGACTCCTCGAGCTGGGCCCGCACGCCGTCGCGGTTCTTCCGCAGCGTCTTGCAGGCGACGAACATCGCGTCGCGCGCCCGGCCGAGCACGGCGCCGGCCTTCTGCTGCGCGGTGCCGTACTGCGGCGCGATGTCGAGGTGGTTGACGCCGGCGTCGAGGAACCGGTCGAGCAGGGCGTCAGCCTCCTCGCGGCTCTCGGTGAAGTGGAACGCGATGCCGCCGCAGATGGCGACGGACGAGTGGTGGCCGGTACGGCCGAGGCGGCGCGTCTGCATCGCCGCCGAACCTAACCAACAATGCTGGGAGCGGCCCGGCGGGTCAGGCGGGGAGCCAGATGGCGCTCCCGTCGTGCCCACAGGTGACGGCGACGCTCGGGCCGGCCGCCACCAGCGCGGCGGCGGCCGCGTCGAGGCCGTCGTGCGACCAGAGCGGAAGGCTGGCGTGGTCGATGCCGGCCTTCGACAGGAGCGCGGCACGGGCGGCGATGCCCTCGGGTCGCGACTTGGCGGGGACCCGTCCGCCGGCGTTCATGGTGCGGAAGACCGCCTGCGGGAACGTCTCGACGGCCTCGATGCCGGCGCCGGCGAGCGCGGCGAACACCGAGAGGCCGACCGCGATCCACGGCGCGACCGGCGGGCCCGCCGGTGAGACCCACGGCACCCAGATCCCACGATCGCGGCCGAGGGCGACCTCCCCGCAGCGCGCCGCGCGGAACTTCGGCGCGAGCGAGGCGTCGCCCACATGGGGGAGCTCCGAAAGGCCCGACGGTGCGTCGACCGCCGCCCGGGTGACGCCCGCGGCCGCGAGCGAGCGCGCGAGACGCCGCACCGCCTCGCTCGCGGTGTCGTCGACGCGCGACTCGACGAGCCCGCCGGCGTCGTCGAGCACGACGACGTGCAGCAGGCGGGCGCCGAC
>DATAKR010000023.1:0-15720 GCA_036261495.1 Acidimicrobiales bacterium | reverse complement strand
CACCCCCGACGGCGGCGCGGGCCGCGAGGCGGGCATCGCCGCGCTCGCGTCGCGGCTCGGGCGCCGGTTCACCGACGACGCCCTGCTGCTCCGGGCCCTGTCGCACCGGTCGTGGTGCGCCGAGACGGAGGGCGTGCGCTCGAACGAGCGCCTCGAGTTCCTGGGCGACGCCGTGCTGGGCCTCGTCGTGACCGACCACCTGTTCCGCACCTATCCCGACCTGCCCGAAGGCGAGCTGGCGAAGGTCCGGGCGTCGCTCGTCAACTCGGAAGCCCTCGCCGAGGTCGCGGCCGAGCTCGACCTGGGTGCCGCCCTGCTCCTCGGCAAGGGTGAGGCCGCGTCGGGCGGTCGCGAGAAGCCGTCGATCCTCGCCGACGCCATGGAGGCGGTCATCGGCGCGGTCTACATCGACGGCGGCTGGGATGCCGCCGCCGACCTCGTCATGACCCTGCTCTCGGCGCGGATCGAGGAGGCCGCGGCCGGCCCGGGCGGCCAGGACTACAAGACGAGGTTGCAGGAGCTGTCGGCCCGACGGTTCGAGCAGCTGCCGAAGTACGAGGTGCGCGACGAAGGCCCCGATCACGCCAAGCGCTTCTTCGCGACCGTGTTCGTCAACGGCGAGCGGTCGGGCGAGGGCGAGGGGCGGTCGAAGAAGCAGGCGGAGCAGGCCGCGGCGCGCGTCGCGTGGCGGGAGCTGCAGCACGCGGCGGCGCCGGCGGAGGCCGACGTCATCGCGCTGCTCACCGTGGGCGACGTCGAGACCGACGACGGGGCACCCGACGGCGGCGAACCCGCGCCCGGGAACGGCTGAGCGTGCCGGAGCTTCCCGAGGTCGAGACCGTACGGCGTGACCTCGAGAAGGAGGTCGCCGGCAAGAGGATCCGCGCCGTCGAGGTGACGGGGACGCGCACGGTGCGGCGCCACAAGTCGAAGAAGGAGTTCATCGGCCGGCTCGAAGGGCGCGCGATCATCGCGGCCGAGCGGAAGGGCAAGTACCTGCTCCTGCGGCTCGGGCCGCCGGGCGGGGGCACGAAGCTGCCGGCCGGAGCGCCCGTCGAGCACCTCGTCGTCCACCTGGGGATGAGCGGCCAGCTCCTCCTCGTGCGCAACGCCAAGACCGCGCTCGACAAGCACACGCATGTGGTGATCTCGCTGGTGGGCGCAGGCCAGCTGCGATTCGTCGACCCCCGCACGTTCGGCGAGATGTTCGTCGCGACGGCCGACGAGCTCGAGGCCCAGGTGCCGGAGCTGGCCCACCTGGGGTTCGATCCCATCGACGACATCATCAGCTGGACCCACTTCGCCGAGCTGCTCTACGCGAGGAAGCGCAAGCTCAAGGACCTCCTGATGGACCAGACGTTCCTCGCCGGCATCGGCAACATCTACTCCGACGAGATCCTGTGGTCGGCCGGCCTGCGGTACGACCGATCGTCGGCGTCGCTCTCGTCGCAGGAGGTCCGCCGTCTCTACCGCGCCATGGTCGAGACGCTCCAGGAGGCGATCAAGCACCGCGGGTCCTCGCTCGCCGATCAGCAGTACCGCGATCTGTTCGGCGAGGTCGGCGACTACGCCAGCCAGCACAACGTGTACGACCGCGAGGGCCAGCCGTGCCGCCGGTGCCGCACGCCGATCACGCGAATCAAGGTGAGCGGCCGCTCACACTTCCTGTGCGAGCGGTGCCAGGTCTGACACCGTCGACCTCCCAGATCGCCGTGTCGCCCCAGTCGCGGACGAGCCGCAGGCCGGCGATCGAATCGAGGCCGCGTCGGGCGGCGGCGTCGTCGAGTCCCTCGGCGCGGTAGTCGGCGGCACGGAAGACGACCCATCGCACGTGCCATGAGCGCAGCAGGTCGAGCGCCGCCGGATCGGAGGGCAGGTCGGCGAGCAGCCGGGCGTCCTCGGGGTAGGCCGGCGGGAACGTCGGGCTCACCGCTCCGCTCACGCGCCGCTTCCAGTGGTAGGTCGAGAGCAGCATGCGCCGGGCCTCGATCACCTGCGTCTCGTAGGCGGCGTTGTCCGCGCTGATCGGCAGCTGCAGGACGGCATCGGTGCCCGGCTGATCCGCCAGCCACTGCTCCTCGGGGAAGTCGGCGAGGGCGTAGCTCGAGTGGAGCGCGAACCGGGAGGGCACGAGCTCGACGGCAATGAGGACGAGGATGACGACGGCGAGCGCCACCCGGGGCCCACGCCGCCACCGAGCGGAGAGGGCGGCGACGGCGGCCGCGGCGACCAGGGCCAGCGCGAAGGCGACCATGAGCGACCACCGCCCGGGCACGCGGAGCACCGACGCCCCGGGCACGAGGTGGTACTCGGCGAGGAAGACGGGGTTGTCGACCAGCGGCCGGGCATGCCAGCGGATCGCCGGCCCGAGCGACGACGCGGCGGCGAGGGCGGCGATGGCCGCGTAGGGCGCCACCGCGAGCCACGGCCCCCGCCGCCGGGCCACCGCGAGCACGACCGCGCTCGCGGCGAGCACCCCGGCGACGAGGGAGAGCGCGTGCCATCCCGACACCGGCACGGCCGCCTGGCCCGCGAGGGCGCGACCGACGGATCCGGGTGGCGGCCAGGGCAGGTAGTCGCGAAGCGTCGCCGGCAGCTCCTGGGCGGCGAGCGAGCGCGTGATGCCGATGGCTCGCTGGTAGCGCAGCGACGGCAGGTAGAGGGGGAGCGCGGCGCTCCCCGCCACCGCCCACCCGATGGCGCACGACACCAGCGCGCGCACGGTGAGGCGGCGCGTCGCGAGGAGCATCACCACGAACACGCCGAACGCGATCGCGGTGAAGACCGCCAGGTAGACGTTCGTGGCCAGCACCAACCACACGCTCAGGGCGAGCAGGGCGGTGCGCGCCGGCGTGACCCTGTCGCGGAGGCGCTCGGCGGCGAGGAACACGAGCGGGATCCACTGCGTCGACAGGATCTGCAGGTGCGTCCACTCGGCGACGCGGAACCAGGCGAACGAGAACAGCACGCCGGCCACGACCGCCGCGCTCCGCGGGCCGACGACCCGCCGGGCCAGGAGGTAGGTGGTGAACCCCGACGCCGCGGTCGATCCGAGCACGAGGAGGTTGTGGGCGCCGACCGTGCCCGCGGCGGCCGCGAGGGGGATCGACAGCAGGGTGAGCGCGAACAGGTTGTCGCCCCACGCCAGCACGAACGGGTGCGGGTAGAACATGTTGGCGTCGAAGAAGTGCCGGGGATCGTGGAGCAGCGCGTGGCGGCCCCACGCGAGGATCCACTCGTTGTACGCGGGATCGATCACCGGCCACTCGAGCTGCGCGTCGCGGACGTGGAGCGGCAGCGGCCACCACCACAGGCACGCGAGGGCGCCGAACAGGAGGGCGACGCCGGCGTCGACGGTCGCCGGCGCCGCGGCGAGCCGGAGGAGGGTGTGCTGCCGGGAGCCGCCTCGGGGTCCAGGGTCCGCCATGTGAGGGCCGGTAGCGTACCGGTGGTGACCGCCGGGATGGGCCTCGAGTGACCCTCCTGGCGGCGTTCCTCCTCGGGGTCGCCGGCGTGTTCGCCGTCGCCGACTGGGTGGCGGTGGCCCGGCGTGCGCTCCCGCTCGAGCACTTCGCCAAGCCGGCGACCCTCGTCGTCCTCGTCGGCGTCGCGCTGGCGCTCGATCCCGCCAACACCGGCCGGCGCACCTGGTTCGCGGTGGCGCTGGTGCTCTCGCTCGCCGGCGACGTGCTGCTGATGCTCGCCGCGGACGACGACCGCCCCGGCGACGCCGCGCCGGCGCGGCGCGGGCCCGACCGGTTCGTGCTCGGGCTCGTGGCGTTCCTCGTGGCCCACGTGCTCTACATCGCCGGCTTCGGGTTGTCGCGCGTGTGGCCGGCGGTGGTGCCCGTGGCCGTGGTCGCCGTCGTGGTCGGCCAGTGGATCCTTCGTGGCGTGCGCCGGACGGAACCGGGCCTCGCGACGCCGGTCGCGGTCTACATGGTCGTGATCTCGGTGATGGTGGCGTGCGCGATCGGGTCGGGGTCGTGGTGGGCCGGCGCCGGCGCCGCGCTGTTCTTCGCGTCCGACGCGCTCATCGCGGTCAACCGCTTCGTGCGACCCGTCGCGTGGGCGCCGGTCGCGATCATGGTGCTCTACCACCTCGGCCAGGCCGGCCTGGTGCTGTCGCTCGCCTGAGCGGCCTACTCGATCAGCTCACCGAGCAGCCGGTCGCGCGTGTCGAGCTGGCGCGGCCGGGCCGCCGCCGAGCTCCCGCTGTTCGTCCAGTAGGTCAGGTGCCACAGCGACGTGGCGAGCGCGCACAGACGGAACGACGTGAGCTGCGCGGCCGGCACGTGCCGCTCGACCACCGCCCGGGCCTCGCGAACGTCGACGAGCACGAACCACAAGAACCTGAGGTCATGGGTGGCGGGATAGATGCCGGCCCACTCCCAGTCGATCAGCGTGCAGCGCTCGCCATCCGTCAGCACGTTCCTGGGGGTGATGTCGGCGTGCGCGAAGGCGTAGGTGAGGGGTGTGGCGGCGACCAGCTCGCGCAAGGCTGCCGCGTTCGCCGGCGTGATCGCGCCGGCGGCGGTCGCCTCGGTGATCCGCGACACCAGCCCGAGCCGTCGGAGCCACCGGGGACGGGGCCGGTACGACGGAAGGACGGTGGCGAACCGGATCATGGCCGCGAGCACGTCGTCGGCGAGCTCCAGCGGGTACTTCGGGCCCGCCGGCGTGCCCGCGGCCCGCTCGAACACGAGGGTCCCGCGGCGGCGGTCGCCGGCGAGCAAACGCGGGGTCGGGACGGGCGGAGGGTGGCGGGCGAGGAGCCGGTTGACGCGGAGCTCGTAGAGCATCTGCGGGCGCCCTCCGGTGCCGTTGGGGCGGTGCTGCTTGACCACGCGGCCCGCGTCGTCGCAGGTCACGAGGGATCGGTGGGTCTCGGCGAACAGGGCTCCGCGGACGGCCTCCCGGGCGCCTGTACCGTGGTCCGCCAGTGTCCGCACCGCACCGGAACGTAACCGGCGTGGCATCGCAGAGGGCGCCGGGTTCCCCGACGGTGGCCTCGACGCAACGGGAGCACGCGTGTTTCTGAAGTCGCTCAGCCTCAAGGGGTTCAAGTCCTTCGCGGACAACACCACGCTCGAGTTCGAGCCCGGCGTCACGGTCGTGGTCGGCCCCAACGGCTCCGGCAAGTCGAACATCGTCGACGCGGTGGCCTGGGTGCTCGGCGCCCAGGGCGCCCGGGCGCTCCGCGGCCAGAAGATGGAGGACGTCATCTTCGCCGGCACCGCCCACCGCGCCGCGCTCGGTCGGGCCGAGGTCGCGCTCACGATCGACAACTCGGCCGGGCTCCTCGACATCGGGTTCGAGGAGGTCACGATCACCCGCACGCTGTTCCGGTCGGGTGAGAGCGAGTACGCCATCAACGGCGTCCCCTGCCGCCTCCTCGACATCCAGGAGCTGCTCTCCGACTCGGGCGTGGGCCGCCAGCAGCACGTCATCATCGGCCAGGGTCAGATCGACGCGGTGCTCAACGCCCGGCCCGAGGACCGCCGGGCGATCATCGAGGAGGCCGCCGGCGTCCTCAAGTACCGCAAGCGCCGCGAGAAGTCGCAGCGCCGGCTCGAGTCGACCGAGGCCAACTTCCTGCGCCTGCAGGACCTGCTCCGCGAGGTCCGGCGCCAGCTGCGACCCCTCGAGCGCCAGGCCGAAGCCGCCCGGCGCCATGGCGCGCTCGTCGAGGAGCTCCGTGGCCTGCGGCTCCACCTCGCCGGCCGCGAGCTGGCGTCGCTCGGGCAGCGGTCGGAGGCCAACGCCCGCACCAAGGCCGACCTGCGTCGCATCGAGGGCGAGCTGCGCGCCACGCTGGCCCGCCTCGACGCCGACGTGATGACCGCCGAGGCCGCCATGAACGCGTCGGGCGGCTCGGATCTCTCCGACGTCCTGCTCCGCTACGAGACGCTCGCCCAGCGGGCCCGGGGTCTGTCCGCCGTGCTCGCCGAGCGTCGCCGGGGGATCGAGCGCGACATGGCGGCGTTCGTCGACCAGGCGGTCATCGCGAGCCTCGAGGCCGACTTCACCCGGCTCCGTCACGAGCTCGACGACGTCGAGGCCGAGGCGGCCCGCCTCGCGCCGCAGGCCGACGAGGTCGCCCACGCCGAGGCCGCGCTCGCCGCGGCACGCGCGTCGTTCCGCGAGCAGTGGGGCGACGGCGCGCCGCCGATGCCCGTGAGCGGCGCGGCCGAGGTGCGCGGCGAGCTCATCGCGCTGCGCCGCAGTGCCGAGCGGGGCGCGGGCGAGCTCGAGCGCCTCGAAGCGCGGCTCGCCACCCGCGATCAGAAGGTCGAGCGCCTCGCCGGCGAGGCGGACCGCCGCCGCGAGGCCGTGGCCGAGGCCCAGGACGCCGAGGAGCCGCTGCGGCGCGCCGCCGAGCAGGCCGACGGTCGCCGGCTCGTCGCCGAGCGCCGCCAGCAGGAGGCCGAGGACGCGCTTCGTGCCGTGGAGAGCGAGTTCCACTCGTGGAACGCCCGGGCCGAGGCGCTCGCTCTAGCACTCGACGAGGCCCGCGCCCGGGCGGGTGCGGAGCGGCTGGCCGGGATCGACGGCGTGGTGGGAACCCTGCTCGACCTCGTCGACGTCGACGAGGGATGGGAGCCGGCGTTCGAGGCCGCGGCGGGCGAGGCCATCGCAGCCGTGGTCGTCGACGGTGTCGAGGCCGGTCGCCGCGCGCTGGCGCACCTGGCCGAGTGCGACGCGACGGGCGCCGTCCTGGCCCTCGGCGGAGCACGCGGCCACGTCGCGCTGCCGTTCGAGGCCACCGCGATGGGGTCGCCCGTGCGCGACCACGTGCGGTCGACCACGCCCGAGGTCGAGCAGCTCCTCGACCTGCTGCTCGCCAACGCGGTGGCTGTCGAGGGGCCCTGGTCCGGGGCGCTCGACCTCGCCCTGCGCCACCCCGACCTCGTCGTGGTCACCCGCACCGGCGACCGCTTCGCGGTGTCGGGCTGGCGTGTCGGCTCCGCCGGAACGGGCGCGACCGGCGCCGCGCTCGACGAGGCGACGCAGGCGGCCGAGCGGGCCGCCGCCGGGTTGACCGCCGCGAGCGACGCGTACGCGGCCGCCAAGACCGAAGCCCAAGCAGCGCGGGGCGCCGAGGCCCAGACGCGCCGAGCGGCCGCCGACAACGAGCGGCGGCTGCAGACCGCGGCCGATGGGCTCACCCGCATCGAGGCCGAGCAGACCGACGCGGCGAGCGAGGGCGACACGCTTCGCGCCCACCTCGCCGACCTCGGCGAGCGGGTCGCCCGTGAGCAGGAGCGCGTCGCCGAGCTCCAGTCGATCCTGCCGGGGCTCGAGGCCGAGGAGGCGACCAACGCCGAGAAGCTGTCGGCCATGCAGGAGGCGCGAGCCCGGATCGACGAGCGGGCGTCGGCGGTGGCGGCCCTCCGCACCGACCTCGAGGTGCGCGCCGCCGGCCTCGAGGAGCGTCGCACCTTCCTCACGACCCGGCTGGGCGAGGTCGACGAGCGCCTGAAGCGCAACGTCGCCAAGCGCGACGAAGCCGAGCGCGGTCGGGTGGTGCTCGAGGCGCGGCTGACGGCCACCGACCGGTTGGCCCGCCGGGTCGGCGAGCGCCTGCAGACGCTCGACGACGAGCTCGCCGGCGTCCGCGAGGAGAGGCGCCGCCAGTCGGAGCACACGCGCGAGCTCTCGACCCGCCTCGAGGGCCTGCGCCGTGACCGGCAGGCCACCGAGCGCCAGCTCGCCGAGACGCGCGAGCGCCTCCAGCGGGCCGAGCTCGACGACGCCGAGATCCGGGTGCGCATGGAGCAGGCCGTCGAGACGGTGCGCCGCGACTTCGACGTCGAGCCCGCGGCCGCCATCGAGGCGGCCTGCCCCGAGGTCGCCGCCGGCACGAGCCCGCAGTCGCGGGTGCGCGAGCTCGAGCGTGAGCTGCGGCTGATGGGCCCGATCAATCCGCTGGCGCTCGAAGAGTTCACCCAGCTGCAGGAGCGCCACGAGTTCCTCGAGGCCCAGCTCGACGACGTGAAGACGACGCGGCGCGAGCTGTCGAAGGTCATCAAGGCCATCGACGACGAGATCGTCCAGGTGTTCTCGGCCGCCTACGCCGACGTGGCCGAGAACTTCTCGGCGCTGTTCGGGATGCTGTTCCCGGGCGGCGGCGGCCGCCTGAAGCTCACCGACCCGGAGAACCTGCTCGAGACGGGCATCGAGGTCGAGGCCCGGCCGTCGGGCAAGAACGTGCGGCAGCTGTCGCTGCTCTCCGGCGGCGAGCGGTCGCTCACCGCGCTCGCGTACCTCTTCGCCGTGTTCCGTGCTCGCCCCTCGCCCTTCTACCTCATGGACGAGGTCGAGGCCGCGCTCGACGACGTCAACCTGCACCGGTTCCTCGATCTCATCCACGAGTTCCGGCGGGAGGCACAGCTCGTCGTCGTCAGCCACCAGAAGCGCACGATGGAGGCGGCCGACTGCCTCTACGGGGTCACCATGCAGCCGGGCGGGTCGTCGCGGGTCATCAGCCAGAAGGTCGCGGCCGGCGCCTGAGAGCGGCTCAGACGGGGAAGTGCGTGATGGCCTGCACGTACTGCGTGCGCTCGAACGCCGCCGGGTCGGGGACCCGGGCCTGCGAGAGGCTGCCCTTGAGCTGCTCCACCGACGCGTAGCCCCGCCGGTCGATCCACTCGGCCACGCCGGTGACGAGGTCGCGCATGTGACCGGACCCCTCGCGCAGCAGCGACGACGTCGTCATCACGACGTCGGCGCCGGCGAGGAGCAGCTTCACCGCGTCCTCCACGCGGTGGACGCCGCTCGTCGCGGCGAGCGACAGCAGCAGCTGGGGGCGGAGCACGGCGATCCACCGCAGGGGCAGCAGCAGCTCGGCGCTCGACGACAGGTGGACCTTCGGCTCGATGACGAGACGGTCGAGGTCGATGTCGGGCTGCACGAACCGGTTGAACAGCACGAGCCCGTCGGCGCCGGCGTCCCGCAGCCTCGCCGCCAGGTTCGCGAGCGCGCTGTAGAACGGCGACAGCTTCACCGCGAGCGGCACCGTCACCGCGGCGCGGACCTCGCCGACGAGTGACACGAGGCGGTCCTCGACCTCGCCGCCGGTGGTCCACGGCTCGACCGCGACGGAGTACACGTTGAGCTCGATCGCGGCCGCGCCGGCGTCCTGCATCCAGCGCGCGTGCTTCACCCAGCCCCCGGGCGAGGCGCCGTTCAGGCTGGCGATCACCGGCATCGACACGCGGGACGCGGCCTCCTCGATGAGCCGCAGGTACGGCGCGGGGCCGAGGTTGTAGTCGTCCATCTCCGGCACGAACGTCGAGGCCTCGGCACCGACCGACGTGCCGACCGCCAGCAGGCGAGCCACGGCCATGGCGTCGTCGCGGAGTTGCTCCTCGAACAGCGAGGGCAGCACCACCGCGCCGGCGCCGGCGTCGTCGAGCTCGAGCAGATGGTCGATCTTGCCGGTGAGCGGCGACGGGGAGGCGACGAGCGGCGACCGCAGCTCCATCCCGAGGTAGCGGGTGGTGGTGTCGGCCATGTCAGTCGACCTCCTCGTCGCTCCACCGCTCGATCTCGCCGAGCTGCTCGTAGAAGTGCCAGCGCTCGTCGATGTCGTGCTGGGCCAGGCGGAACAGGTGCTCGGCCGCGGCCGGGTTCACCCGGGAGAGCACCGAGAACCGGGCCTCCTGCTTGGCGAAGTCCTCGAACGGGATGGTCGGCGCCTTGGAGTCGAGGCGCAGCGGGTGGTCGCCGCGCAGCGCGTGCCTTGGGTCGAAGCGGTAGAGCGGCCAGTAGCCGCTCTGCACGGCCGCCTTCTGGTGGGCCATGCCCTGCTCCATGTCGATGCCGTGGGCGATGCAGTGGCTGTAGGCGAGCACGAGCGACGGCCCGGGGAACGACGCCGCTTCCGTGAACGCGCGCACGGTCTGCAGGTCGTGGGCGCCGGCGGCGATCTGGGCGACGTAGACGCTGCCGTAGCCGGCCGCGAGCATCCCGAGGTCCTTCTTGCGGGTGCTCTTGCCGGCCGACGCGAACTTCGCCACCGCGCCACGCGCCGTCGACTTCGAGGCCTGCCCGCCGGTGTTGGAGTAGCCCTCGGTGTCGAGGACGAGCACGTTCACGTTGCGTCCCGAGGCGAGGACGTGGTCGAGACCGCCGAACCCGATGTCGTACGCCCAGCCGTCGCCGCCGACGATCCACACCGCGTTGTCGATCAGGTCGTCGGCCAGCGTGACGAGGTCCTTGGTGGACGGGTCGGCGCCGCCGTTGAGCGACGCCAGCGAGCGCTTGAGCGCCGCCACCCGCTCGCGCTGCGCGGCGAGGCCGGCGTCGTCGGACTGATCCGCGGTGAGGAGGGCGTCGACCAGGTCGTCACCGACCCGCCCCGCGTGGGCGCGCAGAAGGCGCTCGGCGGCGGCCCGGCGCTGATCGAGCGCGAGTCGCATGCCGAGCCCGAACTCGGCGTTGTCCTCGAAGAGCGAGTTCGACCACGCCGGCCCGCGGCCGTCGGCGCCGGCCGACCACGGAGTGGTCGGGAGGTTGCCGCCGTAGATCGACGAGCAGCCGGTGGCGTTGGCCACGATGACGTGGTCGCCGAACAGCTGGGTGAGGAGCTTCAGGTAGGGGGTCTCCCCACAGCCGGCGCACGCGCCGGAGAACTCGAACAGCGGCTCGCGCAGCTGGGTGCCCCGGACGGTGGCGGGGATCTTCGTCGGGTCGACCTTGGGCAGCGACTGGTAGTACTCCCAGTTGTCGCGGGCGGTGTCGAGGATCTCGTCCTTCGGCACCATGTCGATCGCCTTGTGGTTCGCCGCTTCCTTGCTGCGGACCGGGCACACCTCCACGCAGATGCCGCACCCAGTGCAGTCGTCGGGCGCGACCTGGACGATGTAGCGGAACCCGCTGAACGCCTTCTCCTTCGCCGGCTTCGACTGGAACTTGCTCGGCGCGTCGAGGAGCGACTCGGGCTCGGCGACGGTCGTGCGGATCGCGGCGTGCGGGCACACGAGGGAGCACTTGCCGCAGTCGATGCAGAGCTCGGGGTCCCACTCGGGGATCTCGAGCGCGATCGACCGGCGTTCGTACTTGGCGGTGCCCGTCGTGAACGTGCCGTCGGCGGCGAAGGCGCTGACGGGCAGGAGGTCGCCCTGGCCCTCGAGCATGCGGGCCGTCACCCGCTGCACCACGTCCGGCGCGTCGGCCGGCACGGCCGGCGGGCGGGGGCGCCCGGTGACCGTCTTGCCGGCGGTGTCGAGCCGGGTGACGGCGTCGAACGCGGCGTCGACCGCCCGGAAGTTCGGCTCGAGCACGGCATCGCCGAGCTTGCCGTAGGTCTTGCGGATCGCCGCCTTGATCTCCTCCCGGGCCTGCTCACGAGGCAGCAGCTTGGAGAGCTCGAAGAACGCCGTCTGCAGCGCCGTGCTCACGATCCCGTCGAGGCCGGCTTCACGCGACACCTTGTAGGCGTCGATCGCGTAGACCTCGAGGCCCTTGTCGAGGATCGCGGCCTGCACCTCGGCCGGCAGCCGGTCCCACGTCTGGTCGACCCCGTAGGGCGAGTTGACGAGGAACGTGGCGCCGGGCGCGGCGAGCGCGAGCACGTCGTTGCGCTCGAGCAGCGAGAACTGGTGGCAGGCGACGAACTGCGCCTGGGAGATGAGGTAGGTCGCCTCGATCGGCCGCGGCGAGAACCGCACGTGCGACACCGTCATCGACCCCGACTTCTTGGAGTCGTAGACGAAGTAGCCCTGCCCGTGCCGGCCGGTCGCGTTCGACACGATCTTGACCGTGTTCTTGTTGGCGCCGACCGTGCCGTCCGAGCCGAGCCCGTAGAACACGGCGCGCAGCACGTCGTCGGGCTCGGTGCTCGCCGACCGGTCCCACGGCAGGCTGAGGTGGCTGACGTCGTCGACGATGCCGACGGTGAAGCGCCGGCGCGGCGCCGGATCGGTCAGCGCGGCGAACACCGCGTGCACCATGGCCGGCGTGAACTCCTTGGACGCCAGCCCGTAGCGGCCTCCGATGACCTGCGGCATCGTGGCCGGTCGCTCCTCGGCCAGCGCGGTCACGATGTCCTGGAACAGCGGCTCGCCGAGCGCGCCCGGCTCCTTGGTGCGGTCGAGCACCGCGATCCGTGTCACGGTCGGCGGAAGTGCGTGCGCGAGGGCGACGGCGTCGAAGGGCCGGAACAGCCTCACGGTCAGCACGCCGACGCGCTCCCCGCGGGCCACCAGGTCGTCGGCGGCTTCGCGTGCCGCACCCGATCCCGAACCCATGAGGACGACCACGCGCTCGGCCTCGGGATGTCCCGAGTAGTCGAAGAGGTGGTACTGCCGGCCCGTGACCGCGGCGAACCGGTCCATCCACTTCTGGACGATCGCCGGCATGGCGTCGTAGTAGAGGTTGGACGCCTCGCGGGCCTGGAAGAAGGTATCGGGGTTCTGCGCACTCCCTCGCAGCACCGGGTGCTCGGGGCTGAGGGCGCGGTCGCGGTGGGCGCGGATGGCGTCCTCGTCGACGAGCGACCGGAGCTCCTCGTCGTCGAGCAGCGACACCACGTTGATCTCGCTCGACGTCCGGAAGCCGTCGAAGAAGTGGAGGATCGGGACGCGGGCTTCGAGCGTCGCGAGGTGCGCGATCACCGACAGGTCGTGCGCTTCCTGCACCGACGACGCGCACAACATGGCGAAGCCGGTGGTGCGGGCGGCCATCACGTCGCTGTGGTCGCCGAAGATCGAGAGCGCGTGGGTGGCGATGGCGCGGGCGGCGACGTGGATCACCGCGGAGGTGAGCTCGCCGGCGATCTTGAACATGTTCGGGAGCATCAGCAGGAGACCCTGCGATGCGGTGAACGTGGTCGCGAGGGCGCCGGTCTGCAGGGCGCCGTGGAGCGCGCCCGCGGCGCCCCCTTCGCTCTGCATCTCGATGACCTCGGGGACGTCGCCCCACAGGTTCGGCCGCGCCCGGCCCGACCACGTGTCCGACAGCTCTCCCATGGTGGAAGCGGGCGTGATCGGGTAGATCGCGATGACCTCGCTGAGTCGATAGGCGGCGTCCGCAGCAGCTTCGTTGCCATCAACGGTCGCGATGCGGGACATATCGCCACTCTCGACGCTGCACGGCGGGCACAAGTAGGGCCCTAAGTCCCGGACCGGCCCGTCGTAGGTCCGGCCCGGCGGGCACGCCGCCGGCGGGCGTGGCCGGCCGTACACTTCGTGGCGAGACGCTGCGGGCGGGTGGGAGATCCTCATGGCCGCGTCCGGGAGGCGAGGTAGGTATGGCGGGAACGGGTTCCACACGCAGGGCCGCGGTGGTCGTGGCCCTGCTGGCCGTGGCGGCGCTGGTCGTCGCCGGGCCGGCCGGGGCGATGCACTGGCCGAACGGGGGCGGCGACGCCGGCCGGTCGGGGTTCCAGCCGGTCGACGAGGGCGGCCTGCCCATCACGTTCAAGTGGCAACGGGCCGACCATGCCCTCGCCCCCCGCTCGTCGATGCTGACGTCGGCCGGAAGCCTCGCCGACCAGCGGTCGATGTACGCGACCGATGAGGGTCGCGTCGTCGTGCGCCGGCTCCTGACAGGAAGCCAGATCGGCGGGCTGCCCGACCTGAGCGCCAAGCGGAGCGGCGCCTTCGGCACCGGCGCCGGCAACGTCACGCCGGTCGAGACGTCGACCAGCGCCGGCCTCGGCCAGGTGTTCGCCGTGTTCAACCAGGGCTACAACCCCAATGCCGCCGGCGACCCCACGCGCTTCGGCGTCGAGCTGGGCCAGGTCGACGAGACCGCCGGCGACCTCGTCGCGGCACCGTACCGGCTGAGCGCCACCGATCCCTGCACGGCGAACTGCTGGACCGACTACACGATCAACAGCTCGCCGGTGATCACCCCGCCCGACGGCGCCGGCAACCGCGTGCTCTTCTTCCTCGCCGAGAAGAACATCCCCTCGCCCGACCCGACGAACCACCCCGAGCTGGCGCAATCGCTGCAGACGCTCTACCGCGTGCCGATCGCGAACGCCTCGTCGCGCGACGCCGCCATCGGCACCGTGACCTATGTGGCCGACACCGACGCCAACCCCCTCTCGAGCCCGACGCTGGTGTGGCTGAACGACGCCGGCGGCACCCCGACCGCGTACGTCGCGCTCGGCACCTTCCAGGGCATCAAGACCTACTCGGTCGCCGACCTCACGCCGGGCCCGGAGTCACCGGCGCCCGGTTCGAACGACGGGCTCG
This sequence comes from Acidimicrobiales bacterium, assembly GCA_036261495.1. GTDB lineage: Bacteria > Actinomycetota > Acidimicrobiia > Acidimicrobiales > CADCTF01 > DATAKR01. Next base: position 1,513 of record DATAKR010000023.1, on the reverse strand, counting down.
CGGCCGGTGTCCGCACGCCGTCGACCCCCGTCACGATCACCGGTGAGGCGCCCGGGGCGCCGGGGAGCGGGATGACGACGACGCCCGCGATCTACGCCGCGTCGACCGACGCCACATCGACGAGGGTCCACAAGTTCACCCAGACCGGCAGCTCCCAGGTGCTCGACCGCGCCGACTCCCCGGCGGTGTCGGGTGAAGCCGCGGTCATGCTCGCCACCGACCAGGTCGTGAGCTCGTCGTCGACGCCGGCCGGCCATCTCTTCGTGACGACCTCGACGAACCTGTACTCGTTCCGCACCGACACGCTCGCGCTCGCCGCGGCCTACTCGGGTGCCGACCTCCCCGCCGGTCAGGGGTTCCGCTACACCACCGCCGCCGCTACGGGTCAGCTCGTTGCCGTGGTGACCGACGGGGGCGCGCAGCTCGTGCTCGATGCCACGACGCTGGCGCCGGTCGACAACGAGCTGTTCCGGCCCGCGCCCGACGCGTGGGCGGCGACGGAGGCGTTCGGCCAGCCGGCGGTCTCGTCGCGATTCCTGCAGATGGGCTCGGGTGCCGGGGCCTTCGTCTACGGCATGCGGCTGGCGTCGCCGCCGACGGGGTACTGGCTGGCGGCATCCGACGGCGGGATCTTCGCCTTCGGCGACGCCGGCTTCTTCGGCTCGACGGGCAACATGACGCTGAACCGCCCGATCGTCGGGATGGGCACGACGCCGACGCGCGAGGGCTACTGGCTGGTGGCCTCCGATGGCGGCGTGTTCAGCTTCGGTGACGCCGTGTTCCACGGCTCGGCCGGCGACATCACGCTCAACTCTCCGATCATCGCCATGGCGCCCACACCCTCCGGTGACGGCTACTGGATGGTCGCCGCCGACGGCGGGGTGTTCAGCTTCGGCGACGCCGAGTTCTTCGGCTCGACCGGCGACCTCCAGCTCAACAAGCCGATCGTCGGCATCGCGCCGACGATCACCGGCCTCGGCTACTGGCTGGTGGCGTCCGACGGCGGGATCTTCGCCTTCGGCGACGCCGCGTTCTTCGGCTCGACGGGCGGCATGACGCTGAACAAGCCGATCGTCGGCATGGCGGCCAACCCCAACGGCGACGGGTACTGGCTCGTCGGCTCCGACGGCGGGATCTTCGCGTTCGGCCGCTCCGGGTTCTACGGGTCGACGGGCGACATCACGCTCAACAAGCCGATCATCACGATGGCGGCGAGCGGCACCGGCCTCGGCTACGTGTTCACCGCGCCCGACGGTGGCGTCTTCAGCTTCGGCGACGTGCCGTTCCTCGGCTCGACGGGCGACATGACGCTCAACAAGCCGATCGTCGCCCTTGCGGTCAAGCCGTAGAAGCCTCGCCGGCGCGGCGCGCCGGCGAGGAAGCGGCCTCGTGGGCGGTCGGTAGGCTCGCCCGCCGTGGAGATCGTCCTTCTCGTCCTCGTTCTGGTCGTCGTGGTGGCCGCCGTGGCCGGCGGCACCGTCGCGCTGCGGCGGCGGTCGCGCGGTGTCGAGCT
>DATAKR010000022.1:0-16023 GCA_036261495.1 Acidimicrobiales bacterium | reverse complement strand
TTCGGGTTCGGCACGCCCGCGTCCTCGCGGATGCGCGACTCGATCTGCGCGGCGACGTCGGAGTGCTCCTTGAGGAACGCGCGGGCCGCGTGGCGGCCCTGGCCGAGGCGCTCGTCGCCGAAGGAGAAGTACGCGCCGCTCTTCTGGACCATCCCGCGCTCGACGCCGAGGTCGAGCAGGTTGCCCTCGTGGGAGATGCCCTCGCCGTAGATGATGTCGAACTCGGCCTGGCGGAACGGCGGAGCCACCTTGTTCTTCACGACCTTGACGCGCGTGCGGTTGCCGACGACCTCGACGCCGTCCTTGATCGACTCGATGCGCCGGATGTCGAGCCGGACCGACGAGTAGAACTTCAGCGCCCGCCCACCCGGCGTGGTCTCGGGACTACCGAACATCACGCCGATCTTCTCGCGCAGCTGGTTGATGAAGATCGCGATGGTGTTGCTCTTGCTCAGATTGCCGGTGAGCTTTCGTAGCGCCTGCGACATGAGGCGGGCCTGGAGGCCGACGTGGCTGTCGCCCATCTCACCCTCGATCTCGGCGCGGGGCGTGAGCGCGGCGACCGAGTCGATCACGAGGACATCGAGCGCACCCGACCGGATGAGCATGTCGGCGATCTCGAGCGCCTGCTCCCCGGTGTCGGGCTGGGAGATCAGCAGGTTGTCGACGTCGACGCCGATGTGACGCGCGTAGATCGGGTCGACGGCGTGCTCGGCGTCGATGTACGCGCAGATGCCGCCGTTGCGCTGCGCCTCCGCGACGACGTGCATCGCGAGGGTCGTCTTGCCCGACGACTCGGGCCCGTAGATCTCGACGACGCGACCTCGCGGCAGCCCGCCGATGCCGAGGGCGAGGTCGAGCGACAACGCCCCCGTCGAGATCGCCTCGATCGGCAGCACGCTGCGGTCGCCCATCCGCATGACCGAGCCCTTGCCGAACTGCTTGTCGATCTGGCCCAGCGCCATCTCGAGTGCCTTCTCACGCTCCACGGTGGATCCCTTCTCCGTAACTCTGGACTGGGCTGGACGGTCTGGACCGTCGATCTCGATGACGCCGGACTCGTGCGTCCGGTTCGTCTGCTGCCAACCCTACGACGGGGGTGTGACAACAACTCACACCAGCGTAATTGCGAACGAGTGTTCGGTGTGGGATGTCCGGCGGAATGGCGGGATCACTCCCGTGGTGGGGGGAGCGGGACCCTGGCCCGGACCTCGTAGCGAGCACCGGCGCGTCCGAGCCGGCTCTCGACGACGGTGACCTCCCGCACCTCCCACGAGCCGCCGAGGGGGGCGCCGGCGAACGATCGGAGGTCGGGGCCACGATTCGGGCCGCGACGGCCGCTCGTGTTGACCCGGGCGAGGGTGACGTGCCCTGCGAACGGCCGCTCGTCGGGCGGATGCGACCCGAGACCGGCGGTGGCGGCGACGGTAGCGGCGGCGAGGGGGTCGAGTCCAGAGACCGGAAGGACGAGCACGCGCGGGCCGAACCGGTCGACCGCGGGGCCGGCGGTCACCGGGCGGGTGGGCGGCAGCGTGGCGGCCTGGAGGGCCGCGACGACCGGTGCGAGCTCGGCGTCACCGAGGAAGCGGAGGGTGACGTGCCACTGGTCGCGCGTCGTCCAGCGCAGGCCGGGCGCCGCCGGCCGCGGCAGCGCGGCGATGCGCGCCACGATCTCTTCCGACGGCCACACCGCGACGAACAGGCGCACCGCACCAGCGTGGCCCGTGAACCCGCCGTCGCCCGGGATCCCTCGCTACGAGCGGCGCTCGAGGAGGCGCTTGCGCAGGAGATCGAGCAGCGAGATGGCGGCGAACTGGCGGACGCGATCGCGATCGCCGGGCAGCTTGACGAGCCTCGCCTCGCCGGTGTCGTCGCCGGGCATGGCGAGGCCCAGGAACACGGTGCCGGGCGGCTGCCCGTCCTGCTCCGCCGGCCCGGCGACCCCGGTGACCCCGAGGCCGACGTCGGCGCCGAGCACGCGGCGGGCGCCGAGCGCCATCGCTCGCGCCGCCTCCTCGCTCACCACCGGCCCCTTGGGAACACCGAGCACGTCGAACTTGACGTCGCTCGCGTACGACACGATCGATCCACGGAACCAGTCGGAGGCGCCGACGACGTTGGTGAGGCGCGACCCGACGAGCCCGCCGGTGAGCGACTCGGCCAGACCGAGGGTGAGCCCATCGACCTTCAGGAGGTGACCGACGGCGGTCTCCATCGTCTCGTCGTCGACGCCGAACACGAGGTCGCCGAGGATGTGGCGCACGAGTGCCTCCTCGGCCTCGAGCAGCTGCCGCGCCGACACCGCGTCGGCCGACTTCGCGGTGAGCCGGACCTTGATCCCCTCGATGCCGCTCGCCAGGAACGCGATCGTGACGCGGCCCGCCGGCGACTCCAGTCGCTCGAGGTCGTCGAACCGGCCGGCGAGCATCTCGGCGAGCGTCGACTCGGCGGCACCCCAGGTGCGCAGCACCCGGCTCACGATCGTCGCGGCCGTGCCGGCCCGGGCGCGCAGGTCGGGCAACACGGCCCGCTCCATCATCTCCATCATCTCGTGGGGGACGCCGGGCAGGGCATAGACGGCCTTGTGACCGACCGGGCAGATCAGCCCGGGCGCGGTGCCCCGCACCTGCTCGATGATCGCGGCCCCCTGGGGCACGTCGGCCTGGCGGAGGTTGTTCTCGGCCATGGTGCGGCCCCGGTCGGCGAAGATCCGGCGGATGCGCTCAGCGATGTCGTCGTGGCGCTCGAGGCCGACGTTCATGACCGCCGCGATCGCTTCGCGGGTGATGTCGTCCTGGGTCGGCCCGAGCCCCCCGCAAACGATGACGGCGTCGTTGCGCGACAGCGCGATGCGGAGCGCCTGCACCATCCGATCGAGGTTGTCGCCCACCTTGGTCTGGAAGTTGCAGTCGATGCCGGCCAGGGCGAGCTGCTCGCCGATCCAGGCCGAGTTCGTGTCGACGATCTGGCCGAGCAGCAGCTCCGTGCCGACGGCGACCACCTCACACCGCACGGGCACCACCGTCGGCGGCGCGCGTGCCGTCGAGCAGGTACTGCACGCCGGTGACCACCGCGAGCGCGGCGGCGATCCAGAGCGTGAGCTGCGCGATCCCCGGGTGCCCGGCGGTGACCGGGAGGATGGCGAAGCCGATCGCGACCTCCTGCACCACGGTCTTCACCTTGGCCCACTGGCGCGCCGGGATCGACACGCCCCGTCGTCCCGCCCAGGAGCGGAACAGGCTGATGACGATCTCCCGGGCGGTGATGATCAGCACGGGCAGCCACGAGAACGGCCCGTGGGCGGCGAGCACGAACAGCCCACCCACGACGAAGAACTTGTCGGCCAGCGGGTCGAGGAACGCGCCCGAGCGGGTGGTGCCCTGCCGGCGGGCGATCCACCCGTCGAAGCCGTCGCTCACCGCGAGCACGAAGCCCACGACGAACGATGCCCACGACGCTCCGCGAGCGAGCACGACCGCGAGCCACACCGGCGTCAGGACGAGTCGGGCGATGGTGATGGCGTTGGCCGGGGTCAACAGCGCCGACGGACCGAACGACGCCGCCCGCGGCACGCGCGGCGTGTGCGCCGACATCTACGCAGCCTCGAGATCCGGGCCGTAGGCCGCAGTGACCGTGACCCGGGCGAAGTCGCCGACCGCCAGCGACGCCGGCACCTGCACGATACCGTCGATCTCGGGCGCCTCGCGATGGCTCCGGGCGACGCCGGGCGCGTCGACGAGCACCTCGACGGTGTGGCCCACGAGGTCGCGCCGTCGGGCCGAGGTGATCTCGTCCTGCAGCTCCCCCAGCTCGAGCAGCCGCTCCTTTACGAGGCCCTCGTCGACCGCGCCGTCGAGGCCGGCCGCGTAGGTGCCGTCCTCGCGCGAGTAGGCGAAGAACCCGACCCAATCGAGCTCGGCCTCCTCCACGAAGCGAAGGAGCTGGTCGTGGTCGCTCTCGGTCTCGCCGGGGTAGCCGACGATGAAGTTCGAGCGGAACGCGGCCTCGGGGTACCGCCGGCGGATGTCGGCGATCCGGCGGAGGAACCGGTCGCCGTCGCCCCATCGCCGCATCCGCCGCAGCAGGGGCTTCGACACGTGCTGGAGCGACAGATCGAAGTAGGGCACCCCTGACACGCCACCGATCACGTCGATCAGACCGTCGGTGAGGTCGGAGGGATACAGGTAGAGCAGGCGCGTGCGGGCCACCCTCGCCGCGACGGCCTCGACGAGCGGCACGATCGAGCCGGCGCCCATGCCGGCGACGTCCTTGCCGTAGGAGGCGAGGTCCTGGGCGACGAGCACCACCTCACGGACATCGAGCGCCTCCACCTCGTCGAGGATGGCCTCGACCGAGCGCGACCGCTGAGGCCCGCGGAACGAAGGGATGGCGCAGAACCCGCACGACCGGTCGCAGCCTTCGGCGATCTTCACGTACCCCCACGGCCGCGGCGACCTCGGGCGCGGGAGGTTGAGCAGGTCGAGCGCGGGCACCGCGGCTCCCGCCTCGATCGCCTGCGCCGGCTTGCGGCCGAGTGACACCGGCACGCCGAACCCGGCGACCTGGTCGACCTCGGGAAGCGCCTCCGCCAGCTCGTCGCCGTAGCGCTCGGCCATGCAGCCGGTGACGACGAGGCGCGCCCCCGGCCGGCGGGCGTCACTCAGGGCGAGGATGGTGTCGATCGACTCCTGGCGCGCCGCGTCGATGAAGGCGCAGGTGTTGACGACGACGACGTCGGCATCCTCGGGCGAGGGCGCGGCGAGGAGCCCGTCGGCCTCGAGGGTGCCGATGAGCTTGTCGGAATCGACCTGGTTCTTGGGGCAACCGAGCGTCTCCACCCAGTAGCGGCGGGCCACAGCAGCACGAATCGTACTCACCCGGTCCGCGCGTTCAGACCCAGGTCGTCGTAGAGCGCGGTGATGACCGGTTGGGTGCGCCGGTGGTTCCCGGCCTCGCCGGGCATCCCGTTGCAGCACAGCGCGACGGCGAGACCCGCGTCGGGGTCGACGAACGCGAGCGACGACTGGCTCCCGCCGTGACCGAAGGCCCGCCGGCCGGCCCGCTTGCCGTACCCGTACGACGTCGGCCGGCCGCGGTAGGCGAAGGAGTTCACCATCACGCCGAGACCCCAATCGATCACCATCCCGAACGTCTCGTCGCGCATGCCGGCCCGGTGGCGGGCGGCCATCGCCTCGACCGTCTGGGGCGCGAGCACGCGCTGTCCCTCGAGCTCGCCGCCACCGCGCAGCGCCTCCATCAGGCGCACGAGATCGCGCATGGGGCCGACACCGCTTCCCGCCGGCTGGACCCGCCGGTAGCCGCGCGCCGAGTCCATGCTCCGAACGGGAACGGGCGCGGCTTTGCGCGTCGTGTCGTACATCACCCCCATCCGATCGCCGTACGACGAATAGCGGACGTCGGTCAGCGCCAGCCACGAGTCGGGCATGTCGAGTGGCTCGAAGATCTCCTCGGCGACGTAGGCGTCGAAGGGCCGACCGTCGAGGCGGCGCACGATCTCGCCGAGCACGAGGAACGCGGTCGTGGGGTGGTAGGCGGCGCGGCGCCCGGGCACCCAACCCTCGTCGAGGGGGGCCGCGGCGATGCGCGCCACCAGCGCCTCCCACTCGAGCCGCCATGCATCGGTGCCGGAGATGGCCTCCCGGAGGCCGGCCGTGTGGGTGAGGAGGTGCCGCACCGTGACGCGCTCCTTGCCGAGCCCCGCGAACTCGGGAACGAACCGGTCGACGGGGTCGTCGAGGTCGAGGGCGCCTCGTTCCCACTGCTGCAGCGTCGCGACCGCGGTGACGATCTTCGTGCACGAGAACCACGGCAGCAGCGTGTCGGCGCGCATCGCGACGTCGTCGCGGGCCCGACCGACGACGACGCTCGCGACGTGCGAACCGTCGAGCCACACCTCGAGCTGGGCACCGAGGTGGTAGCCGTCGGCGACGCCCTTCTCGAGCCCTGCGGTCGCGGTCGGCAGGGAGCGTTCGCCGAGCGAGGTCACACGAGGCGGGCGAGCATCGTGAGGATGCCGTCGCGGTCGCGTGTCGTCTCGAACCCCATGCGGCGGAACAGCGAGACGGCCGGCGCGTCGCGCACCGGCACGTTGAGCCCGATGGCGGAGTAGCGCTCCTGCCGGGCGGCCTGCAGAAGCCCGTCGAGCAGCAGCCCACCGACGCCGCGGCCGCGATGCGCGGGCTCGACAGCGATCACCAGCTCGGGCGTCTCGCCGGCGACGAACCCCGCCTCGGTGTCGCCTTCGTCGAACACGCGGAACCACGCGGCGCCCACCGGCTCGAAGTCGGCCTCGGCGATGACGCCGTGGTCGCCCGGGCGACCCCAACCGTCGAGGAACGCCTTGGCGGCGTCGCTCCGGTAGAACTCGTCGGCGGGAGGGCGATCGCGGCCGACGGGGAACGCGGCCTCGTAGAGCATCGACCGGAGGAAGAGGCGGTCGGAGAGCATTGCGAGCCGCACGGAGTAGCGATGGAGCGCCATGGCCGTCTCATTGTCGCGTGCCGGCGGAGTGGTGACCGCCTCAGAACGCCAGTCGTAGGCCGGCGCAGGGCCACTCGAAGGCCACCAGCTTCCCCGTGAACGAGAGGGTGACGAACGCGGTTCGCAGGTCGTCGCCGCCGAAGCAGATGTTGGTGACCATCGGATCGGGCAGCTCGGCCTTGCGCACCGACGAGCCGTCGCCCGCCACCACGGTGATGCCGCCGCCGACCAGCGTCGCCACGCACACGTTGTCGTCGCCGTCGACCGCGAGTGAGTCGTACAGGTCGTTGCCGGCCGGGCGGTACAGCGCGGTGGCGCCGTTGCCGAAGGCGGGGTTGGGGTTGGCGAGCTGTCCGGGCCCGGCGAGCTCCCACGCGTAGACGCGGGCCGTGTGCGTGTCGGCGACGTAGAGGCGCGAGCCGTCGGGCGACAGGCCGATGCCGTTGGGCGAGTCGAGCGGGAAGACGACCTGGCGGATCTCGCTGCCGTCGGCACGCGCGTAGTAGACGCCGCCCAGGTCGCGAACTCGGCCGTGGGAGTGGCCGTGGTCGGTGAACCACATCCCGCCCGTCGCGTCGAACACGAGGTCGTTGGGGGCGCACAGGGGTGAGCCGTCGCACTCGGTGTAGACGTCGTCGACCTTGCCGCTGGCGAGGTCGATCCGCTGGATGCGGCCCCCGATGTAGTCGTCGCCCTGGGTGCCGCCGTGGCCGCCCGGGAGGAACGCGCCGGGCATGACCTCCGTCCAACGCCATCCGCCGCTGTTGCAGATGTAGAGCGCGCCATCGGGGCCGAGGGCGGCGCCATTGGGGCTGCCCCCGGGCTCGGCGAGCACGGTGGGAGTGCCGCCGCCGGCCGGTACGCGCGACACGCGGCCACCGCGGAGCTCGCACACCGCGAGGTCGCCGTCGGGCAGCACGACGGGGCCTTCGGGAAACAGCAATCCCGAGGCCAGCTCCTTGAGCTCGGTCTGGTCGTCCATGGCGGCGCACGCTGCCACATCTCGGTGGGGCACCTCAACCGGTGGGGACCGGCGGCCCCTTCGGCAGCGTTCGTTCACGCCACCACCGCGAGAGCCGGTTGGCGGCGCGCCACCCGACCTCGAGCGCCGCGTCGGCGACCGCGAGCACGCCGACGGCGGCCAGCAGCACCTCGAGCCTCGGCAGGTCGAGCCCGAAGAACGCCCGCAGACCCGGCACGGCCAGCGCCACCAGGAACGCGATCGCCATGGCCCAGATCAGCAGCTCCCGGAGGTCGGTCAAGGGCCGAGCCAGCAGCACGAGCACCCACAGCGCCACCGCGAAGAGCGTGAGCGTCGCGGTGGTCCGCGCCTCGGCCAGCGTCACCGACGGGTCGGAACGGGCCAGCGCGTACGACGACAGCGTCGCGGCCGACGCCACCAGGCCGGATGGCACGGCGAACCGCAGCACCCGCCCGACGAACCCGGGCCGCGGCCGCTGCGCCGACGGTGCGAGCGCGAGGAAGAACGCCGGTATGCCGATCGTCAGGCTGCTGACGATCGTCAGCTGGCGGGGAAGGAACGGGAAGGGCACCAGCGCCACGCCGATGGCGAGCGCCAGCACGAGCGCGTAGACGGTCTTCGTCACGAAGAGGTTCGCGACGCGCTCGACGTTGGCGATGACCCGCCGGCCTTCGGCGACGACGGCGGGGAGCTCCGCGAAGCGGTCGTCGACGAGCACCACGCGCGCCACGCCGCGGGTCGCGGGTGTGCCACTCCCCATCGCGATCCCGATGTCGGCCGCCTTCAGCGCGAGGACGTCGTTCACACCGTCGCCGACCATGGCAACCGTGTGCCCCGACGCCTGGAGGGCTCGAACGGTCCGCTCCTTCTGGTCGGGAGTGATGCGGCCGACGGCGCGCGCGTCGAGCACCACGGCGGCGAGGTCGGCGTCCGACGCGGGCAGGTCGCGGGCGTCGACCGGTTCGGCATCGGTCAGGTCGAGACGGGCGGCCACCGCTCCCACCGTGCGCGGATGGTCACCGGAGAGCAGCACCACGGCGACGCCCTCCTCCGCGAAGTAGGCGAGCGTGTCGTACGCGTCGGCGCGCACCTTCTCCTCGAGCACCACGAGCGCCAGCGGCTCGACGCCATCGAGCTCGCCTCCGACCGGCAGCGAGCGGAGCCGGCCGAGGAGGAGCGTCCGTCTCCCACGAGCGGCCTCCTCCCCCGCGCGCACCAGCACAGCAGCGGCCTCGGGCGTGGGCTCGGCCGCGAGCACGACGTCGGGCGCACCGAACACGAGCGCACCGTGCGCACCGGCGTCGACCGCGGCCCACTTGCGCCTCGAGCTGAACGCGACGCGACCCGTGACCGGCCACGCGTCGATCGCCGGCGGGGGTGACCCGGCGTCGGCGGCGCCGAGGTGCGCGGCGACGGCGCGAAGCGTCGCGTTCGGGTCGGGATCGGCCGCGACGACCGTCGCCAGCGCGACCCCGATCTCGGTCTCGGGGGCACCGCCGAGGGCGATCACCGCCGACACCTCGACGGCGGCCTCGGTGAGCGTGCCCGTCTTGTCGGTGCAGACCACGTCGACCCGGGCCAGCCCTTCGAGCGCGGCCAGCTCCTGGATCAGGACGTTGCGGCGGCCGAGACGGGCGACGCCGGCCGCGAACGCCACCGTCGTCAGCAGCACCAGCCCTTCCGGGATCATGCTGCCCACGCCACCGACGCTGCCCCGGATGGCGTCGGGCAGGGTCTCGTGCGACACCAGCTGGCTCGCCACGAGGAGCACGGCGGCGGGCAGGAGCAGCCACGTGACCACGCGCAGGATGGAGTCGATCCCGGTCCGCAGCTCCGAACGGACGAGCGCGAACTCCTTCGCCCTCGCGGTCACCTGGCGCGCGTAGGCGTCGGCCCCGACGCGCGCCGCTCGGTAACGGCCGGCGCCGGACGCGACGAAGCTCCCCGAGAGCAGCTCGTCGCCCTGGCGCTTCCCGACCGGTTCGCTCTCGCCGGTGAGCAGCGACTCGTCGACGTCGAGCTCGGATGCCTCGACGACCGGCCCGTCGACGACGATCTGGTCACCGGTGCCGATGACGACGAGGTCGCCCACGACCACGGCCCCGACGGCGATCTCCTGGATGCTGCCGTCGCGGACGACCCGGGCCCGGGGCGCGCTGAGAAGGGCGAGGCGATCGAGCGTGCGCTTGGCCCGCACCTCCTGCACGATCCCGAGGACCGTGTTGGTCACGAGGACGATCCCGAACAGCGCGTCGCGGAGTGGGCCGACGACCAGGATGACCACGAGGAGCGAGCCGAGGATCGCGTTGAAGCGGGTGACGACGTTGGCGCGGACGATCTGCCCGATCGTCCGCGTGGTGGCGACCTCGACGGCGTTGACCTGGCCCGCCGCCACCCGGGCCGCCACCTCGGCGCCTGTGAGGCCGCGCGGCGAAGGGACCTCGCCGAGGCTCGGCACCGCAGGCGTCACCGCCATCTCACCCGCACCGTACGCCCCGCCGGCGCGACGGCGACAGGTCTGTCGGAAGGGACGAACGGCCCGTCGCCGGCGAGCCGACCGCCGTACGCTGCAGAGCGTGACCGACAACCGCGGCTCCGAGGACACCGTCAGCGCCATCGCCGGGGAGGTCCGCACCCGCCGGGAAGCGGTCCGTTCGTCGATGATCGCGCTCGAGCAGGCGATCGCCGCGCCCCAGACCGACGACGCCACCAGCTGGATCAAGCGGGTCCACGCCGAGCTCGACACGTTCCGAGGGGTATGGGCGCACCACGTCGAGGCGACCGAGCGCCCCGACGGCTTGCTCGACCGGGTACGGCACGAGGTGCCGCGCCTCTCCCACGAGCACGACCTCCTGCACCGGGAGCACGGCGACATCGCGGCCGCGATCGAGGAGACGGCGGCGACCCACGACGTCGACGCCGTCCGTGAGGCCGTGATCGCGCTGCTCGGCAAGATCGTGCGGCACCGCTCGCGCGGCGCGAACTTCGTCTACGAGGCGTACTCCCTCGACGTCGGCAGCAGCGAGTAGCTACTCGATCGGCACGACCGGCTTCGCGTTCTCGTCGAGCTGCGACAGGTACTCGCTGATGCCGTAGCCGGTGCGGCCCTCGTACTCCCACCGAGCGAGACCCTCGTTGACGATCGTGGTGTTGGCGCGCACTCCCGAGGGCCCGGGCTCGACGCGCAGGATCGTGGCGTGCAGCTCGTGGGTGCGGCCGAGCTTGTCGGTGGCGGCCACGTGGGTGGCGCGATGGGTCACGCCGTCGTCGTCGAGATCGCTCGTGACCTTCCACTCGCGGATCGACGAGTGCTCGCCACCGGTCCAGACCCACCCGCGGTGGAGGTCGCCCGCCTCGGTGCCGATGCGGATCCCGCCGAAGTGGGTGTCGTCACCGATGTTGATCGAGAACCACCGCCACATCTTGGGCCCACCCCACCGGCGAGGGCCCCACGACTTGTCGCGGTTGCCGCGCGCCTCGGGCCCGAGCACCGACCGCTGCCCGTTCACCTCGATCCAGCCCGACCAGCGACCCGCCTGCTCGAGGTGGCCCTTGCCCACGACCTGGCGCGTCGCCGCCGCCGATCCTTCTCCCTCGCGACCCTGCCCGTCGGCACCGATCGCCGGCATCAGCGCATCGAACGTGACGTCCAGTCCGACCGGGCCCGCGGTGCTGTCGCCGGCCGCCTGGAGCCGCCAGCGAGTGGTCGGCTCGACCAGCTCGTAGCGGACGGGACCGACCTCGAGCACGCGCTCGACCATCTCGCGCTGCTCGCGCACGTGCCGGATGTGGGCGAGGCCGCCGCCGGGCGCCCAGATCGAGAGCCCGACATCGATGGTGCCCTCGTTGGGCCGGACGCCGATGCGCGTGAAGAAGCCGCAGTCGGTGTCGGGGTCGTAGCAGTTGAAGTAGTACGACTCCGACCACGCCGCATCGCCCTCGACGGGGTGGGCGTAGTCGTGGCGCGGATCAAGAACGGGGCTCATACGGGTAGTCGACCTCCACGACGGTGTGGATCCCGCCACGGACCAGCCAATCGGTGCGCACGGTCATCCGCCGGGGCTGCACCGCCTGCACGAGGTCGTCGAGGATCCGGTTGGTGACGTCTTCGTGGAACGCGCCTTCCTGGCGATAGCTCCAGAGGTAGAGCTTGAGCGACTTCAGCTCGACGATCTTCGATCCCGGGACGTAGGAGATCGTGACGTTCGCGAAGTCGGGCTGGCCGGTCATCGGGCAGACGCAGGTGAACTCGGGGGTGTCGCACCGGACCTCGTAGTCGCGGTCGGGGTGCGGGTTGTCGACGGCGACGAGCTCCCTGCTCGGCTGGGACGGCACGGCCCGTTTCTAGTCGACGCCGGTACCGGCTACTCGCTCACGACCAGCCCGACCCGATCGGCGTCGAGCTGCAGCGCGCGACCCGCGACGCCGTGCTCGGCGAGCAGCGACTCGCCGGCGGCGCGCACCGCCGGCGCCGACGCCGACGCGCACAGGGCGAGCAGCGTCGGACCGGCGCCCGACCAGCACGAGGCGAGCGCGCCGGCGTCGCGGAGCCCCGCCAGCAGGGCCGGTGACTCGGGGAAGAGGGCGGTGCGGTAGGGCTGGTGGAGGCGATCCTCGGTCGCCTCGTGCACGAGCCGGCGGTGGTCGGCGAGGCCCACGAGCAGCAAGCCCATCCGCCCCAGGTTGAACGCCGCGTCGGCGTGCGCGATCTGCGCCGGCAGGGCGGCCCTCGCCTCCTTCGTCGGGAGGGTGCGCTCGGGGACGAGCGCGACGAAGGCGAGGTCGTCGTCGAGCGGAAGCCGCGTCGCGAAGGTGCTCCCCTCGACCGTCGTCGCCGTGACGAGGCTCCCGAGCACCGACGCGGCCGCGTTCTCCGGATGGCCGTCGACGGCCGCGGCGACCGCGAGCGGATCACGGGCGCCGGCGGCGGCGGCGGCCGCCGCCGCCAGCGACGCGGAGGAGCCCAGGCCGCGACCGACCGGGATCTCGGAGCGGACGGTGATGGCGAGGTCGTCGTGGCCGACCACGGCGCGCGCCACCCGCGCCGCGAGGTGCGACGCGTCGGCCGGCAGATCGGATCCCTCCCCCGAGGTGGTTATCGTGAGGCGGTCGGCCTCGGTGACCTCGACCTCGACGTACAGCGCGAGCGCGAGGGCGAGGGTGTCGAAGCCCGGGCCGAGGTTGGCGGACGAAGCGGGGACGCGGGCGCGCATGCACAAGGGTGTAACCGTTCGCGCGCGGTGCGGTCCAAACCGGTGACGGACTCGCCCACGACCGGTCCGTCAGGAGGGGTAAACCGATGTACGACTTCGCCATCGTCATCCTGCTCGGTCTCGCGCTGTTCAAGGTGGTCGACCTGATCGAGGACTTCGTTCCGTCGATCGCCCGGTACCACCTGCTCGTCACCCTCGTGCTCGCCATCGCGGCGACCGTCGCGTTCGACTACTCGGTGTTCGCCCGTTGGGACGTCACCCTGCGCTCGGCGGCGATGGGCACGTGGCTCACCGGCCTCATGGTCGCCGGCACGACGAGCGTGTGGCGTGCGGCCTTCCACTGGCTCGGCTCGTCGGAAGGCGAGGAGCCCGAGGTGCGCCACCAGAACCGGCCGCGCAGCATCGCCGCCTAGCACTCACCCGATTCACGGTCTCCTGCGTCACGGTGGGAGAGGTACGGGGGCGCCGTCAACGGAGACGGCGCCCCCGTTCCGCGTCCCGACCACCCGGCGGTCGGGTGTCGCTCAGCTGGTGGCGCGAAGGCGCCGGCCGCGGAGACGCTCGAGTGCGCCACCGATCCAGCCTGGGTCGACACCATCGGCCGGCGGCTCGTCGGCGTCGGCCACGAACACCGGCATGGCCTGCGTCGGGCGATCGTCGGTCGCCGTCGCCGGTGAGGCGGCCAGCCGGGCGGCGTGCTGCTCGAGCAGGGCCTGCAGCAGTCGCAGCTGGACCGCACGAAGGAGCCGCGTTCGCGCGACGATCCGGTCGGCCTCGGCGGGCAACGCGTGACGCCCGGCCATCGCGTGCCATTCGTCGGCGATCCGGTCGGCGGCCGCCTCGGCGTGCTCGGCCTCGAGGGCGCGACGCCGCCAGCCCTCGAGCGCGATCCGGCGGGCCGAGAGCGCACCGAGCGTCTCGAACCCGGAGGCCTCCAACGCCTCGGCGAACCGGGCGCGCGCCGACCGGACGCGCCGGCGCGCGCCCACCGCACTCGAGACCGAGAGCGTGCCCACGGCGATCGGCGCCCACGCGGCCGACGCGACCGTCGCGGCGACGGGCAGCGAGAACGGCGGCAGGCCGACGCGCAACAGGCCGGCCGCGCCACCGAGCGCCGCCAGGGCCAGACCGTTCGCGACGGCCAGCTGCTTCTGACGTCTCGCCGCACCGTCGGTGACGGCTCGGCGAGCCGCGGCGACGTCGTCGAGGGCCACGAACGCGGCCGCCGCGGTGTCGTCGTCGATCTCGGGCCGCTCGCCGACGCGTGCCCGCCGTCGCGCCGCCCGGTCGGCGGCATCGCCAGCCTTGAGCGCGAGGGCTCGCACCTCGGCGGGCGAGCGGGACAGCAGCGACTCGGGGAGCCCGTCGGAGAGCGCGACGATCTGCGCGCGGAGGAACGCCACCGGGTCGGCCGCCGGAACCACGACCGGGGACGACAGGGGCACGTCGTCGGGTTCGGAGTGCAGCGCGAGCATCGCTGCGGAGGATATGGGCGTCACCGCCCGCCCTCGGGGATCCCGGCGGCGGCGCGGGACGACCGGTTCACGCGTCGACGCCCATGCCGTGCGCGGCCTCGAACTCCTCGACGGTCATCAGCACCTCGCGAGCCTTCGAGCCGGTCGAGGGGCCGACGATGCCCCTGCGCTCGAGCTGGTCCATGATGCGCCCGGCGCGGGCGAAGCCGACCTGGAGCTTGCGCTGCAGCATCGACGTGGAGCCGAGCTGGGACCGCACCACGAGCTCCATCGCCTGGATCAGGACGGGATCGTCATCGTCGTCGCTACCGGCTCCGCCGCCGGAGCCGCCGCGGCCGTCGTCGGTGCCCTCGACGCCCTCGACGTACTGGACCTGGCCCTGCCGCCGCCAGTGCGCCACCACCTTGCGGACCTCGTCCTCGGACACCCAGGGACCCTGGATCCGGCGGGCCACGCTCGAGGAGGCCGTCAGCAGGAGCATGTCGCCCCGCCCGACGAGGCGCTCCGCGCCGGGCTGGTCGAGGATGACCCGGCTGTCGGCGAGGCTCGACACCGCGAAGGCGAGGCGGCTCGGGACGTTGGCCTTGATCACCCCGGTGATGACGTCGACCGACGGGCGCTGGGTCGCGATCACGAGGTGGATGCCGACCGCCCGCGCCATCTGCGCGATGCGACAGATCGACTCCTCGACGTCGCGCGCCGCGACCATCATGAGGTCGTTCAGCTCGTCGACCACGACGAGGATGAAGGGCAGGCGCTGGTACACGGTGTCGGTGCCCGGATCGGGCCGGAGCTCGCCGCGGTCGTAGGCGGCGTTGTAGCCGGTGATGTCGCGCACGCCGACCTCGGCGAGCAGGTCGTAGCGCCGCTCCATCTCGTGCACCGCCCACTGCAGCGCGTTCGCCGCCTTCTTCGGATTCGTCACGACCGGTGTCAGAAGATGTGGGAGGCCGTTGTACTGGCCGAGCTCGACGCGCTTCGGGTCGACCAGGATCAGCCGCACCTGGTCGGGCGTCGATCGCATGAGGATCGACGTGACGATCGAGTTGATGCAGCTCGACTTGCCAGCTCCCGTCGCCCCCGCGATGAGGATGTGCGGCATCGTGGCGAGGTTCTCCATCACGGCGCGGCCGGCGATGTCGCGGCCGATGGCGACCTCGAGGGGATGGGTCGCCTTGCGGGCCTCCTCGGTGACGAACAGGTCGCCGAGCGACACGAGCTGGCGCTGGCGGTTCGGCACCTCGACGCCGATGGCGGAGCGTCCGGGGATCGGCGCGAGGATGCGCACGTCCTCCGCGGCCATGGCATAGGCGATGTCCTTGTGCAGCGACGTCACCTTCGACACCTTGACGCCGGGGCCGAGGGCGAGCTCGTAGCGGGTCACCGTGGGGCCGGTGGTGGCCCCGATCACCCGGGTGTCGACGCCGTGCGCCGCCAGCGCCTCTTCGAGCGTGCGACCCTGCTGCTCGATGCGCCGGCGGTCGATCTCGACCGCGTCGCCGCGCTTCAGGAGCAGTACCGGAGGCAGCTTCCACTGGCTGGGCTGCGTGGCCGGGCCGAGGTCGATCGTGAGCTGCTCCACGGGCGTGGCGTCGTCGGGAGGCAGATGGATCTGCATCGCCGGCTCGGCCGGCTTCTTCGGCTTCGCCACCTCGCCCGGCGCCTCCTCGTCCGCGCCGTCACCCGGTGCCCGGGTGCGCTTCGGGTCCTTGGCGTCGGCCGCTGCGGGATGCCGCGCGGTCGCATCGTCGAGCTCGGCGCGCGAGCCGACCGTCGTGAGCCAGGCGACGCCACGCTTCACGGATCGCGCCGCGGTTCGGGCCACGTCGGCGACGAGCTCGGCGGCGGTGCG
>DATAKR010000020.1:0-7019 GCA_036261495.1 Acidimicrobiales bacterium | reverse complement strand
TGATCGAGAAGGACCCGATGCACGCCGCGCTCGTGCGGCGGTCGTTCAACCCCAAGGGCTACAAGGCCCTCGGCGCGGTGGCGCGCGCACTCGCGCGGGTCCGCCGCCGTCCGGATCCGCACCCGACGTAGGGTTGCGCCTGCACTCGCATCGAGCCGGCGATCCTTGGGGGAAACGAGACCGTGCTGCCGTACGCCGACGTCTGGGAAGCGATCGCCGAGGTCCGGGGCGATGCGCCGGCCGAGATCCAAGGATCCCGCCGGATCTCCTGGCGCGACTTCGACCGGCGGGCCGACGGGATCGCACAGACGTTGCTCGACGTCGGCGCGACGCATCAGGACAAGGTCGCCAACTACCTGTTCAACGCGCCCGAGTACCTCGAAGCGTTCTACGGGACGGTGAAGGCCGGCCTCGTGCCCGTCAACACCAACTATCGCTACGGGCCATCCGAGCTCGCCTACCTGTGGGACAACGCCGATGCCGTCGCCGTCGTCTTCCACGGCGCGTTCACCGCCACGGTGGAGCAGGTCCGACCGCTGGTGCCCCGCGTGCGCCTGTGGCTCTGGGTCGACGACGGTTCCGGGAGCTGCCCGGACTGGGCGGTGCCCTACGAGCAGGCGGCCGGCGCGGCGACCGCGACCGTCGTGCCTCGATGGGGTCGCAGCCCCGACGACCTCATCCTCGTCTACACCGGCGGCACCACGGGGATGCCGAAGGGCGTCATGTGGCGCCAGGGCGATCTCGGTCAGGGCCCCCGTCCCGACGAGACGGTCGAGTCGATCGTGGCGGCGCTGCCGGACGAGCCGTCGGTGTACCTGCCCGCGTGCCCGCTGATGCACGCCACCGCGCTGATGACGAGCCTCGGCAACAAGCGGGGCGGCGGGACGATCGTGACGCTCGAGGGCCGCAACTTCGACCCGGTCGAGCTGCTCGACACCGTCGATCGCGAGCGGGTGGCGTGGTTCGCCATGGTCGGCGATGCCTTCGGGAAGCCGATCCTCAAGGCGCTCGACGAGCACCCCGGGCGCTGGACGCTCGAGAGCCTGCGGGCCATCTTCTCGTCGGGCGTCATGTGGAGCGAGGCGACCAAGCAGGGGTTGCTGCGGCACAAGGCGTCGCTGTCGCTGCTCGACTCGCTCGGGTCGTCGGAGGCGCCAGGTCTCGCCAACGCGGCCTCGTCGACCGACGGGGGAGTGGCGTCGACGGCGACGTTCCAGCCGGGCCCCCACACCAAGGTGATCACCGACGACGGTCGCTTCGTCGAGGCCGGCTCGGGCGAGATCGGCATGCTCGGCCGGTCCGGCAGCATCCCCGTCGGCTACTACAAGGACCCGGAGAAGTCGGCGGCGACGTTCCGGCTCATCGACGGCGTCCGGTTCACGATCCCCGGAGACTGGGCGACCGTCGAGGCCGACGGCAGCATCCGGCTCCTCGGCCGGGGCTCGGTGTGCATCAACACCGGCGGCGAGAAGGTCTTCCCCGAGGAGGTCGAGGAGGTCCTGAAGGGCCACCCGTCGGTGCACGACGCCGTCGTCGTCGGGGTCCCCGACGAGAAGTGGGGCGAGGCGATCGTGGCGATGGTCGAACCGGGCTCGGGCCCCGAGGTCGCCGAGGACGCCTTGATCGGCCACGTGAAGGCGCGGCTGGCGCGGTTCAAGGCGCCCAAGCACGTGCTGTTCGTCGCCACGATCGGCCGGGCCGCCAACGGCAAGGTCGACTACGGGCGCTTGCGCCGCGAGGCCGTCGAGCGCCTCGGCGCGCCCGCCTGAGCGCCGGCCAGGCGCAACCGCCGCCCGAGCGGCCACTTCTGCACCGGAGGTGATGACGCCGCGCGGTGCTCGCGCGTGTGCATCACGCGCGCGCGGCCGCTCTCGCGCCGAGTGGGGCACGAGTGCCCGTTGTGGCGCGTGGTGTGGTTGACGGGTGGGGGGGCGGGGCGTAAGGTGGCGCCAAGTGGCGCGAAGGGGAGGGGCCTGGAGCGCGATGAGGGAGACCGTGGGAGTGCGAGGGACGAGTGGCGAGATTCATCGGGAGGTACGAGCACTCGCTCGACCCCAAGGGTCGGGTGATCCTTCCCGTGAAGTTCCGCGCCGCGTTCGACAAGGGCGGCTTCCTCTCGCAGTTCCACGACGGCTGCCTGGCGCTCTGGACGCCCGAGGAGTTCGAACGGCAGCTCCAGGCCATGCAGTCGGCCTCGGAGCAGGGCCGCGACGAGCGGAACCTGGCCCGGGTGTGGGCGAGCGGCTCCTCGGAGATCGAGGTCGACAAGGCGGGACGGATGGCCATCCCGCAGTACCTGCGCCAGTTCGCGCAGCTCGACGCGCCGACGACCGGCGCCGGCGTGCCGGTGCTCGTGCTCGGCGCGATCGACCGGGTGGAGCTGTGGAGCCCCTCGGTCTGGCAGGAGAAGGTGCTCCCCTCGGAGCGACAGCTGACGGACGCCTAGACGGGAGCGTCCACGACCACATCGGAATCGCACACGACAGCGGTACCTGGCACATGCGCTGCCTTCCGGCCGGCACGGTGGAAGAACCCCACTCCGCCCGCTTCCGCCGCGCTCGCTCGGGGAGAAATCCCGACGGCAACCGTTCGGCCGGAGGGCAGCGGATGAGCCAGGCACCCTTTCTGCATCGACCCGTCATGGTCGACGAGGTCGTCGACCTTCTCGGGCCGGTCCCGGCGGGAGTCGTCGTCGATGCCACGGTCGGCGGCGGCGGCCACGCCAGGGCGCTGCTCGAGGCTCATCCCCATCTCCGCGTCGTCGGCCTCGACCGCGACGACGACGCCCTCGCGGCCGCGGCCGCCCGCCTCGGTGAGTACGCCAACCGGGTGGTGCTCCGCCACGCCCGGTTCGACCGCTTGGGCGAGGTCCTCGACGGGCTCGCGATCGAGGGCATCACCGGCGCGCTGTTCGACCTCGGCGTCAGCTCGCCGCAGCTCGACATCGCCGACCGCGGGTTCAGCTATCGCGAGGATGCGCCCCTCGACATGCGCATGGATCGCACCGAGCGGCGCACTGCGGCCGACGTCGTGAACTCCTACGACGCGGACGAGCTGGCGCACCTCTTCGTCGACAGCGGCGAGACGCGGTTCGCCCGGCGCATCGCCCGCGCCATCATCGCTGCTCGCCCGATCACGACGACCGGCCGCCTCGCCGAGGTGGTCGCCTCCGCGGTGCCCGCCGCCGCTCGGCGCCGGGGACATCCGGCCAAGCGCGTGTTCCAGGCGCTGCGCATCGAGGTCAACGCCGAGCTCGACGTGCTGCCGGTCGCGCTCGACGAGGCGATCTCACGCCTCGTCCCCGGTGGTCGCCTCGTCGTCCTGTCGTACCACTCGGGCGAGGACCGGCTGGTGAAGCGCCGCTTCCTCGACGCGTCCACCGGCGGCTGCGTGTGCCCGCCCGGCCTCCCCTGTGTGTGCGGCGCCGTGCCCCGCGTGCGCCTCCTCACCCGGGGAAGCCGCAAGCCCGGTGCCGCGGAGCTGGCGGTGAACCCGCGAGCCGAGAGCGCCCGCCTCCGCGCCGTCGAGAAGCTCGACGTCCGTCCCGCCCCTACCTCCGACTCCGACGCCGCCGAGGGGATCTGACCCATGCTCACCGTTCCGAGGACCGCGGCCTCGCGCGCGCCTGCACCGGGCCCGCGGCCCGAGCGGCGCCGTGACGGTGCGCCGCGACCGCCCCTCCAGGTCGTCCGCCCCGATCGCCGACCGACGCGATCTCGCCGTCAGCTCGCGCTCACGATCACCGGTGTGCTGCTGGCCCTCTGCGTCTTCGGCGTGGTCGTCGCCCACGTCGCCATCGCGCAGGGCCAGTTCCAGCTCGAACAGCTGCGCGAATCGTCCGCGCAGAAGCAGGCCGAGTACGACCGGCTGCGCCTGCAGGTCGCAGAGCTCGAGTCGCCCGAGCGGATCGTCGCCGACGCCCAGCAGCGCCTCGGCATGGTGACGCCGCCTGGCGTGACCTACCTCGCCCCGTCGGCCGACGAGCCGCCCGCGCCCGCCAACGCGGCCGCGGCCGATCAGCGGTCCGCCGACGCGGCGGCCGCCAACACCGGCTGGTCGACCGTCAAGCCTCACCTCGCGGACGGCTGAGAGATGGCGCGCACCGAAGGCTCCGAGCTCGCGTCTCGCGCCTCGTGACCGCCCCCACCCAGCCCCGAACCCGGCCCCGGCCCCACGGACCCGGCCCGGCCGTCCGTCCGTCGCGGCCCTCGCGCTCGCGCCCGCCCCGCCGAGACCGCCGCGCCCCCTCGCGGACGACGACCCGGCGCCGCATCCTCGCGTTCCTCGTCACCGTCTGCCTCGCGTTCGGCGCGCTCGTCACCCGCCTCGCGATGGTGCAGGTCGGCGGCCACGCCCGCTACACCGCCTTCGGCGAGCAGCAGCTCGTCCAGCACGTGAGGCTGCCCGCGGCGCGGGGTGCGATCTTCGACCGCGACGGCCGTGAGCTCGCCATGTCGGTCCGGCAGACCACGATCTGGGCCAACCCCAAGCAGGTGACCGACCCCGCCGGCGAGGCCGCCCAGCTGGCGCCGGTCGTCGGCGTCGACGCCGGCGCCCTGCAGGACCGCCTCTCCCTCGACGGCGCGTTCGTGTACGTCGCTCGCATGGTGCCGGACGACATCGCCGCCAAGGTGAAGGCCCTCGACCTCCCCGGCATCCACTACTCGGAGGAGCCGAAGCGGTTCACGCCGGCCGGCGACCTCGCGCTGCCGGTCATCGGGCGCGTGGGCACCGACAACACCGGCCTCGGTGGGATCGAGCAGCAGTTCGACAAGCTGCTCGCGGGCAAGCCGGGGGAGAAGGTCGTCGAGCAGGATCCGACCGGCACACCCCTTCCCGACGGCGTCCGCAAGAACGTGCCCGCGGTCCGCGGCGACGACCTCGTGCTCACCCTCGACCGCTCGCTGCAGTTCGAGACCGAGCGGGCCCTCTCGGCGGAGATCGTGGCGGCCAAGGCCAAGGGCGGCATCGCCCTCGTCATGGACACCTCGACCGGCGAGATCCTCGCCATGGCGAACCTCAGCGCGGGCGAGAAGAGCACCGACCCGCCCCGGCCCGCCGACAGCAACCTCGCGCTCACCCAGGCCTACGAGCCGGGCTCGGTCAACAAGCTCATCACGATCTCCGGCGCGCTGGAGGAGGGCGTGATCAGGGCCGACGACAAGCTCCTCGTGCCGCCCTCGATCAAGGTGGCCGACACCACGTTCAGCGAGCACGACTACCACCCGCCGCAGCAGTGGTCGATCACCGACATCATGGCGAACTCGTCGAACGTCGGCGCCATCACGATCGGGGAGAAGCTCGGCAAGGACCGCCTCGACAAGTACCTGCGCGCCTACGGCTTCGGGTCGAAGACCGGTCTCGGGTTCCCGGGCGAGACACGCGGGATCATGATCGACACCAAGGACTGGTCGGGGACCTCGATCGGCACCATCCCGATCGGGCAGGGCATCGCGGTGACAGCCGTGCAGATGCTCGCCGCCTACAACACTGTCGCCAACGGCGGCGTGTACGTGGCCCCGAAGCTGGTGAAGGCCACCATCGACGAGCACGGCGAGCAGCACCCGACGGCACCGTCGGCCACCCACCGAGTCGTCTCCGCCAAGACCGCGCACGACGTCACGTCGATGCTCGACGAGGTCGTCCGCGTCGGCACCGGCACCGCCGCGGCGATCGACGGTTACACCGTGGCCGGCAAGACGGGCACCGCCCGCAAGCCGCTCGTCGGTCAGCGGGGCTACAAGGTCGGCGCGTACGTCTCGTCGTTCGCGGGCTTCGTCCCGGCGGAGCGGCCGGCGCTCACCGCCGTCGTCATGCTCGACGAGCCGACACCGATCTACGGCGGCCTCGTGGCGGCACCCGTGTTCGCGTCGATGATGCGGTACGGCCTGCGCCAGCTCCGCATCCCGCCCCCGCCGCTGTCGTCGTCGAACGATCAGCTGTCGGTGACCTCGCCCGACGCCGCGCTCACAGGATCGGGCGAGCCCGACGCCGCCAAGACGCCGCTTCCCACCGTGCCGGCGAACGCGTCGACGACCACGACCGCGCCGGTGAGCACCGGCGCCGGCGGACGAGGCGACACCGGACCTCCCACTACGCTCGCACCCGGGGCGAAGCCTCCTGGCACCACCCACTGACCCGGCTCCTGACCGTGCGACTCGACCACCTCCTCGACGACGTCGAGGTCCTCGACCTCCACGGCGACCCGGCGACCGAGGTGGTGGACGTCACCCACGACTCCGCCGCCGTCGTTCCGGGGTCGCTGTTCTGCTGCGTCCCGGGCCACCGGGTCGACGGCCACGACTTCGCGCCGGCGGCCGTCGAACGCGGGGCCTCGGCGCTGCTGTGTGAGCGGGTGCTCCCGGTCGACGTCCCCCAGGTCGTCGTCGCCGACGCCCGCGCCGCCATGGCGCCGGCGGCGGCCTCGTTCTGGGGGCACCCGTCGCGGTCGCTCGATGTGGTCGGCATCACCGGCACGAACGGCAAGACGACGACCGCGCTGCTCGTGCAGGCCTGCCTCCGGGGCGCGGGGCGGCCAACCGAGGTGATCGGCACGATGACCGGTGCCCGCACCACACCCGAGGCGCCCGATCTCCAGCGGACGCTCGCCGGCTTCCGGGATCGCGGCATTGCGGCCGTCGCCATGGAGGTGTCGTCGGTGGGGCTCGCCCAACGCCGCGTCGACGCCGTGTGGTTCGCGGCCGGCGTGTTCACGAACCTCTCACCTGACGAGCTCGCCTTCCACGGTTCGGTCGAGGCCTACTTCGAGGCCAAGGCGTCGCTGTTCGCCGCCGACCGCTGCGCCGTCGCGGTGGTGAACGCCGACGACGAGTTCGGCCGGCGCATCCTCGAGCGAGCGGCGCTCCCGTTGCGAACGTTCTCGCTCGCCGATGCCAAGGACCTCGAGCTCGAACGGGGACGGGCGTCGTTCACCTGGCGAGGCCGGCGGACACGCCTCGCCCTCGACGGTGCGTACAACGTCGAGAACGCGCTCGCCGCGGCGCCGGCCGTCGCCGAGC
>DATAKR010000012.1:0-23744 GCA_036261495.1 Acidimicrobiales bacterium | reverse complement strand
CCTCGGCGCACTGGCCTCGGTCGCGCCGTCGCGCGTCGGTGCCGCGTCGCAGGGGACGATGAACAACGTCGTGGTCGGCGGGCCTGGCTGGGTGTACTACGAGACGATCGCCGGCGGCCAGGGTGGCCGGCCGGGGCGGGACGGCATGAGCGGCGTCCACACCGGGATGACCAACACGCTCAACACGCCGGCGGAGGCACTCGAGCGGACGTACCCGATGCGCGTGGTGCGCTACGCCCTCCGGCAGGGCAGCGGCGGCGCCGGCGCGGCGGGAGGTGGCGACGGGATCGAGCGCGATCTCCTGATGCTCGAGGACGTGACCGTGTCGCTCATCACCGAGCGGCGGGTGTCGCAGCCGTGGGGCCTGGCCGGCGGTTCGCCGGGCGCGGTCGGCGAGAACTGGCTGCTGCCCGGCGGCGACGAGTCGCGTGCGGAGCGCCTGCTCGACAAGTGCACGGTGTCGTTGACGGCGGGTGACGTCCTGAGGATGCTCACGCCCGGCGGCGGCGGATGGGGCAACGCGGACGGGACGTGAGCCGCCCAGGGCGTCGCGGCGCCGTCGGTCGCCGCCGAGGTCTCAGCGGAACGGCGCGACAGCCCGAGGACGCGTGATCTCGTAGAAGCCGGGGTGGCGCGACAGCTCCTGGATGGCGTCCCACAGGCGCGCCGCGGCCGGCCCGGTGGGCGCCGGCTCCATCACGGGCCCCTTGAACCCATGCGGGGGGTCGTCGCGCACGACGACCGTCGGCGTCTGGGTCTTCGGTCCGCCGAACTCGTAGGCCACCTCCATCGAGGCCACGATCGGCTGGTCCCACGCGTCGTCGTCGGCGGCGCCGGCGAGGTCGATGTCGAGCCCCGCGGCGGCGAGGGCGGCGTCGAACAACGAGTCGTCACGAGGCGCCTTCTCGACGAAGTACAGCCGCCCCCATTCGCCATAGAGCCGATCGACCGCGGTCTCTCCGTGGCGGTCGCGAGCAGCCTCGAACACGCGCAACATGCGGTGGGACAGCGCGTGGGCGGCGATCACCGCGTCGCGCCGATCGGCCGGCACCGTGGCTGCCACGTCGTAGTCGTCGCGGATCTCGAGGCAGTACGAAGGCCAGGTGACGCGCAGCCCGCGCTGGGGTGCCACCTCGAGGATCCACCGCGACGTGACCCATGCCCACGGGCAGCTCGGATCGACGTAGACCTCGACACCGAGCCCGTCGACGTCGCCCATGCTCGCCTCCCGCCCCAGCGGCTGTCGGTTCGCGCCGGGGCATCTGCATCCTCGCGCGCCCGCCGGCGACCACGAGGTCCACCGAGGTTCGCGGGCGACCGCTTGGGTCGCGGATCGGGGCACTCCCCGTTCGACGGGGCGCGGCGGCGGGCATATGCAACGCATCAGGAGAGAGGAGACCTGGATGCGAAGGACGGCGACGTGGGCTCTGGCCGCGCTGGCAGTGGCGTCATCAGCAGGGATGACGTCGGCGTGCTCGAGTGCGAAGTCGGTGGCCAGCGACGTCAAGGTGTCGTCGTGCGACGCGGGTTCCTCCGGTGGGAAGCCGGTCGCGAAGGGTGAGGTGAAGAACAGCTCGAGCAAGGACAGCAGCTACGCCTTCCGGGTGAGCTTCACCGACAGCTCCGGCAACCACGTCACCGACGGGGCGGTCGCGCTGAGCAAGGTGAAGGCGGGCGAGACGGCCCAGTGGGACGCGACCGGAGCCACCGGCGTGAAGGGCAACGTGACCTGCAAGGTCGAGAACGTGGCGCGAACCGCCGTGCCGTGACGCAGTAGGTCCAGTCCGGGCGCCGGCTCGAACCACCAGGCCGGCGGGTCAGTGCGACGCGCCGCCGTTGTGGAGCGGCGCGGCGTCGCGAGCGTCGATGACCTGGTCGCCCCCGGCCACGTCGACGACGTCGCCGTCACCACCGGTCGGCTCGCCCAGGAGCTCGTCGACGGTCCACGACCCGAGTGGCCCGAGGGGATGCTCGATCTTGGGCACGAAGGTGGAGTCGTAGACGGGGGCGAGCAGCGGGCGGAGGTGCTCGGTGGCGTGGCGGCGGGCGAACGCTCGGGTCTCGGTGATCCGGTGCTCGTCACCGCGCAGGAGCAGGCGCCACCGGTCGAGGACCGGTACCCGGAGCGCCAGGTCGAGGTCGGCGGGTTCGAACAGGCCGGCCGCTTCCATGGCCTCGAACAGCGAGGGCTCGCCGTTCCGCTCGACGCAGTAGATGCGGCCTTCGTTGACGTACACCCATCCCGTCTGCACGCCTCGAACGGCGACGCGCCCGGTGGACGCCTCGGCCTCGAGCTGGTGCAGCAGTGCGAGGAGGCTCGTGCGCACTTCGACTCCCGTCTGTCTCGGATTCCGCTCCACCGCGCGCCACCCTCCACGGCCGCATCGGGGCAGTACCCCGCATGCCGCGGCGGCACGCTGACCCGATCGTGCCATCATCGGGGCGCGAATGGGCTAGTCCCCGCGGCCGTGGGGGATCATCGGGGCGTGATCCCGCAACCGGTCGTGACCGTCGACGAGCTCAACGACTTCCTGTGGGGAGCCTTCCCCACGCCCCGCGGCTACCGGGTCGACGCCCTCACCGAACGGGGAGCGCGGCTCGTGATGCCGATCGGTGACGAGCACCAGCGCCCCGGCGGCACGGTGTCGGGGCCCACGATGATGGGTCTCACCGACGGTGCGGCGTGGCTCGCCACGCTGTCGCGCGTCGGCATCGTCCCGCTCGCGGTCACGTCGACGCTCACCATCCACTTCCTCGAGAAGCCGGCGCTCGTCGACCTCGTCGCCGAGGCGGAGCTCTTGCGCTTGGGTGCCCGCTCGTCCGTGACGGAGGTGCGCATCACGAGCGGAGCCGGCGGGCCCGTGGTCGCCATCGCGACCGTCGGCTACTCGATCCCCGCATAGGACGTCGCCGCCCGCGCCGGCCGACGCCGGTCGAGGGCGCGGCGATAGCGTGCCCCTAGTGGCCTACGAGCAGATCCTGCGCGAGCAGCGCGACGACATCCTGCTGCTCACCCTCAACCGCCCGGACAAGCTCAACGCGTGGACGCCGACGATGAGCCGCGAGCTCACGGAGGCGATCCTCGCCGCCGACGTCGACCCAACCGTCGGCGCGGTGGTCATGACGGGCGCCGGCCGCGCGTTCTGCGCCGGTGCCGACATCAGCGCGGTGTTCGACGCCCGCCTCTCGGGGGACGAGGCCGCGGCGCGTCCCGACCGGTCGCGCGACTGGGTCGAGCTCATCCGGTCGACCAAGCCCATCGTCGCCGCCGTCAACGGCGCGGCGGTGGGCGTCGGGCTCACGATGATCCTGCCGTTCGACCGGATCGTCGCCGCCCGGTCGGCCAAGCTCAGCACCCGGTTCGTCAAGCTGGGCCTGGTTCCGGAGCTGGCCAGCTCCGCGCTGCTCCCGCGCCGTTGCGGGCTCGGCGTCGCGTCCGATCTCATGCTCTCGGGCCGGATCGTGCTGGGTGACGAGGCGGCGGCGCTCGGCCTCGCGGACGAGGTGGTCGCCGACGACGAGGTCGTCGACACCGCCGTCGCCCGGGCGCGCTCGTACGCGGAGAACCCCACGCCGCAGCTCCGGTGGATCAAGCAGCTGCTGAGCGAGAACGCGAGCGAGACCGATCTGAAGCTCGTGCAGCAGCGCGAGCTGGCGATGCTCGAGAAGGCCTACGCGTCGGCGGAGCACAAGGAGGCCGTGGCCGCCTTCCTCGAGAAGCGCCCGCCCGTCTTCCGCTGACCGACCGGCCCGGCGCCCGCCCCGCCTCGACCGTCCCGCGGCGTCAGCCGTTCAATGCGGCGAGGCCCGCCTGCGCGACCTCCATGTCCTGGGTGTAGTGACCACCGCTGACGCCGATCGCGCCGACGACCGCCCCGTCGACGCGGATCGGGTAGCCGCCGCCGAACACGACCAGGCGGTCGATCCCGTCGGGTGCGCCGGCGGCGAGCGGCGGATCGTCCTTGATGAAGTCGTACCACCCGTCGGTCGAGATCCCGAAGCCGGTCGCCGTGTACGCCTTGTCCTGTGCCACCTGCACGCTGAGGAGTGCGGCGCCGTCCATGCGGCTGAACCCCTTCAGCACGCCGCTCTCGTCGACGATCGCGATGACCATCGGGGTGCCCATGGCCTCGGCCTTGGCCTCGGCCGCCTGGATCATCCGGCGGGCCAGGTCGGTGGTGATGCTCGGCTTCTGGAAGGTGTCGGGCATGGCAGCCTCCTGAGGTTCGCCCACCGCCGGTCGTGGATCGCCGTCGGCGAGGAATGCCTACTCCACGAACCCGGCGCGAGGCGATGATCGGGCCGTACAGTTCGCCATGCTCACCTGGAAGGAGTTCACCGCGGCGAGCCCCGAGCTGGCCGCGATCGGCCGTGAGCACCTCTATCAGTGGGGGATCGGACTGGCGTTCCTGGCCACCGTGCGAGCCGACGGTGGGCCTCGCGTCCACCCGGTGTGCCCGGTGATCGGTGACGACGCGATCCACGTGCTGATCCAGTCGGGACCGAAGCAGCGGGACCTCCTCCGCGACGGTCGTTACGGCTTGCACAGCGAGACCTTCGCGCCACCACGCGAGGACGACGGCTTCTATCTCTCGGGGCGGGTGCGTCCGGTGCACGACGCCGGCGTGCGACAGCAGGTCGCGCAGCAGCTCCGCACCGAGCGGCAGACCGAGGAGCTCTGGCCGACGTTCGATCAGGACCTCCTCTTCGAGCTGCTTGTCGACCGGGCGCTGCTCACGCTCACGCAGCCCGGCGCCGGCTTCCCGAAGGGCCCTACGGTGTGGGTGGCGCCCTGACCCGGCGGGAGCCGACCCCTGCCCCGGTGAGGTAGGGCATGGCCACGTGGATCGCGGTGGCCGCGGTGCTCGCCGCGGCCGCGGTCGCCGGCTGGTGGTGGCTCCACCGTGTCGACTCGCTCGGCCGGCGGGCGTCGGTGCCCTGGATCAGCCTCGGCGTCCTCGCCGGCATCGCACTGGTCGCCGTCTACTCGGCGTGGCGCCACGGCGCCCTCGAGCGTCGCTTGTCGGGGGCTGCCTCCGAGCTCGTCGGCGCCCGGGTCCACGTCCACTGCCAGGGGTATGCGGCCTCGTTCGTCGACGCCGAGTTCGAGCCCGGCTACGTGCGATTCGATGCGAGCGGGCGCCCGGCGCGGTCGACCACGGTGAAGGCCGACGAGTGCGGCCACCTCCGGTCGTACCTGGGGTCGTCGAAGGCGCGGCCCTCGCCCGACGAGGTGGTCGCCGTGCACCTGCTGACGCACGAGGCCATGCACATGGCCGGGCTCACCGACGAGGCGCGCGCCGAATGCGCCGCGGTGCAGCGCGATGCCCGGACGGCCCGCCTGCTCGGCGCCTCGGCGGAGGAGGCCGCGGCACTCGCGCGTGCCTACTGGACCGCCTTCTATCCCCGGATGCCCGACGCCTACCGCGCACCCGACTGCGGGGCCGGCGGGTCGCTCGACGAGCACCTGCCCGATGCGCCGTGGACCCGCTCGTAGCCCTCGCCGGCGGGAACCTCAGCGCGATCGCACCGCGAGCGGCGGCCGGGCGACCCGCGGGTTGCGCGGGTCGGGCTCCCACGGGATGACGTCGCTCGTCTCGACGAGCCAGTCGAGCAGGCGCGATCTCAGGTCGGCGACGACAGGGGCCAGGTCTGGCCGGTCGACGAGGTTGCTGGTCTCCCGAGGGTCTGCGGCACGGTCGTAGAGCTCGTCGGTGTCGTACAGGCGGTGCACGTAGGTCCACTCGCGAGTTCGCATCGCCACGCACTTCCCGGCCGCGGCCTCGTCCTCGTGCTGGATGGCGATCTTCAGGTCGTAGGGGAAGCCGACACCGCTCTCCATCAGGTGCCGCTCGGCGGGGGTGAACCCGCCTTCCGCGTAGGCCGCGTCTCGCCCGACCTCGTCGGCGGCGCCGGCGGATCCCGACAGCGCCGGCACCAGGCTGCGGCCGAAGTGGGTGTGGGTCGGTTCGACGCCCGCCAGCTCGAGGCACGTGGGCAGAAGGTCGACGAGCTCGACCAGGTCGTCGCACACCGCTCCTTCCCGAACACCGGGGCCGGCGATGATCAACGGGTTCCGCAGCAGGCAGTCGTGCACGCCTGACGGGAACTTCTCCACCAGGCCGTAGTCGCCCAGGTACTCGCCGTGGTCGGTGAAGAGCATCGTCACGGTGCGGTCCGCCGATCCGGCGCGGTCGACGGCCTCGGTGACGCGCCGCAGCTGGTCGTCGACGCGCGACACCATCCCGTAGTAGGTCGCGATGATCTCCTGCCACTCCCCCGGGGTGACCCGCTCGGTGCCGTACCGCCTGCGGATCTCCGTCATGAACCGCGGCTCGGGCCCCTCGGGCGGGGCGGCGGGGAGCGGCATCGACGGCCGGTCGTGGAGCGAGAACCAGGGGTCCTCCACCTCGAACGGAGGGTGGGGGAACACGAGCGCGACGAAGAGCACCCACGGTTCCGGCAGGTCGGCCACGATCTCCTCGGCGGTGATGACCGCCGCCTCGTCGAAGTCGAGGACGGGACCGTCCGCCGGGCGCCGGCCGGCATAGAACGCCCGGGCGAGGTGGTGCTCCGGTGGATACGGGATGGGGTGGTGCAACATCGTCGGCCGCACCGTCCAGCCGTAGAAGTCGCAGGACACCTCGGTCACCCCCGGCGCGAACGTGTCGCCGCGCTGGCCCACCCATGCGACGTGGTAGCCGTCGTCGTGGAGGTAGCGCAGGAGGTTCGGCTCCCACGGCTTGATGAGGTTCGTCAGGGTGCGCTTGCCCGTGACGTGCGGGTACCAACCCGTGAGCATCGACGCCCGGCTCGGCGAGCACACGCTGTGCTGGCTGAACGCGTTCGTGAAGGTGGTGCCGCGAGCGGCGAGGGCGTCCATCGCCGGCGTGTGCGCGACGGGGTTGCCGAAGGCGCCGACGGCGTCGGCGCGCAGCTGGTCGGGCATGAACAGCACGAGGTTCCGGCGCGAGTCGGCCATGACGGCGGAGACCGTAGCGACCCGGGCGGTGGAGCGCTCAGCGCTTGCCGGCGCCCTCGAGGTCGAGCCCGCGCGGAACGCCCGGGGTCTGCACCTCCTGCACCCGGCGCATGATGTCGACGGCGCGTTCGCGGTCTTCGGGAGTGCGCGACGGCAGCCCCAGGCCGATGCGGGAGGCGTACTCGCGATGCGTGGCGAGGAACTCGGGGAGGTCGTCGTAGCGGCACGTCTGGGCCAGCTCGGCGATGGCCTCGAGTGGCACCGCCTCTCGCATGTCGTCCCACCGGCCCTGGACCGACAGCGAGTGCAGCTTCTGGCCCAGCTCCTCGAGGCCGTGGAGCTCGAGCACCTTGTGGTAGGTCCGCGTCGAGCCGTAGAACGACAGCGCCTGGCGCATGCCGAGCATCTTCTGCTCGACCTCCTTCTCGTCGTCGTAGAGCACCAGATACCCGCTCGCCGCGATCTCGACGTCGGACCACAAGCGCCCCGACGCGGCCAAGCCCTGGCGCACGGCCGGGAGCAGGACCTCGCGCATGTACTTGTCGGACATGATCCCGCCGTGGGGCATCACCACGTCCGCGAGCTCGCCGGCGATCCGCGCCATGCCCGGGCCGACCATGGCGAGGCCGATCGACGGGAAGCCGGCGTCGAGGGGTCCCGGGTCGAAGTTCGGGCTCATCAGGGTGTAGCGGTAGTGCTTGCCGACGAAGCCGGGCTTGGTGCGGTTCTGCCAGGAGTCCCACACGGCCCTGACCATCTGGATGTACTCGCGCATCCGCGGCGCCGGCGCCGACCACGTGCCGCCGAACCGGCGCTCGTTGTGACCTTTCACCTGGCTGCCGAGGCCGAGGCTGAACCGCCCGCCCGACAGGTGCTGGATGTCCCACGCCTCCATCGCCAGCACCATGGGGCTGCGCGGGAACGCGATCGTCACCGACGTCTGCAGCTCGATGCGCTCCGTCGCGGTCGCCGCGACCGCCATCGTGAGCATCGAGTCGTGGGCGAGCTCGCCGCACGTCAGGATGTCGAACCCCTCGTCCTCGGCCCGCTTCGCCGCGTCAGGGACGCCCTTGGGCCAGCCGCCAACCCCGGTCACCAGCTTCATGGCGCGGCACCGTATCCCACGACATCGGTGCCGCCCGCGGGGCCGGGGCGAAGGGAACACACGTTCGTGTACCCTCGGCGGGCATGGCGGCGTCTCGCCAGCCCTCGATCCTCCACGCCGATCTCGATGCCTTCTACGCGTCGGTGGAGCAGCTCCTCGACCCCTCACTCCGCGGCCTGCCGATCGCCGTGGGCGGCGGCGTCGTGCTCGCGGCGAGCTACGAGGCCAAGGCGTTCGGCGTGCGTGGAGGGATGCCGGGGCGGCAGGCCCGAGCGCTGTGCCCGAGCCTGCGCTTCGTCGGCGGTCACTTCCGCGAGTACCAACGCCTCGGCGACGAGGTGATGGCCATCCTTCGCGACTTCACGCCGCTCGTGGAGCGCATCTCCATCGACGAGGCGTTCCTCGACGTCACCGGCTCGACCCACCTGTTCGGGCCGCCGGCGGCGATCGCCGCCGACCTGCGCGGCCGGGTCCGCGACGACGTCGGCCTGCCGATCTCCGTGGGCGCGGCCACCACCAAGCACCTGGCGAAGGTCGCCTCGCAGGTGGCGAAGCCCGACGGGGTGGTCGTCGTCGAGCCCGGTCGCGAGCAGGCGTTCCTCGACCCGCTGCCGGTCGAGCTGCTGTGGGGGGTGGGCCCGGTCACCCGGGAACGGCTGGCGTCGGTCGGCATTCGCACGATCGGGGAGCTGGCCGCGACCTCGCGCCCGCTGCTCCAGCGCCTCCTCGGTGAGGCTGCGGGCGCCACGCTCGGCGCCCTCGCCGGCAACGTCGACCCCCGCCGCGTCGACGCCGGACGGCGGGCCGGGTCCGTCGGCGCGCAGTCGGCCTTCGGGCGCCGGCGCGTCACCGACGAGCTGCTCCGCTCGGTGCTCGGGTATCTCGCGGATCGGGTGGCGACCCGGCTCCGGGCCGGCGGCCGGGCCGGGCGGACCGTCACCGTGCGCGTCCGGTTCCCCGGCCTGAGGTCGGTCACACGGTCGCTCACCATGGCCGTCCCGATGGCCTCGACGCTCACGCTCACCGAGGTCGGTGTGGGCCTGGCGAAGGCGGCGCTGGCCGACCACGCCGACGAACGCGAGATCAGCCTGCTCGCCATCTCGGTGTCGCATCTGGCGCCGGCGCCCATGGCTCAGCTCGAGCTGCCGCTCGGCCTGGGAGCCGAAGCCCACCGTCCCGGCACGAGGTCAAATGCGGCCCGCTCGGCGGTCGACCGCGCCATCGACGGGATCCGGGAGAGGTTCGGTCGGGGTGCGGTCGGATTCGCCGGCGTGACCTTCTCCGACACGTGCCCGGTGCCGGAGGCGTTCCGCGAGCTCGCCCAGCACGACGAGCCCGACCGCGGGCACGTAGCGGAGGCCGGCTCGTAGAATCAGGATCCCACCGGGGAGCGTCTCGGGGTTGGGTCAGGGGGCGGTGCGGGAATGAGCCCGGTGTGGAGCTGAACGTCGACGATCGAGGCAACGGTCCGGCGATCGTGCTGCTCCACGGCCAGCCCGGTCAGATCCACGACTGGGACCGCGTGGTCCCCGAGCTGGTGGAGGATCACCGCGTGGTCGTGCCCGACCGGCCCGGGTACGGCCGCAGCGCCGGCCCGGCCACCGGGCTGTTCGACGGTGCCGACGTGTTGGCCGCCGACCTTCGGGCTCGCGGCGTCGAGGGCGCGGTCGTCGTCGGTCACAGCTACGGCGGCGGCGTGGCGCTGGCGTTGGCATCGCGCCACCCGGACCTCGTCGCCGGCCTGGTGCTCGCGGCGAGCATCGGCAGCGCGGCCGCCGTCGACCCCTTCGATCGAATCGCTGCGCTCCCCCTCGTCAGCGACGCCATCGCCTACATCGCCCTGCAGATCCTTCCGCCCTGGCTGCTGCGCATCCCGGTCGACCTCGACGTCGGCAGCGGCTCGGACCTCACCGCGGTACCGAAGCACCGCCTGACGGAGAAGATCGACCTCTGGCGCCGGCGGTCGATCTGGCGCAGCTTCGCCACCGAGCAGCGCGCCCTCGTGGCGGAGTCCGACGACCTGACCCACGCGCTGTCGGGGATCGAGCAGGTGGCCATCGTCCTCAGCGGCACGCGTGACCGCCTGGTGCGTCCCGCCGCGGCCCGCGATCTGACCGAGCGTCTTCCGGGGGCCCGCCTCGAGCTCCTTGCAGGCGCCGGCCACCTCCTGCCCTACCACCGCCCGGACGCGATCGTCGCCGCCGTGCGCGAGGTGTCAGCCCTGACCTTCGCCTGACGGGCTCTGCGAGAATGGCGCCGTGGCTGGGGCGCAGGAGCCGGCGCACACGATGTTGCCGAGTGGCATCGTCACGTTCGTCTTCACCGACATCGAAGGGTCGACGCGGCTGTTGCGCCGTCTCGGCGAACGCTACGTCGAAGTGCTCGACCGCCACTTCGAGGTCATGGGCGACGCATGGGCCGCGTGGGGCGGCCACGACCTCGGTCGCGCCGGTGACTCCGTGCTGCTCGCGTTCCAGACCGAGGACGATGCCGTCGCCGCGTGCGCGGACGCGCAGCACCGGCTGGCGTCGGAGCCGTGGGGGTTCGACGGCGGGGTGCGGGTGCGCATGGGTGTGCACTCGGGCCTGGCCGCGCCGCGGGGCGGTGGCTACGTCGCCCTCGCCGTTCACCAGGCGGCTCGGGTGATGGCTGCTGCCCACGGCGGGCAGGTGTTGGTGTCGGGCGACGCCGTCGATCGGTTGCAGCGCACGAGCGCCGAGATCGACGTCGTCTCGCTCGGGCGCTACCGCCTGCGGGACTTCGAGGAGCCCGTTCGGCTCTACGCACTCGTCGCGCCCGGCATCGTGCCCGACGTCCCGGCCGTCCGTGCGGTGCCGGCCGAGGGCCACAACCTGGTCGCGCCGCCGACGTCGTTCGTCGGCCGGGACGCCGACGTCGTCGAGCTGGCGATGCTGGCCGCGCCCGGCCGGCTGGTCACGCTCACCGGCCCCGGTGGTGTCGGCAAGACGAGGCTCGCGGTCGAGACCGGCCTTCGCGTGGCGCCCCGATGGCCCGACGGCGTGTGGATCGTCGACCTGGCGCCGCTGCAGGAGAGCGTCCAGGTGGGCGCCGCCATCGGGACCGCGGTCGGCGCGCCGGCGTCGGCCGGCGATCGTTGGGCCGACGTGGTCGACCACCTCCGATCGCGTCGGGCGCTCATCCTCCTCGACGGATGCGAGCGCCTGGCCGAGGCGAGCGCCGACGCCGCCCGCCGGCTCCTCGGCGCGTGCCCCTCCTGCGGCATCGTCGCGACGAGTCGCGAACCGCTCGGGGTCGATGGAGAGCACGTGTGGCGGGTGCCGCCGCTGGCACTGCCGCCGGTCGACGGCAGTGTCGCCGTTGGCGTCGCCGATGCCCCTTCGCCCGCCGTCGACCTGCTCGTGGAGCGGGCCGAGCGCGCCCGGCACGACCTCGTCGTCGACGATGCGACCCGCACGGTCCTCGCCGAGATCTCGCGGCGCCTCGACGGCCTCCCGCTCGCGCTCGAGCTGGCGGCCGCCCGGCTCGCCGTGCTCTCGCCCCAGGAGGTCCTCGACGGACTGCGCGACCGCTTCCGCCTCCTGTCGACCCACAACCCGTGGGTGCCGGAGCGCCAGCGGACGATGACCGCCCTGCTCGAGTGGAGCGAGCGGCTGCTCGACGAGGGCGAAGCCACGTGCTTCCACCGTCTCGGCGTGTTCGGCGGCTCCTTCGGGCTCGAGGCCGCCACCGCCGCTGTGGCCGGCGACGGCGTGGCTGCCTACGACGTTCCCGAGCTGGTGTGGTCGTTGGTCGACAAGTCGCTCGTCACCGCCGACCTGGCCGCGAACGGCACGCGGTACCGGCTCCTCGAGTCGGTGCGCGAGTTCGCCCGTGAACGGCTGGCCGCCGACGGTCACGTCGTCGGTGTCGCGGACCGGCTGTCGTCGTGGTACCTCGACCGGGTCGGGCCGTCGCGACGCCACGTGCGGGGCTGGACCGGTGCCGTCGCCACCGAGCTCGACAACCTCCGCGCCCTCGTCGGCCCCCTCGCCGGGCCCCGCCCCGAACGCGCCCAGGAGCTGGCGTTCACCATCGGCCGCTACCTCGACGCCACGCAGTCGTTCCGCGAGGCGATCGTCGAGCTCACCCGCTACGTCGACGAGATCCCGCAGCCCACACCGGCCCGTGTCGCGCTGCTCACGACGCTCGGCGACGTCTACCTCCGCACCGCCGACGTCGCCGGTGCGCGCCGGGTCCTCGATATGGCGGCTGCGCTCGAGGAGGAGGTTGGCGGGCTTCCGGAATGGGACGACGTCGCCATCGAGCGGACCCGTGGCGACCTGGCCTGCCGGCAGGGCGACTACCGGGCCGCCGTCGGCGCCGCCGAGCGCGCCCTCGCGGGCCACGTCAGCCGGCGCGGACGGGCGCGAATGTGGAGCCAGCTCGGGATCGCTTCCCTCGGTCTCGGTGACCTCGCGACGGCGTGGAAGGCCTTCGAGCAGGAGCTCGCCGCCTACCGGGAGCTCGACGACGAGGTCTTCGAGGCCAGCGCCGAGGGCAACCTCGCCGAGGTCGCCCTGCGCCGCGGCGACGTGCGCGCTGCGGCCCGCCACCAGCAGTCGTGCCTGACGCTCGCGCTCGCGCTCGGCCGGCCGGTGATGGTCGCGTTCAGCCTCATCATCGCGGCGCGCATCGCCGCCGGCGCGGAGCAGCCGGACGTCGCCGCGAGGCTCCACGCGCAGGCCGAAGCGATCCTGGAGTCGACGGGTCTCGCGCTGTACGACGAGGACCGCCGCGTGAGCGACGAGATGCTCGCCACGGTGCGCGACCGGATGGGGGAGGACGCCTTCCGCGCCGCCGAGCAGGAGGGTCGGGAGCTCGGGCTCGTCCGGGGCGCGGCCCTCGCGAGCGACGTCCTCGCGGGCGCGGCCCGGGGCTAACGTCCGGCGAGTGTCGCGCCCGGCGGGCGCGGGGACGGAGGGGGCCAATGGCTGGGACGACGCCGACCGGCGAGTGGAGCGAGCGCGTCGCGTTCGCGAACGCGGCGGGCGAGCCGTTCGCGTACCGACCGAACGAGATCGTCGTCGCCGGCGAGCAGGCGCGCGACTTCGCCCTCGAGGTCACGGGGTTCGAGGCCGACGTCGAAGAGGTCTTCCCCGAGGAGGGCTTCGGCGCCGATGCCCGGCGGCCGGTCCTGTTCCGGGTGCGGGCCGAGTTCGATCCGGTCGAGCTGTCCGCCGATCTGCGGCTGCGGGGCATGGTGGGTCAGCCCAACCACGTGCTCTTTGCCCATTGCGGCTGTTGCTGTCGACCGCACCCCGCGGACCGCGGCGTCGCCGGTTCGCCCGTGTACGCGTCGCCGGTGTACGCGTCGCCGGTGTACGCGAGCGAGTACCAGGCGACCGGTCACCGCAAGAGCTCCGCTCGTCCCGCGAGCGAGCCGGCGTACCTCACCGTTCCCGCGTCGTCGCCTCGCCCCGAGGGCGGCCGCGCCCCGCGTGTGGTCGTGCTCGACACCGGCCTCGCCGCCGGCGCGCTCCGGCCGGCCTGCGTCGGCGCGGTGTCGTGCGCGGCCGGCGATTGTGACGAGCCCGACGAGGACGGCGACCACCTCCTCGATCCCGCGGCCGGTCACGGCACGTTCATCGCGGGCCTGATCGCGTTGCTCGCGCCCGGGTGCGATCTCACGGTGGAGCGGGTGCTCACGACCTTCGGCGATGGCGACGAGGTCACCATCGCGCGCGCCATCGCGGCACTCGACCCCGATACCGACATCCTCAACCTCTCGTTCGGCGGCTACGCGATGGAGCGGATGGATGTGCTCGCGGCCGCGATCCGGATCGTGCAGAAGCGGGCGACGGTCGTGGTCGCGTCCGCGGGGAACGACGCGACGTGCCGCCCCGCGTACCCGGCGGCGCTTCCCGGCGTGATCGGCGTCGGAGCGGTCGGCCCCGACGGTCCCGCCCGGTTCTCGAACTACGGGCCGTGGGTCCGCGCCTGCGCGCCCGGCGTCGATCTCGTGAGCGCGTTCTTCACGGTCTTCGACGGTGCGGGAACGGCGCCGGCGGGGACGGCCGACCCCGACCGCTTCCGCGAGTGGGCGTGCTGGAGCGGCACCTCGTTCGCGGCGCCGGTGGTCGCCGCCGCGCTGGCGCGGGAGATGCGTCTCACGGGCGTCGGCGCGGCCGACGCCGTCGCCCGCGTGGTCGACGCTCCCGGCCTGCTTCGTCTGGCCGACCTCGGGACCGTGGTCAACCTTCTGTAGCGGGCTGCAGCGGGAACGCCGGCGGGCCTCAGGAGGTGGCCCGCCGGAACTGCCGGGCCGACAGCCAGCCGAAGAAGAGGATGAGGCCGGCCGACCAGAGCAGCGATTGGAGGATCGCGCCGCCGGCGTCGGTGCCGTTGGCGAGGGCACGGACCGCCTCGATCGTCACGTTCACCGGTTGGTTGCGCGCGAACGGCCGCACGGCTCCGCTCATGGTCTCGATCGGCACCCATGCGCTCGACAGGTAGACGAAGAGCAGCACGGGCGCGAAGCCGATGAACGTCGCCGCCTCGGGGTCCTTCACCGCGAGGCCGACGGCGGCGAACACCCAGGTGGTCGCGTAGCCGAACAGCAACGCGAGCGCGAGCGCGGCGAGGCCGCCGGCGAGCCCGCCATGGAGCCGGAACCCGATGGCGAAGCCGGCCGCGATCATCACGGCAACGGCGACGGCGTTGCGTGCCAGATCGGTGGTCGTCCGGCCCACGAGGACGGCGGCCTGGGTCATCGGGAGGCTCCGGAACCGGTCGACGATGCCGTCTCGCAGGTCGGTGGCCAGGCCGACGCCGGTCGCCCCGGCGGCCAGCGCCACCTGCATCACGAGCACACCCGGGAGCAGGAACTGGATGTAGTGCTCGCCGACGACGTTCTCGACGAGGTGGCCGAAGACCGCGGCCAGGCCGAGCACGAAGAGCACGGGCTGCACCGCGGCGAAGAACACCGATTGCGGCGTCCGCAGGAGCCGCTTCCAGTCCCGGCCCGTCACCGCGGCGATGTCGCGAACGGCCGAATGCACGCGCGCCGGTGGCGGCCACTCGGGCAGCGTCGGCTTGTGTGCGGCGTTCGGCTCGTGGCCGTGGTCGCCCTCCTCGCCGCGGCTCGTCCCCGTCAGGGTGAGGAAGGCCTCCTCGAGGCTCGGCAGGCGGAGGGCGAACTCGGTCGGCTCGATGCCCGCGTCGATGAGGCGGCGCCCGGCATCGACCGCGG
This sequence comes from Acidimicrobiales bacterium, assembly GCA_036261495.1. Lineage (GTDB taxonomy): Bacteria > Actinomycetota > Acidimicrobiia > Acidimicrobiales > CADCTF01 > DATAKR01. The sequence goes on along the minus strand of DATAKR010000012.1, from coordinate 8,447 downwards.
CCGGAAGACCGCCGGCGATGGGCGCGGTGGCGCGCGCTCGAGCATCGTCGACGGTGGCGTTCAACCCGGCGTTGGTGAGCGTGCACGCCACGCCGGCGAGCCCGTCATCGCCGTCGAGGGCACTCGGGCCGAGGCGGACCTCGAGCACGTGGCCGCCGATCTGTCGTTGCAGCTCGCGCGGCGGATCGTGGGCGATGACCGCGCCGCCGTCGAGCACGACCACCCGGTCCGCGAGGCGCTCGACCTCCTCGAGGTTCTGGCTCGTCATCAGCACCGCCGTCCCGTGGGCGGCGATGCCCTCGATGAGATCCCACAGCCCGAGCCGGCTCCGGGGGTCGAGGCCGGTCGTCGGTTCGTCGAGGAGCATCAGGGCGGGCTCGCCGACGAGCGTCGCGGCCAGGTCGAGGCGCCGGCGCATCCCCCCCGAGTAGCTGCCGACGCGCCGGTCGGCGGCGTCGATGAGCCCCACGCCGGCGAGCAGCGTCTCGGTGCGCTCGCGGCACTCACGGGAGGAGATGCCGTAGAGGCGCCCGATGAGCTCGATGTTCTCTCGGCCGGTGAGGAGCTCGTCGACGGACGCGCTCTGGCCCGCCAGGCCGAGGTGAGTCCGCGCCGCCCCCGGGTGGCGGCGCACGTCGGCACCGCACACGACGACGGTGCCGTCGTCGGGTTCGAGGAGGGTGGCGATCACCCGCACCAGCGTCGTCTTGCCGGCGCCATTCGGTCCGAGGAGCCCGACGATCTCGCCGGCGTGCACCTCGACGTCGATGCCGCGCAGCGCCTGCACCTCGCCGAATGCGTGGGCGACACCGCGCACGTCGAGCACCACCTCGTTGGAGCGGGTCATCGCGCCACCCCCGCCAGACGGCCGCCGGCCTCCTCCTCACCGAGGCTCGGCGAGCCGGCGGGATGGCTGCGCCGGAGCGCCCGCCGGACACTCGCCAGGTCGACGGTGCCCCGCTCGTCGGGCTGGGCCGCGCCGGCGGCGATGACTCCGAGCGTCGACGACCGCGCGACCAGGCGATCCCACCGGCCGACGAGGTCCGCGGGTCGGACGTCGTCGACCTCGACGACCCGGACGGTCGGCGGATCGTCGCCACACGGGCTGATCACCAAGCTGGCACCGTCGCCCGCGACGAGGAACGAGCCGCACTCACCCCAGGCGAGCACCGGCTGCGGCGCCTCCGCCGGCCGCTCCTCGCGCGCCGCGATCGGCCGACCCGAGCGATCGTGGTGGCCGTGCTCGAACGCGCACCTCGCTCGAAGCTCGAAGTCGGCCACCCCCGGCAGCAGCACCCGGCGGGCGGCGGCGTCGAGGACGTACACCCGGCGCCCGCAGGCCGGGCACGCGACCCCATCGGCGACGGCCCACCGACCGAGCACGCTCGCGACCTCGGCGTTCTCGATCGCGCCGTCGCGGACCCGGCCGCACAGATCGGCCACCGATCGCGGGTCGACCTCCACCCGCCAGTGGGCCGCGGCGAGCAGCTCCACCGCGGCCAGCCAGCCGATGGCCGCGTTGTCGGCGGGGAACGGCCGGTCGCGCACCATCCGCACGAGAAGGCGGGCGGCCGCCTCGAGCGGCTCCGTCGTCTCCTCGACGTCGGCGGCGACCCCCGCGAGGGTCGCGAGCGCCGCGCCCTCGAGCCGCTCGAGCAGCGCGGCCGGGTCGACGCCCTCGACGAGCGCCGCCGCCCACAACAGGGTCGCCTCGTCGACCGCGGCCCGCTCAGCCATCGTCGCCGGCCCGCAGTGCGCGCAGCACTCGTGCGTGCTGGCGGGCCGTGCCGCGCAGGCGCCGCTGGAACTCCTCGTCGTTGCGTCGCGCCTCGACGAGCGCCCGGATCGCCTCCCGCACCACTTCCGACATCGGACGCTCCTCGACCGCGGCGATGGCCTGCAGCTGCGCCGCCAGCTCGGGATCCAACCGCAACAGCAGGTTCTTCGTGTCGGGCACTCCGGCCTCCTTGCGCCGCGGGGTCGCGAACACCTGCGGGAGTGATATCACGATATCGAACTGACGTCCAGCGTCCCACGGTTGCCGTCACCGAGGATGCGGTGGGCGCGCCAGCATCGTCAGGGCAGCGTGGCGGCGAACTTCGCGGCCAGCGGCGCGGCATCGCGTCCGCCGACGCCGCCGCCCTCGAGGATCACGGCGAACGCGACACCGTGGCGCGACCCCACGAACCAGGCGTGGGTCTTCGGCGGGTTGTCGGTGCCGAACTCGGCCGTGCCCGTCTTGCCGATCAGATCGGTGACGCTCGCGGCGGCCGTCGCCGTGCCCTCGGTGACGACGCCGCGCCTGAAGTCGTGAAGGGGAGCGATGGCGGCCGGGGTCGGCGTCGCGGTCGCGGTCGAGTGCCGATCGGGGAGCAGGTAGGGCGCGAGCCAGGTGCCCGAGGTCGCCGCGGCGGCGACGGACGCCATCTGCGCTGGCGTGGCGGTCACGCTGCCCTGGCCGATGGCGGCGGCGGCGCGCTCGGCGGCGTCCTTGGGCTTGGGGAAGGTGCCGCCGATCTCCTCGGACCCGCTGGTGGCGTACTTCACCCCGAACCCGTAGCGGGCGGAGGCCGCGACGAGTGCGTCGTCGGGGAGTGCCGACGCCGCCGCGGCGAAGGCGGTGTTGCACGAGTGGACGAACGCGTCGCGGAGGCTGAGTGGCCCGAGGGCCTCGCTCTCGAAGTTCTTGAAGGGCTTGCCGCCGATGACGACCTGGGCCGGGCAGCTGAGCTGCTGATCCGGTCCGCCCGCGGCGATCAGTGCATCGGTGGTGATGATCTTGAACGTCGATCCGGGCGGGTAGTGGCCGTGGAGGGCGCGGTCGAACTGGTCGGTGAGCGGCCGGCTCGCCGCCGCGAGGATCGCGCCGGTCTGCACGTCGACCGCGACCAGCGCGGCGGGCACCGTCACCCCGTCGAGTGCGGCCTCGGCGGCGAGCTGCACGTCGGGGCGCAGGGTCGTGGTCAGCGCGGCCGGGGCCTGGCCGTCGAACTTCTGGAGGATGTCGCGGCGGCCGTCGGCGTGAACGAGGTCGACGGTGCCCGACGGCGTCCCGGCGAGCTGGCGCTCGAAGGCCAGCTCGAGCCCCGAGCGCCCGACGGTGTCGCCGACCCGATAGAGCGGCCCGAGCTTGTCGAGGAGCTCCTTGGTGATCTCGCCGGTGGTGCCGAGCGTCTGGGTCGCGAAGACGTCGGCGTAGGGCAGGCGCAACGGCTTGGGCCCGTCGAACACGAGGCCCGGCAGGTCGTGGATCGCCGAGCGCACCTGGCGGTAGCGGTCCTCGCGGACCGTGAGCAGCGGCACGAAGTGGTCGGGCTGGACGCCGGGCGCGGCGAGGGCGGCGTCGAGCCGCGTGGGGTCGTAGCCCAGCGCCTGCTGGAGGGCGCCGGCGACCGCGGCCCGGTCGGTGAGGGCGCTCGGCTTGGCACCGATGACGACGACGCTCACCTGCGGCGTGAGCGACGCGCCGCCGGCGCCGAGGATGGGGGCGCGCGCCGGCCACTGGCGCGTGGTGTCGAAGTGGTCGCCGCGGACCGCGCTCGGGTGGAGCGCCGCCGGCTTCCAGTCGGCGAGCCATCGCCCGCCCTTCTTGACGAACGGCAGCGACGAGTCGACGCCCCCCTCGCCGAGGCCGCGGACGACGTAGGTGGCGTGGACCGCGGCGACGGCGCCGCCCGAGGCCCGGCGGACCGACGTGATCGAGATCGTGGCCTTCGCGATCGACAGGCGCGACCGGAAGTCCTTCTGATCCGCCGCCGCTCCCGAGCCGGGGACCGCGAGCGCGTCGACAGCGGGCGAGGCCGCGGCCCACTCGCGAGCGAAGCGCCGGGCCTCGGCCTGTGGGAGCGGGTCGTGCCGGCGAGCCAGCACGATCACGACCGCGGCCGCGACGACCAGCGCCACGACCACGGCACCGCCTGCGACGAGCAACCGCCGGCTCATCCCCTGAGCCTGCCAGACGCCCGGTTCAGCGCGGCTCGAGCACGATCACCGGGATCTGCCGGTCGGTGCGCTCCTCGTAGCCGGCGAACCCCGGGTACTCCGACTTCTGCCGCGTCCAGAGCCGCTCGCGCTCCTCGCCGGTCGCCTCGCGCGCCCGGACGTCGACGGTCGCGGTGCCGACCTCGACCGTGACGTCCGGATGGGCCAGCAGGTTGTGGTACCAGTCGGGATTGTCGGGCGCGCCGGCCTTCGATGCGAACACCACGTACGCCCGGCCGTCGCGGCGGTAGGCGAGGGGGTTGATGCGTTCGGCGCCCGTCTTCGCGCCCCGGTGGTGCAGCAGCAGGAGCGGCACGTTCTCGAACGGCCCACCCACCTTGCCCTCGTTGGCCCGGAACTCGTCGATGATCTTCTGGTTGCGGTCGTCGCGCTCGCTCACCGCGGCTGCAGCACCGACGGCCGTGCCGATATTCCGGTGAGGTGCCTCTCGGTGCGCCTCTCAGGCCCGCCGCAGGGCCGGCTCTCGTGCGGTGACGACCTTGTAGATGCCGGCGCGCGTCCGGACGAGCAGCTTCTCGGCGACCATCTCGCGGCGGAGCGTGGCGACGTCGTCGTGGAACCGGGCCAGTGCCTCGTTGAGCTCGCGTTCGGGATAGGTCCGGTCGGTGGCGAGCGTGGCGACGATGCGCGCCAGCACGCCGTGGCGCAAGCCACGCCGGGCGGGGAGGGCGCGAAGGCGGCCGTCGTCGGCGAACCAGCGGTCGAGGCCGTGGTCGCGCTGGTTCGAGTGGCGTTCGAGCCACGCCAGCAGCTGGTCGTGCTCGACGCGCCACTCACGCCCGATGCGGTATCCCGGGATCTCGCCCGCCTGGAGCTTGCGCTGCACGACCTGCAGGTTCATGCGCAGCAGCTCGGCCACCTCGCCCGCGGTGTAGAGGCGCAGGTCACTCACGACTTGAACGTACTCGAGAGGATGTTGCTGTGCGAGAGGCTTTCGGCCGGAATGCCGCGGCGACGGGTCAGCCGGCCTCGTCGTCGTGGTCGCCGGCGGCCGCCAGCAGGCCGGCGGACGCCGCCAGCGCGGTCGCGACGGCGGCGGCCCGTTCGACGACCGCCGCCAGGTAGTGCTCCGCCACGGCGGTCTGCCCGGGGAGCGGCGGAACGCCGAGCGACCGGATCAGCGCCGGCGGGTCGGCCGCGGGCCGGATGCGCGCCACCTCGGGAGCCGCGGGCACCCGCGCCCACGGGTCGCGGGCCGAGGGCGGCGCGTCCGCGGGCTTGCGGTTCCGGCGCTGGTTGCGGCGGGCGGCGCTCATGACGACTCCTCGGTGAGCAGGGCATCGGGTCGCAGACCCAGCGCGAAGCGCAGCTGGTCGGCGTCGAGGTCGGCGAGCGAGCTCGACTTCGGCAGCACCAGATCGGCGACGTGGCGCTTGCCGGCGACGACCTCCTCGACGCGCTCGTCGACGGTGCCCGGGCACACCAGCCGGTGCGACACGACCGTCCTCGTCTGGCCGATGCGCCAGGCGCGGTCGCGGGCCTGGTCCTCGACCGCGGGGTTCCACCAGCGGTCGTAGAGCACGACGTGACTGGCGGCCGTCAGGTTGAGCCCGGTGCCGCCCGCCTTCAACGACAGGACGAGGGCGCCGGCGCCCTTCCCCTCCTGGAACTCGTGCACGAGCTCGTCGCGGACACGTCGCCCGAGGCCGCCGTGGTAGCACGCGATGGGTACGCCGGTCGTCTCGGTGAGGTGGTCGGCGAGGCGCTTGCCCCACTCGGCGAAGTGGGTGAAGACGAGGATGCGCTCCTCCGACTCGAACACGGCGTCGACGATCTCCTGCAGCCGGGCCAGCTTCCCGGAGCGCCCGGCGAGCGGACGGCCATCGTCGGAGTACGCCGCCGGGTGGTTGCAGATCTGCTTGAGCGCGGTGATGGCGGCGAGGATCGCGCCCTGCTTCGCCGGCGCGGGTTCGCCATCTTGCGACGTGCCGGCGACGAGCCGGTCGAGCACCGCCTGGTAGAGGCCGATCTGCTCGGGCGTCATCGTGCAGTGGTCGAGCTCGTCGATGCGGTCGGGCAGCTCCGCCGCGACGACGGGCTCGCTCTTCGTGCGCCGGAACACGAGGATGCCGTTGAGCGCGCGCAGGGCGTCCTGGCCCTCACCGCTCATCTGCGCGACGAAGGCGGCGCGCGGACCGAGGAGTCCGGGGTTGGTGAAGTCGAGGATGGCCCAGAGGTCGCCGAGGCCGTTCTCGACCGGGGTGCCGGTGAGCGCGAGGCGGTTGCGGGCCGGGATGAGACGCAGCTGCTGGGCGGTGTCGCTCGCCGGGTTCTTCACCGCCTGCGCCTCGTCGAGGACGATCCGGTCCCACTCGAGCTCGGAGAGCGGCTCCACGTCGCGCACGGCGGTGCCGTAGGTGGTGATCACGATGTCGGCCCCGGCGACTTCCGCGGCGAGCTCCGATGCCGACGCGCGCGTGGCGCCGTGGTGGACGACCACGCGGAGCTGTGGCGCGAACCGTTGGGCCTCCGCGGCCCAGTTGCCGACCACGGCCGGCGGCGCGATCACGAGCGCCGGCCCGTTCCCCGCCGTCCGGGCGACGTGGGCGAGGATCGTCGGCGTCTTCCCGAGGCCCATGTCGAGCGCCAGGCAGCCGCCGAGGCCCACGGCGTCGAGGAACGCGAGCCAGCCAACCGCCTCGGCCTGGTAGGTGCGCAGCTCGCCGGCGAACCCCTCGGGGCGGACGACCGGCTCGCTCCGGGCCGACGCCGCCTTCTCGAGCAGGTCGGCCGCCCACCCCTCACCGTCGACGCGCACGCCACCGCCGAGCGGCGACGCCTCGAGCCCGACAGCGTGGCGGAGCACCTCGGCGCCGGTCATGTGGGTCGTGCCGGCGCGGTCGGCGAGGGCCGCGGCGGCCTGTTGGAGGTCGGCTCGATCGAGCTCCACCCAGCGGCCGTGCGACTGGACCAGCGGCGTCGCCTCGGAGGCCAGCCGGGCCACCTCCTCGGCCGTCAGCTCGACGTCGTCGAACACGACCGACCACCGCACCGCCGCCAGCTGGCGGGCCCCGACGACGCTGTCGCCCGCAGGCATCGTGAAGAGGCGCAGGGTCGGGGCCGGCTTGCGTCGCGACAGCGACGGCACGCGCACCTCGAACCCGGCCGCCTCGAGCGACCGCCCCGTCGTGGTCATGAGCTCCCATGCCTCGGGTTGGCTCAGATAGACCTGGCCGCGCCGCTGGCCCCCGGCTCGCAGCAGCGCCGGGAACAACCGCTCGAGCCGCGCCAGCTCGTCGCCGAGGAGCGCCGTGTTCTTCGAGTCGGCGAGGGCCCGTTCGATCGGGAGGAGCCCGCCCTTGGCCCCGGGCCCGTGCACCGAGAGGAACCAGGCGTTGCCCTCGTCGGGCGGCGAGAGCTGGACGACGAGCACGGGCCGGTTGGGTGCGGTCACCGGCTTCGTCCACCGGTCGAGGCGCGTCGAGATCTCCGCCGCGGCGCGAGCGGGCGCCTGGAAGGTGGAGCCGTCGAGGCGGGTGACGAACGCTTCGGCCACCGCGGCGGGCGTGTTGGTGAAGGGAGGCGGGGCGGGCATCTCCATCCGGCTGGCGGCCTCGGTGACGATGGCGTTGACCGTGGCGGCGAGCACGCCGTCGACGACCGTCCGCGACTTGGCCGGGGTCACCGCCACGACCGCCGGCGGCATGGACGACGAGAAGGCGGCCAGCAGCCCGGCGTCGACGAGCGCCGGCGACCACTTGACGGCGACCTCGCGGGCGCTGGTTTCGCGGCGGGTGCCCCGGAGCGCCGGCACGACCGCGCCCTGGGCCGCCAGACCGACGCCCGCCAGCGCCACGCGGCTGAGCCACACCAGGCTCTGCCCGACGCGGTCGGCGCCCGCCCCGGCGGCGATGGCCACGAGCCAGCCGAGGGCGTCGGCCAGGCGGATCGACAGCGCGCCGGCGCGCGCCCCTCCGGGAAGCTTCACCTGCGCGTGGACCTCCCAGTGCTCGCGCGGCGCGCCGATGGCTTCGAGGTGGTCGGAGAGGGCGTCGTTGTCGGCTGGCGGCGCCTTGGGACCCGCCGCCCACACCACGACGCGATCCCCCGACCACGATGCCTGCAGCCGGACCTCTCCGGGCGGGTCGCCGGCGACCTCGGCCGCGGGCTCGTCGGCTGGCGGTCCGACGAGGCGATCGAGGGCGTCCTCGAGGAGGTCGAGGGTCGTCTCGAAGTCGGCGACGACCTGGTAGCGCTCGGGCCCCGAGATGCGCTCGGCGGCGGCGAGCTGCGCGTCGGTGCGATCGAGGAGGCGTTCGAGGGCCTGCTGCCACGACCGCGGGTCGGCCTCGAGCATCGCCCGCTCGGCCGCGCTGGCGACGCCCTCGGCCTCGGCGAGAGCCGCCGTCTCGAAGCTCTCGATGTCGTGCTGCATTGCTCGGTCCACACTCCTTGCCGGCGGCGCGCGCTCGTCGCTCGCCTCCGCCTCCCGCGCCCACCCGCCT
>DATAKR010000007.1:0-12398 GCA_036261495.1 Acidimicrobiales bacterium | reverse complement strand
TGCTCGAGCAGCAGGAGCGAGCCCAGGGCGGCGGCGAGGAAGAGGGCGTCGCTGTAGACGGCGCCGTAGAGGAAGAACGCGCACGGCCAGAGGACGAGCACCGCGACGGCGAGCGGCACCGCGTCCGACCGGATGGCGGCGCGGCACCACCGCCAGAAGAGCACGACCGAGAGAAGGCCGAGCGCGTAGGTGACGACGACGCCGGCCGCGAGCGCGTCGCCCGGTACGACGACGTCGGCGAACCGCATCGCCAGCGGGTAGGCCGGGAAGAAGGCGACCGACGCCTGCACACCCGGACCGAAGTACCGATACCCCTGGGTGGCGATGCTGAAGTACCAGCCCGTGTCCCAGCGGGTCCATCCCTCGAAGAAGCGGTGCTGCGGGTAGCCCTGGACCGGCACGGTGTCGGACGACAGCAGGTGCACCGACGCGACGGTCACCACGAACACGGCGCCGGCGGCAACCACGAACGCCACCACCGGAAACCACCGCGACTCGGCCACCCTCTTCGTTCGGGAGTGCCACAGCCACGTGCTGCGTGGCTCTGGCACTCCAGAACGGGGTGGGTCGGGAGGGTCAGGCAAGCCCGAGGCTCTGGCGCAGCTCGCGCTTGAGGACCTTGCCCGCCGGGTTCCGGGGCAGGTCGTCGTCGGAGAAGTACACGTGCGACGGCACCTTGAACCCGGCCAGGCGGGCGCGCACGTGCGCCTGCAGCTCCTCGGCGGTGGCGGTGGCGCCCGGCTTGAGCTGGATCACGGCGCCGACCTCCTCGCCGAGCACCGGGTGGGGCACGCCGACGACGGCCGCGTCCATCACCGCGGGGTGTTCGAACAGGGCCGCCTCGATCTCGCTCGAGTACACGTTCTCGCCGCCTCGGATGATCATGTCCTTGGCGCGATCGACGAGGTACACGAACCCCTCGTCGTCGACGCGGGCGACGTCGCCGGTGTGGAGCCAGCCGTCGGTGAAGGTCTGGGCGGTCGCGTCCGGCTTGTTCCAGTAGCCCTTCACCACGTTGGGGCCCTTGATCCAGAGCTCGCCCGTCTCCCCCGCCGGCAGCTCGCCGCCCGCCTCGTCGACGACCTTCACGTCGACGACCGCGACGGGAACGCCGACGCTCTCGGGCCGGCGCAGGTAGTCGACGCCGCTGTTCGACGTCGACAGCGACGACGTCTCGGTGAGCCCGTAGCCGTTGCTCGGCAGCCGACCGGGGAACATCTCCTCGATCTTCTTGACGAGCTCGGGCGGCGCCGGCGCCCCGCCGTAGCCGATGCCCTGGATGCTCGACGTGTCGCGCTTCTCGAAGTCGGGCGACTGGAGGACCTGCCACACCATCGTCGGCACCCCACCGAAGCTGGTGACCCGCTCGCGCTCGATCAGCTCGAGGGCTCGCTCGGGATTCCACTTGTACATGAGGACGAGCTTGTTGCCGCCGAAGGTGTTCGCCACCAGGACCGAGTGGCATCCGGTGGCGTGGAAGAACGGGACCGACAGCAGGTTGCACGCCGGCGCGCCGGGATCGGCCGGTGCAGGAGGGGGCGGCGGCGCGAGGGGGTCGCCCTCGGAGCGCAGGCGGGAGCGGGCGCCGGCGAAGATGAGGCTGATCAGGTTGGTGCAGATGTTGCGCTGCGTCCCCAGCGCCCCTTTCGGCCGGCCCGTGGTGCCGGACGTGTAGAAGATGGTGGCGTCGTCCTCGGGGTCGATGGCGACGTCGGGCAGCGAGGTGCCGGCCGCGGCGCCGGTGCCCGGGGCGACGACGTCGGTCCACTGGAGCGGCCCGTCGCCCCGCACGGCGATGGTGGTGAGGCCCGGCAGGTCGGCGAAGTGGTCCTTCAGCCGGTCGAGGCGCTCGCCGTCGGCGACGAGGACCTTGGCCCCGCTGTCGGACAACCCGTACTCGAGCTCGGGACCGGTCCACCACGCGTTGAGGGGCACGACCACCGCCCCCACGGCGGCTGCAGCCCAGAACGCCACCGGCCACTCCGGGAAGTTGCGCATGGCGATGGCCACGCGATCGCCCTTCACGACCCCGAAGTCGTCGACGAGGTGGTGCGCCAGCGTCGCCACCTGCGCCAGGTGGTCGCCGTAGGTCATCCGCTCGTCCTCGTACACGATGTACCCACGGTCGGCGTACTGGCCCGTGCGCTCGAGGATCGAGCGGAGCGACGGCGGCGCGTTCTTCCACACCCGCGTCGGCACCCCCCGGATCTCGATCTCCTCCATCTCGAAGAGCTGGCCGGGGGCGGTGAGGACGCGGTGCGCTTCTTCGATCGAGATCGTCATCGGCCGGCGACTCTATGTGGACGCGACGGCGGTGCGGCGGGTGGCCACGAGGGCGGCCACCGGGAGCGCCACGCCGAGGGCGAGCGACACCGCCTCGCCGGCCCGGTCGGACGTCGACAGGTGCGTGAGGTGGGCGAGGTGGTAGGCGAGGTGCGGAAGGCCCCACACGATCGCGGCGGCCGCGCCGATGCGGAGCTGTGCGCGGTCGCCCGACCACACGGCGACGACGAGCACGACCACGAGCGCGAGGCTCAGCGCGCCGACGTCGCGCACCAGGTGCTCGTTGAACGGCCCGTCGATCGAGACCCACGTCCGTCCGCCGCCCGGGAACGAGTCGTAGAAGGACCTCGGCGCGGCGAGTGCCCACGCGCCGAGCTCGAGGGAGGCGAGGGCCACCAGTCCCAGCGCGATGCGCGCCACCCGGAGACCTCGGTGGACGCGACCGAACGGCGGCGCCGCGACGTCAACGCCGGCCACCGCGCACCTCCTCGATGACGGCCGGGATCCCGACGCGCGCGCTGACCGCCGGCGTCCACGCCGCGACGGCCTTGAACCGGGCGTTCGAGACGCGCTGCGACCGCGCCAGGGCCGCGACCTTCTGGCCGCCGGCCGCGGTGAGCGGCGTCGGGAGCGTCCGCACCCTGCGACCGAGCGCCGACGACAGCGCCGCGGCGAGGTCGGTGCGCGTGAGGGGCTCGTCGTCGACGACGTTGTAGACGCCGGCCGGCACCGACGGGTCGAGCGCCGCGACCACCGCCGACGCGGCGTCGTCGACGGAGATGAACGAGGCGAACGCATCCGGCGCGCCGGGGAGCGCGAGGAGTCCACGCGCCACGGCGCGCGCCATGTCGCGGGTCGAGTGGCTGTCGGCGCTGTAGAAGATCCCGAACCGGAGCACCACGCCGGCCGCGCCGGCGGCGGTCACCCGCTCGGCGCTCGCCTGCGCCGCCTTCACGCTCGCGGTGTACGGCGTCTCCTCGACCACCTCGTCCTCGGTGATCCACGCATCGCCGCGGTCGGGGTACACGAAGGTGATCGACTCCTGCACGAACCGGGCCGCGCCCGCGGCGATGGCCGCGTCGGCGAGGTTGGCCGCGCCCTCCGTGCGGATGCGGTCGTTCTCCTTCCATGCACCACCGGGGAGGACGCCTCGTGCCGCGGTCGGGATGTGCGTCGCGAGGTTGCACACCAGATCGTGGCCGGCGACCGCCTCCTTGACGGCGGCGGCGTCGAAGAGGTCGACGATCACCGGCGAGGCGCCCTGCGACCGTAGCTGCTCGGCCTTCTCGTCCGACCGGGCGAGGCCGGTGACCTCGAACCCGGCGGCCACGAGCCGGGGCACCGCCCGGCGACCGAGCACACCCGTCGCGCCGGCGACGAAGACGCGTTGTTGACGTTGCTGGTTCACCCCAGGACCTCCTGCATCCAGGCCGCGCCCTTCGCGGCCGACTCTGGCGGCACGTCGTGCACGAGCCCGACGAGCAGGTCGGCGAGGGTCGTGCTCCGCAGCTGCGCGCGAAACGCTTCCTCCGCGGCCCACATCGCGCGGGCGATGCCGCACGGCTTGCGGTAGCGGTCCGGCTCGAGCGCCGCCGGCCCGCGCTGGCGGATCTCGGTGCAGCGGAACGCGGCGGCGTCGCCCTCGACGGCGTCGTAGATGTCGAGGAGTGACACCTCCGGCGGCGCCTTTCGCAGCCGGTAACCACCCCGCTTCCCGGCGACCGACTCCACGATGCCGGCCCTCGCCAGGGCCTGCATCTGCTTGGCCAGGTAGGGCGCCGGAACGCCGTGGAACTCGGCGAGGCGAGCGACCGGAAGGGGCCGCTCCTCGCCGACGACGGCCAGAAGGGTGCAGCAGTGGATCGCCCACTCGACGCCTTCGCCGATCCTCATACCCGGATATCCAATATCCGGATATGCCGCGGTGTCAAGGCGACATCCGGGCGACCCGTCGGGACCGGCGACAGAATGGGCGGCGCATGGCAGTGCGGCGAGACCATGAGGCGAAGGGCGCTCCCGCGGCGGACGCCGGCACCGCACGGGTCGACCCGCCCGGTGTCGTCGCGCCCGACGGGCGCGTGCTCTCGGCGTCGGACGCGGCGCGCGAGCTGGCCGACCTCGCGGCGACGCTCCAGGCCAGCCTGCTGCCGCCCCGCCCGCCGGCGATCCCGGGGATGGAGGTCGCGAGCCACTACCGGCCCGCCGACCGCCACGTCGGTGTCGGCGGCGACTTCTACGACGTGTTCCGGGTGGGTGCCAACGACTGGGCGGTCGTGATCGGCGACGTGTGCGGCAAGGGCGCGCGCGCCGCCAACCTCGCCGCGCTCGCCCGCTACGCGTTGCGCGCCGCGGCCGTGCACCACGAGATCCCATCCGACGTGCTGCAGGAGCTGAACTCGGTCATCGTCAGCGAGCCGCCGAGCGACGACCGCTTCTGCTCCGTCGTCTTCTCCCGGGTCGAGCTCGACACGTGCGGCGCCTGGGTCACGCTCGCATCGGGCGGCCACCCGCATCCGATCGTCGTGCGCCGGGCGGGATGGATCGACGTGCGCGGCCACGCCGGATCGCTCATCGGGATGTTCGACCGCGCCACCGTCGAGGACGATCGGGTCGGCCTCGGCCCTGGCGACGCCGTGTTCTTCTGCACCGACGGGATCGTCGAGGCGAGGAACGCCAAGGGCGAGATGTACGGCGAGGAGGCACTGCCCGAGTCGCTCCTCGCCACGGCCGGGCGACCGGCGTCGACCATCGCCGCCCGCGTGATCCACGATGCTCTGGCATTCGCCGGCGGCACCACCCACGACGACGCCGCGGTCGTCGTGATCCGGGTCCCCGACGACGCCGGCGCCGATCCCGTCGCCCGCCTCCGCGAGGCGACGGGAACGACCGACGACGCGCCCCTCCCCCTCCCCGGTCATCGCATCGGTGACGAGCTGGCGGGGCTGCGAAACCAGCGGCCGGCGCCGCCACGCGAAGCGCGGATGCTGCTCGACGCCGACACCCGGAGCCCGGGCGAGGCCCGCCGCTTCGTGGCGGGCGTGCTGCACAGCTGGCGCATGTCGGAGCTCGTCGGCGGCGACATCGAGCTGCTCACGAGCGAGGTCGCCTCCAACGCCGTGCGCCACACCGGCGGGGCGTTCACCGTGGTGGTTCGCTACGACGGTGCGCTCGTGCGCGTCGAGATCGGCGACGGTTCACGTGTGCTCCCGACCATCCGCGAGTTCGCGCCCGACGACACGAGCGGCCGGGGCCTGTTCCTCGTAGAGGCCTTGGCGAGCGCCTGGGGTGTGGTACCGACCCTCGAGGGCAAGCGCGTCTGGTTCGAGCTGCCGGCGACCATGCCCGCCTGACGGGCGGGCGGCCGCCACCCCGGCAGCCGGCCGGTAGGGTCGGCGCCCATGGAGGGTGGCAGTCGCCGGGCGATCATCGCCGCGTTCCTGGCGAACCTCGGCATCGCCGTCGCCAAGTTCACCGGCTTCCTCCTCACCGGCGCGGCCTCGATGCTGGCCGAGGCGGTGCACTCCGTCGCCGACACGTCGAACCAGGGCCTCCTGCTCCTCGGCTCGGCCCGAGCCCGTCGCGACCCGACTCCCGAACACCCCTTCGGCTATGGACGCGAACGCTTCTTCTGGGGCTTCGTCGTCGCGCTGGTGATCTTCTCTCTCGGCTCGCTGTTCGCGCTGTTCGAGGGTGAGGAGAAGCTGCGCCATCCGCACGAGCTCGGATCGGTGCCGATCGCGGTCGCCATCCTCGTCGTCGCCATCGTCGCCGAGAGCCTGTCGCTGCGCACCGCCATCCGCGAGAGCCGGGGCGCGAAGGGCGCCGGCACGTGGTGGGAGTTCATCCGCCGGGCGAAGGTGCCCGAGCTCCCGGTCGTGCTGCTCGAGGACACCGGCGCGCTGATCGGCCTCGGCTTCGCGCTCATCGGTCTGGCGCTGGCCGAGATCACCGGCGACCCCCGCTGGGACGCGGCCGGGAGCGTCGCCATCGGTGTCCTCCTGTTCGCCATCGCCGTCACGCTCATCATCGAGATGAAGAGCCTGCTCATCGGGGAGTCGGCCACGCCCCGAGAGCGCCAGGCCATCCGCGACGCGATCGAGGGGCACCCCTCGGTGCGGCGCCTCATCCACCTGCGCACCGAGCACCTCGGCCCCGAGGAGATCCTCGTGGGCGCCAAGATCGAGCTCGACGCGGCCCTCGACACCGCCGGCGTCGCCGGCGAGATCGACGATGTCGAGCGGGCGATCCGGGGCGCGGTGCCGAGCGCCCGGGTGATCTACCTCGAGCCCGACGTGTTCCGCCCCGCCTGACCGGTCACCCGGCCCGCGAGCGTCGCCACATCAACCCGCCACGTCAGCCCGGCACCTCGGCCCACACGCCCTTGGCCTCGTCGCGCGCCCGGATCCCCCACGAGGAGGCCAGCGCCTCCACGATCGGAAGCCCGAGACCCCCCGGCGTCTCCGGATCGGGATCGAGGAACACCGGCCGGCCGTCGCCCCGGTCGACGACCTCGATGTAGATGGACGCCTCTCGCGCCTCGAGCTCGACGGTGATGTCGGTGCCCGCGTGGCGGATGGCGTTGGTGACGAGCTCCGACGCGATGAGCGCCATCCGCTCGATCGCACCGTCTCGGCGCCACCGATGGAGCACCTGGTCGACGAACTGGCGGGCCCGGCGGGCGCTCGACGCGTCACCGGGTAGATGGATCTCCTCGTGCACGGAACCGACCAGTCCCCCCTTCCGCGGGGGCAGGGTACGCGATAGCGGGACAGAGCCGTCGGGTAGGGACCGCGTCATGGAGTACCGGGGAGACACGCCGCGCCATGGGATCGCCGCCGAGGAGGTGCCCGAGCTCGCGGCCGTGCTCGCGAGCCCCGGACCGTTCGCGACGGTGTACCTCTCCACGCCGGCGGCGGTGGAGAACGCCGCGCAGATCGCCGAGCAGCCCTGGCGCGCGGCGCGCGACGAGCTCGAGCGCGCCGGCGCCCCCGCGGCGGTGGCCGACGCCATCGGCGCGCTCGTCCCCGGCGCCCACCTCGAGGGCCGCGCCCTCGCCGTCGTCGCCGATTCGTCCGGCGTGCTGCTCACCCGTCGGGAGGCCGAGCCCATCGACCGCGACGTCGCACGGTGGGCGCCGCTTCCGTCGCTCGGACCCGTCCTCGAGTGGCAGCAGTCGAGGATCCCCCACCTCGTCGTGCTCGCCGACCGTGTCGGCGCCGACATCGCCCTGTTCCTTCCCGACGGCGCCACGGGCCTCAGCTCAGTAGGCGGCACCGATGCGAGCGACCCGCTCCTCCACCGGTCGAAGCCGGGCGGCTGGTCGCAACGCCGGTTCCAGGAACGGGCCGAGAACACCTGGGAGGCCAACGCCGCTCAGGTCGCCGACCGCGTGGCGACCCTCGCCGAGCTCACCGGAGCACGCCTTGTCGTCGTCGCCGGCGACGTGCACGCCGCCCGGTTCCTCACCGAGCACCTCCCCGACCGGTTGGCCGACCTGGTCGTCGAGATCGAGGGCCAGCGCGCCGCCGGCGTCGACTTCGACGCGGTCGCGGACGACGTCGTCAAGCTCGTCGCGACGCGAGTCGCCGAAGACACCGTCGAGCTCCTTCAGAAGCTGCGCGAGGAGCTCGGGCAGAACGATCGGGCCGTCGAAGGGGTCGGCTCCACGCTCGACGCGCTGACCGCCGCGCAGGTCGACACCCTGCTGGTCCACGACGACCCGTCCGACGAGCGGGAGGTCTGGTTCGCGACCGAGGGTTCGTCGATCGCCGGCGACCGAGCGACACTCGAGGGCTATGGGGCCGCTTCGCCCGCGAAGGGGCGGCTGGTCGACGCCATGATCCGGTCGACCCTGCTGACCGGCGCCCGCGTGCGGGTCGTACCGTCGACCGTCGCCCGCGACGGGGTCGGCGCGCTCCTCCGGTTCTAGCCGGCTAGAACGCGTCGGCGCGCTCGGCGGTTGCCGCCAGGTGGCGGAGCCGCTCGACGGTCTGGCTGAGCCGGCGCGACACGTGCATCTGGCTGACGCCGATGCGGTGGGCGATCTCGGACTGGGTGAGGCCCTCCGCGAAGCGGAGCCGGAGCAGCTCGCGGTCGCGCTCCGGCAGCTGCACGATGAGACGCTGGAGGAGGTCGTGGTCCTCGGACTGCTCGAACGCCCCGTCGATGGCACCCGGTTCCC
This sequence comes from Acidimicrobiales bacterium, assembly GCA_036261495.1. Classification (GTDB taxonomy): domain Bacteria; phylum Actinomycetota; class Acidimicrobiia; order Acidimicrobiales; family CADCTF01; genus DATAKR01. The sequence goes on along the minus strand of DATAKR010000007.1, from coordinate 3,934 downwards.
AGCTCTGGGTGCCGCCGTCGTTGGCACGGATCGGGGCGTCGAGGGAGGGCAGCCGGTGGAAGGCGCGGGCGTCGAGCGCCTCGATGGTGGCCTCCTCGTCGAGACCGGTAGCGCCCGCGACCTCGGCGACGGTGGGGGGCCGTCCGAGCTTCTGATGGAGGTCGTCGACGGCGCGCGCCGTCACGAGGAAGCGCTCCTGGACGCGGCGGGGGACTCGCATGCCCCAGGTGCGATCGCGAAGATGGCGCTTCAGCTCGCCGGAGATCGTGGCCCACGCGTAGGTGGAGAACTCGAACCCCCGGCTCGGGTCGAAGCGATCGATGGCCTTGACCAGCGCGAGGTTGGCGGTCTGCTCCAGGTCCTCGGCCGATTCGGATCGGCCGGCGTAGCGAGCGGCGAGCGACGCGGCCAGCGGGAGGTGCGCGGCGGTCAGACGGTCGCGGATCGAGCGGTCGCGCGTGCGCGCGTACTCGACGAACAGCTCGCGGATCTCTTGGCGCGGGCCGTCGTTGTGCCCGCTGCCGGCATCCGGTCGAACCGTCGTCGCCTCCGTCCGGGTCGCGCCCAACTCCCTACGGGGCAGCTCGCGCCCTCCTTCCTTCGAACGTGGCCCAGTGTCGCACGTTGAAGCACGTTCAGACGGGACGCGGCCGACCGCGACGCCGTCACCTGGGAAAAGGGCGGCAGCCGCCGGGGAGCATCCCGGCGCGGCGCCAGCGACGGCGTCAGCCGCGCTGCCACCAACGCTTGCGCGCCGGCGCATCGCCGGCGGTCGACGACGACCCGCCGGCGGAGCCGTCCGGCCGCGCCTGGTGCTCGGACGCGGCCGCCCGGGCGAGCGAGGCCGTGTCGAAGCCGCTGCGGGACCACCCGCAGTCGCACGCCACCCGAAAGCCGCCGGCCCCGCTGCCGTCGATCACCCATTCCGGCTCGTCGATCATGTGCACGTCTCTCGCCTACCCGTCTCGCGTCGGCGCATCGCTCGGGCAGACTCCATCACATGAACGCCATTCCCGTCGAGGGTCGGTGCGACGCGCGGTTCCGCGCGGTCCGCGACGCGTTCGAACGGAACTTCATCGAGCACCGAGAGCTCGGCGCTGCGGTCTGCGTCATCGTCGACGGCGACCCCGTCGTCGACCTCGCCGGCGGGTGGCGCGACGAGGCGCGATCACACCCGTGGGCGCCGGACACGCTGGTGAACGTGTTCTCCGTGGGAAAGGGCCTGGCCAGTGCCTGCGCGCTGCTCCTCGTCGACCGTGGCGTGATCGCTCTCGACGAGCCACTGGCCCGCGCGTGGGCCGAGATGGCCGGAGAGGGGCGCGACGCCATCACGCTGCGCCACGTGCTCTCCCACCGCGCCGGCCTGCCCGCGATCCGCGAGCCGCTCGCGCCCGACGCCATGCTCGACTGGCACACGATGACGGCCGCGCTGGCCCGCACCGTGCCCTGGTGGCCTCCCGGATCGGCACACGGCTACCACGTGAACACCTTCGGCTTCCTCGTCGGTGAGGTCGTGCGGCGCGCCGCCGGCTGCTCGGTCGGCACCTTCCTGCGCGACGAGATCGCCCGCCCCTTCGGTGCCGACGTCCATGTTGGCCTGCCCCGCTCGGAGCACGCCCGCGTCGCCGACTTCGTGTGGCCGCGCCCGAGCACGGTCGACGGCACCGGGCCGGCCACCGCGCCCGCGGTTCCTGCCGTCGCGCTCTCGAACGAGATGGCCCTCCTCGCGTACAGCAACCCGGCCGGCGTCTCCGGCGCAGGCTTCGTGAACACGCCCGAGTGGCGCGCCGCCGAGCTGCCGTCGACGAACGGGCACGCCACGGCCGCCGGCGTGGCGAGCGCCTACGCCGGGCTCCCGCGGCTGCTGTCGGCGGGGATCCTGGGCGAGGCGACCACCGAGCACTCGGCCGGCGACGACCTCGTCCTCGGCCGGCCGTCGCGCTTCGGCCTCGGTTTCCAGCTGCCGCAGCCGGAGCGGCCCCTCGGCCCCAACGCCGCCACGTTCGGCCACTTCGGCGCCGGCGGCGCCCTTGGCTTCCTCGATCCGGTGGCCGGCGTGGCCTTCGGCTACGTCACCAACGAGATGGGGCCGCGGTGGCAGAACCCACGTAACCGCGGCCTCATCGACGCCGTGTTCGCTTCGCTCTGACTCACAGCGATCAGTCCTGCTTCCGGGCGATCGCCTCGGCCAGCTCCTCCTTCGTCATCTTCGACCGTCCTTTCACGTCGAGCTTCTTGGCTCGCTCGTAGAGCTCGTCCTTCGTGTGGCCGTTGACGTCGACGCCGCCGAACGTCTTTCCTTCGTCGCGCCGCGCCTCGCTCCCGCTCTTCTCGGCTCGAGGATCGGAGGGGCCCTTGTGGTCCTTCGGCTCCCAGTGGTCGCCGACCTTCTCGAAGGAGTGCTTCAGCGCGGAGTAGGCCGTGCGATGGGCCCGCTCCCCCTCGCCGTAGGTCTCGACCGCGCTGTCATGGGTCTTCTCCCACGTCCGCTGCGCCTTCGCAGGAGAGCGCTCGAGCGTGCCGGGGAGGTCGTCTCGGTTCGTGGGCATGCTGTAGATGTACCCGCCGGCAGGAGGGCCGATGCGGTCTCGGCCGGCGAGCGGTGAGACCCGCGGTCAGCGGGTACGGGCCCCTCCGAGTCGAGCCCTGCGCTCGGTGACGATGGTCACCCCCGGTTCCGGCGCAGCGAGGAACATCGCTCCCACGCGGCGCGTTGAACTGTTGCTGACCTGAAAGGAAACCGTGTCGACCCGCAACCTCGACTGGCAGGCGGACGCCGCGTGCCGTGACACCGAAACCGACATCTTCTTCCCGGCCTCGGAGTCCGACGCCGGCCCGGCACTCGCGATCTGCGCCGTGTGCCCGGTGCGCGAGCAGTGCCTCGAGTGGGCGCTGGCCACCCGCCAGCACGACGGCATCTGGGGCGGCACGACCGACTCCGAACGGCGACGCATCCGCCGCCGGCGCAGCGTCGGCTCCCGCAGCGCCGCCTGAGCGCTCCGGCGCGAGCTAGCCGTCCTCGCGGTCGGGGCTGTCGACCGTCGCCCAACGTTCGGCACCGGAGCGGAACGGGTAGTCGCGTTGAGGAGAACGCGACGAGGAACAGGAGAGACGGATGGACGAGCGAGGGATGACCGGCGCGAGGGCCGATGCCATCGAGCTGCTGGTGGCCGATCACCGGGGCTTCGAGCAACAGCTCGACCTGCTGCTGAAGACCGACGTCACCGACCTCGAGGTGCGGGAGCACCTCAGCCGCGAGCTCATCCGCGGCCTCATCGAGCACTCGGTCGCCGAGGAGGAGGTGCTGTACCCGGCGATGCGGGACGTGCTGCCGAACGGCGATTCGCTCGCCGACGACGGCATCAAGGAGCATCAGGCAGTCGAGGTGCTGCTCACCGAGATCGAGAAGATCGACGCCGCGAGCCAGCACTTCGTCGACACCTGGACGAAGATCCGCAAGGACCTGGCGCACCACATCTCCGACGAGGAGGACAAGGACTTCCCGGAGCTGCGCCGGCGCGTCGACGAGGAGCGGCTGATGCAGATGGGCGACGCGCTGGCCGAGGCGAAGTCGAAGGCGCCGACGCACCCGCATCCGCATGCGCCGTCGAAGCCGCCGTTCAACGTGGTCGCCAACGCCGGCGCGGCCCTGATGGACCGGTTGCGCGACAAGGCCGACGAAAACCAGTGAATCGCCCGGCGACGAGTACGTTCCACGACACGCTGATGACCCTGAGGTGCCGGCAGCTCCACGGGACGCCCCTAACCTATCGCTGCCGCGACGGCGTGGCATCGCTGCGCGACGAGCGGGACCTGTTCGCCGAGGCGTGGGCCAACGGCGCGGGCGCGCGGCACTCGTGAACACCGGCGGCCCGCGCCGCGGCGCGGGAGCACGTCACGCGGTGACGACCGTCGCCGGCCTGCTCCTGTTCGG
>DATAKR010000004.1:0-13421 GCA_036261495.1 Acidimicrobiales bacterium | reverse complement strand
CGCACCGGGCCGCGTCAGCCGGTGCGCTCGGTCAGGTGCCGGTGTAGGACGGCGGCGCCCGAATGCGGGACGTCACGCGTTGCGGTGAGAAGCACGACGGGCTGCCGGCGAGCGAGCGCACGAAGATGCTCGACGGCGCCGCCCGCGGGATCGGTCGCGAGCTCCGCGTGATAGCGACGCGCGAACTCGTCGAAGCGGGCGACATCGTGGCCGTACCAGCGCCGCAGCTCGGTGCTCGGCGCGATGTCCTTCAGCCACTCGTCGAGATGCACCGCATCCTTCGAGAGCCCGCGCGGCCACAACCGGTCGACGAGCACGCGGTAGCCGGCCGGCGCATCGTCGTCGTAGACGCGCGCCACGATGAACCTCTCAGCGCGAGTTCTGGGCATCTCCGCTCGATCCGTCGGGTAGGGCGCTCACTGGCTCCCCGCATGACCTTCTCCTCATCACCTCCCATCCTTCCCCCGCGGCGATGACGGCCGCGTTCCTCCTCCCGGACCGCGCCGTGGTGTCGATCGACGACTACGCGGCCGCGGGCGGCGGCGAAGGGCTCGCCAAGGCGAAGCAGATCGGCGCCGCGGCCGTGATCGACGAGGTCAACCTCTCCGGTCTGCGCGGCCGCGGCGGCGCCGGGTTCCGCACCGGGGCGAAGTGGTCGAGCGTGCAGCGCGGCGGTGGCCGTCACCACTACGTGGTGTGCAACGGCGCCGAGGGCGAGCCGGGCACGTTCAAGGACCGGGCCCTGCTGCGAGCGAACCCCTACGCCATGCTCGAGGGGCTGGCCATCGCCGCGGTGGCGGTTGGCGCCAGCGAGGCGTTCGTGGCGATGAAGGCCAGCTTCGAGCGCGAGCGCGCCGCCGTCGAGCGGGCCCTTGCGGAGGCGCAGGCCGCGGGCTGGTTCGACGGCGTGCCGGTGCGGCTCGTCGCCGGCCCCGAGGAGTACCTGTTCGGGGAGGAGAAGGCGCTCCTCGAGGTGATCGAGGGCAACGAGCCGCTGCCACGGTGGCTCCCGCCGTACCTCCACGGCCTCTACGCCACGGCGCCCCAGCTCGGGTGGCAGGCCCACGAGCCCGAAGGGGGCCACCGGGGCGGCCACGAGGCCAACCCGACGCTCGTCAACAACGTCGAGACGCTCGCGAACGTGGCCCACATCCTCGCTCGCGGCGCCGAGTGGTTCCGCACCATGGGCACCGCCGACTCGCCCGGCACCGTGCTCTGCACCGTCGTCGGCGACGTCGCGTCGCCCGCGGTGATCGAGGTCGAGATGGGCACGCCGCTCGCGGAAGTGCTCGACCGCTGCGGCGCCGGGCCGGCCGGTGGCCCGTTGCGCGCGGCCTTCTCCGGCGTGAGCAACCCGGTGCTCACCGCGGACCAGCTCGCCACGCCGCTGAGCTACGAGGCCATGGCGGCCGCCGGCTCCGGCCTCGGCGCGGCCGGCTTCATCGTGTACGACGACACCGCCTGCATGGTCGAGGTGGCTCGGGTGCTCTCGCGCTTCTTGTCGGTCGAGTCGTGCGGCCAGTGCCCGCCGTGCAAGCTCGGGAGCACCGAGATCACGGCCGCGCTCGGACGGATCCTCGACGACGAGGCCGGCACCGCCGACTTCGAGCTCATCCAGGAGCGCCTCCGCATCGTGGCCGACGGCAACCGCTGCTACCTCGCGGTCGAGGAGCAGCGGGTCGTCTCGAGCATCCTCCGATCGTTCCCGGAGGACTTCGTCGACCACCTCGAGGGGCACTGCCGCCGACGCCACGACATCGTCACCCCCAAGATCGTCGACCTCGAGAACGGCTCGGTCGTGTACGACGAGCGCCAGGAGCGCAAGCGTCCGGATTGGACCTACGCGGACGCCGCCGGCGAGCCGTCGTGATCAGCTGAGCGGATCCTCGCGATCTCCTCGAGAATCACCGACGTCGGTGTCGATTCCGGGCGCGGTCGTTCGTCGACAGGGGTGAAGGCCTCGGTACGGTGCCGGGACCTCGAGCGAGGAGAGCCGAGATGAACCACTACCTGCTGGCCGTGCACATGGTCGAGGGCGAGCCCGTCCCCTCCGACGACGAGATGCAGCAGGCCTACGAGCGAGTCGACGCGTTCAACCAGGAGCTCAAGGACTCCGGGGCGTGGGTGTTCGCCGGCGGCCTCCATCCGCCGACGACCGCCACCGTCGTGCGCGCCCAGAACGGTCGAGTCGTCACCACCGACGGTCCGTTCGCCGAGACCAAGGAGCAGCTGGGTGGCTTCTGGATCGTCAAGGTCGCCGACCTCGACGCCGCGCTCGAGCTTGCGGCCAAGGGCTCCGCGGCCTGCGGCGGCCCCGTCGAGGTGCGGCCCTTCCAGGAGGACACCGAGTCGTAGCGATGCCCTCGCTGGTTGCCACCGTCGTCGAGCGCACGTTCCGCGCCGAGTCCGGGCGCGCCGTCGCGACGCTCGTCCGCCTCTTCGGCGACATCGATGTCGCCGAAGAGGCGGTCCAGGAGGCGTTCCTCGTCGCGACCGAGAGGTGGCCTGAATCCGGCGTGCCACCGAACCCGGGCGGGTGGATCGTCACGACGGCGCGGAACAAGGCGATCGACCGGCTGCGTCGAGAGTCGTCACGCGATGTCCGCCAGGCGGACGCCGTCGCGCTCCGAGCCGGCCGCGAGTCGGAGGAGGTCGGACCCGTGCAGGACGATCGCCTGCGCCTGTTGTTCACGTGCTGCCACCCGGCGCTTGCTCCCGAGGCCCAGATCGCGCTCACACTGCGGTTGATCGCCGGGCTCCAGACCCCCGAGATCGCCCGGGCGTTCCTCGTCCCGGAGGCGACGATGGCGCAGCGACTCGTGCGGGCCAAGAACAAGATCCGTGCCGCCAACATCCCGTACCGGGTGCCGCGCGACGCGGAGCTGCCCGACCGCGTCCGGTCGGTGCTCGCCGTGGTCTACCTCGTGTTCAACGAGGGCTATGCGGCATCGTCGGGCGACGCGCTCGTTCGCCGCGAGCTGTGCGACGAGGCGATCCGGCTGGCGCGGTTGCTCGTCGAGCTCATGCCCGACGAACCGGAGGTGCACGGGCTCCTCGCGCTGCTCCTCCTCACCGAGGCGCGGCGGCCGGCGCGCACCGATGCCGACGGTGGCCTCGTGCTCCTCGCCGACCAGGACCGCTCGAGGTGGGACCCCGAGCTGATCCGCGAGGGCCTCGACATCGTGCGCGCGTGCCTCCGGTGGAACCGTCCCGGGCCGTACCAGGTCCAGGCGGCGATCAATGCGGTGCACGCGGACGCGGCGACCGCCCCCGACACCGATTGGTCGCAGATCCTCGCGCTCTACGACCAGCTGCTCACGATGGTGCCGACGCCGGTCGTCGCGCTGAACAGGGCCGTCGCGGTCGCCGAGGTCCACGGTGCGGTCGCCGGACTGGCGACCCTCGACGACTTGGCCGCCGACCTCGACGGCTACCACCTCTTCCACTCGACCCGTGCGGATCTGCTGCGGCGCCTCGGCCGCACCGACGAGGCGGTTCACGCCTACGACGCGGCGCTGGCGACGGTGGTGAACGCAACCGAGCGAACGTTCCTCCTCGGGCGTCGCGCCCAGCTGGCGCAGCCGTAAGGTGGCGCGTGGTCGCTGACGCCTCCCTCATCGACGGGCGCCACGGGTGGATCACCGTCGGCGCGGGGTTCGTGTCGATGGCCACCGTGTTCGGCGTCGCCTACAGCTTCGGCGCGTTCTTCGCGCCCATGGCCGACGAGTTCGGTGCGAGCCGCTCGGCGACGTCGGCCGTGTTCTCCATCACCGCGTGCCTGTACTTCCTCCTCGGCGTCGTGACGGGTCCGGCCGTCGACCGGGTCGGCCCGCGACCCGTCCTCCTCGCCGGCGCGGTCGCGCTCGGCGTCGGTCTCCTGCTGACCTCGTTCGTCGACCGGTTGTGGCTCGGCTACGTCACCTACGGGCTCGGCGTCGGCATCGGTGTCGCGTGCGGCTACGTGCCGATGGTGGCCGTCGTGGGCGGGTGGTTCCTGAGGCGCCGCGCCGCCGCCCTCGGCACGGCGGTCGCCGGCATCGGCATCGGCACGCTCGCAGTGGCACCGCTCGCCGCGTCGCTCATCGACCATCTCGGCTGGCGAGCCACCTACCGCGTCCTCGCACTGGGCAGCTTCGTCGCGCTCGCCGGGTGTGCGGCCGTCGCGAAGCGCCCTCCCCGTCACCTCGGGTCGGCGCCCGCCGACGTGTCCGCGGTGCGCTCACCCGCGTTCGCGGTCCTCTACGTGACGGGCCTGTTCGTGTCGCTCGCGCTGTTCCTCGTCTTCATCTTCCTCACCCCCTTCGCCGAGGAGCACGGCGTCGCCAAGGTGACCGCCGCCGCGCTCGTCGGCATCGTGGGGGCGGCGAGCGTGGTCGGCCGCCTCGGCCTCGGCTTCCTCTCCGACCGGCTCGGGAGCCTGCGCACCTACCGCGGCTGCTTCCTCGCGATCGCCCTGAGCTACGTGCTCTGGATGACGACGACCACCCTGCCGTGGCTGGTCACCTTCGCCATCGTGTTCGGCGTCGCGTACGGCGGGTTCATCGCCCTCTCGCCCGCCGTGATGGCCGACCTCTTCGGCACCGCCGGCATGGGGCGTCTCATGGGCCTGCTCTACACCAGCGCCGGGATCGGCGCGCTCGTGGGTCCTCCGCTCGCCGGGTTCGTGATCGACCGCACCGGCAGCTACCGGTGGGCGACCGGTGCGGCAATGGCGCTCGCGCTGATCGGATGGGCCGGCCTCTGGCGCCTCCGCCCGCCGGCCGCGGCGATCGACCCTGTCTCCCCTGGCGCGCCGAGCCTCGCCGGCGACGACTGACCCGGTACGTTCGGGTGGTGGCCCGCCGCGACGAAGAGGTCGAAGTCCTGGAGCTCGACGGCCACGAGGTGCGCGTGACGAGCCCCGGCAAGGTGTTCTTCGCCGAGCGCGGCGAGACCAAGCTCGACCTCGTCCGCTACTACCTCTCGGTGAGGGAGCCGTTCCTGCGAGCGATGCTCGGCCGGCCGACCCTCCTGCAGCGGTTTCCCGAGGGCGCCGGCGGGCCGTCGTTCTTCCAGAAGCGCGTGCCGAAAGGTGCGCCGCGCTGGCTCGAGACAGCGATCGTGGCCACGCCGAACGGCACGACGTCGAACGCCATGGTGTTCAGCGGCATGGCCTCGGTCGTGTGGGCCGTCAACATCGGATGCCTCGGGTTCCATCCCTGGCCGTACCTCGCGGCCGACCCCGCCGACACCGACGAGCTGCGCATCGACCTCGACCCCCAGCCCGGGACGGACTTCTCGCACATCCGGGCGGCTGCCAAGGAGCTGCGGGCGCTGCTCGACGAGAACGGCGTGGAGGCGTGGCCGAAGACCACCGGGAACCGCGGCCTCCACGTGTACGTGCGCCTGGTCCCGGGATGGGACTCCTACGACGTGCGTGCCGCGGCCGTGGCGGTGGCCCGGGAGCTCGAGCGCCGGCGTCCCGATCTGCTCACGGCCGCGTGGTGGAAGGAGGAGCGGGGCACCCGCATCTTCGTCGACTTCAACCAGAACGCGCCCCACAAGACCGTGTTCGGGGCGTGGTCGGTCCGGGCCCGTCCCGGCGCCCAGGTGTCGACCCCGATCTTCTGGGACGAGCTCGACGACGTCCACCCCGACGACCTCACCGTCGCCACCGTGCCGGCGCGGGTCGCGCAGAGGGGCGACCCCTGGGCCGGGGCGTCGGAGCGCCCGCAGTCGCTCGAACCCCTCCTCGAGATGTGGCGTCGCGACATGGCGGCCGGCCACCACGACGCGCCCTGGCCGCCGGTGTACCCCAAGCAACCCGACGAGCCCCCGCGCGTCGCGCCCAGCCGGGCTCGGAAGCAGTGAACCCGCTCGCACGCGGCGCGGCCCTCGCCGTCGCGGTGCTGGCGTTCGCCGCATGCGGATCCTCCGCCCTCGGGTCGGGGACCTCGACCACGGGTGATCGTTCGTCCCCGTCGACGACGGCCTTCGCCGCACCGTGCTCGCTCCTCACGACCACCGAGGCGAGCGAGCTCCGGGGCGCCACGCTCGAGCCCGTCGAGGTGAAGAGCACCTACGGACCCGATACCGCGGTCGGCCACGCGTGCGACTACCGGCTTCCCGCCGGCCGGGAGGACGCCACCGAGGCGAGCATCCGCTACTACCGCAACCCGGTCGACCCGCAGGACTTCGACCTCGACTGGCGGCTCGCCCACGAGCCCGACAAGGTGCCGGCGCCGCACGCCGCGGCGCTCTACGACCCTGCCGACATCGTGAAGGTGCCCAGTGTCGGCCTCGACGCGATCCTCCGCGTCGACGGGCCGTCGGTGAGCCTCGACACGCGCACCGCTGACGGCATGCTGCGGGTCACGGTCGACAACGTGCCCCGGGATGTGGCACAGCGGCGTCTCGTCGAGGCCGCGCAGCGGGCGCTCGCGCGGCTCCACGCCTCCCCCTGATCGGTCTCACGCCTCGATGTAGGCGGCGAGGTGCTCGCCGGTGAGCGTGGCGCGAGCCGCCACGAGGTCGGCGGGCGTTCCCTCGAAGACGACGCGACCGCCGGCGTGACCGGCGCCCGGCCCGAGGTCGACGATCCAGTCGGCGTGGGCCATGACCGCTTGGTGGTGCTCGATGACGATCACCGACGTACCGGAGTCGACGAGCCGATCGAACAGTCCGAGCAGCTGCGCCACGTCGGCGAGGTGCAGCCCGATCGTGGGCTCGTCGAGCACGTACACGTCGGCCTTCTCCGCCATCCGGGTGGCGAGCTTGAGACGCTGGCGCTCGCCGGCGGAGAGCGTCGTGAGCGGCTGGCCGAGGGTGAGGTAGCCGAGGCCGACGTCGGCGAGCCGCTCGAGGATCCGGTGGGCGGCCGGGACGTGCGCCTCGCCTCCGGCGAAGAAGTCGAATGCTTCGGCCACGGTCAGCGCCAGCACTTCGCTGATGTCCTTGCCCCCGAAGGTGTACTCGAGCACCGACGCCTCGAACCGCTTCCCCTCGCACTCCTCGCACGGGGTGGCGACCCCGGCCATCATCGCCAGATCGGTGTAGATCACGCCGGCGCCGTTGCAGGCGGGGCACGCGCCCTCGGAGTTGGCACTGAACAGTGCCGGCTTCACCCCGTTGGCCTTGGCGAACGCCTTGCGGATCGGTTCGAGCAGGCCCGTGTAGGTCGCGGGGTTGCTTCGCCGTGACCCGCGGATCGCGCTCTGGTCGATCACCACCACGCCCTCGCGGCCGGCGACCGATCCGTCGATCAGTGAGCTCTTCCCCGACCCCGCGACGCCGGTGATCGCGCACAGGACCCCGAGCGGCAGGTCGACGTCGACGTCCTGCAGGTTGTTGGTGCCGGCGCCGCGCACCTCGAGGTACCCCGCCGGTGCACGCACCTCCTCCTTGAGCTGCGCCCGGTCGTCGAGGTGGCGGCCGGTGATCGTCCCGCTCGACCTCAGGCCGGCGACCGTGCCCTCGAAGCAGATCGCGCCGCCGCCGGCGCCGGCCCCGGGGCCGAGGTCGACGACGTGGTCGGCGATGGCGATGGTCTCGGGCTTGTGCTCCACGACGAGCACCGTGTTGCCCTTGTCGCGCAGCTGCAGCAGGAGACGGTTCATCCGCTCGATGTCGTGGGGGTGGAGGCCGACCGTGGGCTCGTCGAACACATAGGTCACGTCGGTGAGCGCGGAGCCGAGGTGGCGGATCATCTTGGTGCGCTGGGCCTCGCCTCCCGAGAGCGTCGCCGACGGCCGGTCGAGCGAGAGGTAGCCGAGCCCGATCTCGTCGAACGAGTCGAGGAGGTGCCGCAACCCCGCGAGCAGCGGCGCCACGGACGGGTCGTCGAGTCCGCGGATCCAATCGGCGAGGTCGGTGATCTGCATCGCGCCCAGGTCCGCGATGTTCTTGCCTTCGATCTTCGACGACAGTGCCTCCTTGCTCAGGCGGGTGCCGTTGCACTCCGGGCAGCGGCTGAACGTCACCGCCCGTTCCACGAAGGCCCGGATGTGGGGCTGGAGCGAGTCGACATCCTTCGCCAGCATCGACTTCTGGATGCGCGGGATGAGTCCCTCGTAGGTGAGGTTGATGCCGTCGACCTTGATCTTGGTGGGCTCCTTGTGGAGCAGGTCGCGCAGCTCCTTCTTGGTGTACTTGCGGATCGGCTTGTCGGGGTCGAAGAAGCCGCAGCCCCGGAAGATGCGCCCGTACCAGCCCTCCATGCTGTAGCCGGGCACCGTCAGGGCGCCGTCGTTGAGCGACCGGGTGTCGTCGTACAGGGCCGACAGGTCGAAGTCGGTGACCGATCCCATCCCCTCGCAGCGCGAGCACATCCCGCCGAGGCGGGTGAAGGTCGCCCGCTCGGTCCTCGTCTTGCCCTCGCCCCGCTCGACCGTGATCGCGCCACTGGCCCGCACCGACGGCACGTTGAAGGAGAAGGCGTTCGGCGGTCCGATGTGCGGTCGCCCGAGGCGGCTGAACAGGATCCGGAGCATGGCGTTGGCGTCGGTGACGGTGCCGACCGTCGACCTCGGGTTGGCGCCCATCCGCTCCTGGTCGACGATGATCGCCGTCGTCAGCCCTTCGAGCACGTCGACCTCGGGCCGGGCCAGGCTGGGCATGAAGCCCTGCACGAACGAGCTGTACGTCTCGTTGATCAGGCGTTGCGACTCCGCGGCGATGGTGTCGAAGACGAGGGAGCTCTTGCCCGAACCCGACACGCCGGTGAACACGGTGAGTCGGCGCTTCGGGATCTCGACGTCGACGTCCTTGAGGTTGTTCTCGCGGGCGCCGAGCACGCGTATGACGTCGTGGAGGTCGGCCTCGGTCACGCCTGGGCGATCCGCACGAGGTTGCCGGACGGGTCCCGGAAGGCGCAGTCGCGCGCTCCCCACGGCTGCGACGCGGGCTCCTGGAGGACCTCCGCGCCCGATGCCCGCACCTTCTCGAAGGTGGTGTCGAGATCGTCGGCGCGGAAGATGGCGGCCTGCAGCGAGCCCTGGGTCACGAGGGCGAGGAGCGCGTCGCCCTCGGTCTGTGACCGGCCGCCGTGAGGCTGGAACAGCACGATGTCGACATCCTGTCCCGGCGCGCCGACCGTGACCCAGCGGAACCCTTCGGCGGCCACGTCCATGCGGACCTCCAGCCCGAGGGCATCGCGGTAGAAGGTGAGCGCCTCGTCAGGGTCGGAGACGGGGATGAACATCGTCGACACGGTGAGAGCCATGCCCTGACGGTAGGAGCACCCGTCGCTCCGTGCTTCTCCGATCCTGCTCGGTACGCGGGCGGGGTAGCGGAGCCGCGGAGTCGTGCGGCTCCGGGCGCTACACGCGAGACGGCGTGCGCCGGGGTCGAGCCATCACCATCGTCAGGCACGACGGGATGTCCTCCCAATCGCGGTGGTCGCGCGCCCGGTACTGCGAGGGTGTCTCGCCGACGATCTCGGTGAAGCGCGAGCTGAAGGAGCCGAGTGAGGTGCACCCGACCGAGACGCACGCGTCGGTGACCGACACGCCCTGGCGCAGGAGCGCCTTGGCTCGCTCGATCCGCCGGGTCATCAGGTAGCTGTAGGGCGTCTCGCCGTAGGCGGCGCGGAACTTGCGCGAGAAGTGGGCGGGTGACATGAGCGCGGCGCGCGCCATCGCCGGCACGTCGAGCGGTTGTGCGTGGTCACGATCGATGAGGTCGCGCGCCCGCCGCAGGTGGGCGAGGTCGGCGAGCTCCTCGGGCGTCATCGCGACGACGGTACGCGACCTCCCGGTGGTCCGGGCGCTACGCCGCGATGAAGTCGACGATCGCGGGCCAGGCCGAGCGGTCCTGCAGGAGGAACAGGTGGCCCCCCTCGAACACGCGCAGGTGTGCGCGCGGGATGCGCGCCGCGAGCGCCTCGCTGTTCGCGACCGGGGCGATGCCGTCGTAGCGTCCCGCGCACACGAGCGTCGGCGCCTCGATCTCCGGCAGGCGCTCCCACGTGTCGTGCGACGCACGGGCCTCGAGCTGGCGGCGGGCGCCGGTCGCGGCTCCGGGCTCGTTCGGCACCGCCGCCGCGCGCGTTCGCATCCCCTCGAGGCACCTCGCCGTCCCGACGGGATCGGATGCCTGCCACTCCTCCCCGAAACGGGTGTCGCTGATCGCCAGGCGCCGGCGCAGCATCGCGTCCTCCTCGAGCCCGGCGGCTTCGAGCTCGTGCAATGGATACGACGCGCCGCCCGGGCCCCCGCTCGAGGTGCAGCAGAGCACGAGGCGATCGACGAGGTCGGGGTGTCGCAGGGCGATCTCCTGGGCGACCATCCCGCCGAACGACACACCCACGACCGCCACGCGGTCCCAACCGACGTGGCGCGTGAGCGCCGCCGCGTCGTCGGCGAAGTCCGCCATGGTGACGGGCTCGTCGCGGATCTCGGACCGACCGAGCCCGCGATGGTCGTAGGCGAGCACGGTGCACGCCGCGCCGAGCGGTCCTTCGAACACGGTCGGCCGCTGCCGGAGGTCGCTCCCCGTTCCGCTCACGTACACGACACGCGGCCCCGCGCCCGCCACCTCGTATTGGATGCGGACGTCATTGATCGTCGCGGTCGGCACGGCGCATCCTGACATGCCCCGCTGAGGCGACGCGCTCAGTCCGCGGGCGGCGGGTGGAGTCCGTCCGCGAACCTCCGCAGTCGGGCCGCGTGGTGCCCCGTCACGACGACGATGTGGTTCCCAAGCGGTCGGTCGAGCAGGGTGGTGGCGTCGCTCGCGGCGATGTCGACCGCGAGCTGGGTGCGGCACACGCCCTCGAGCGGCTCGTGCGGCACAGAGGTGCCCTCCGCGATCCAAAGCGATCGCAGGTGCCGGCCGCCGATGCGGACGAGGGTGACGGGACCGAGCGGAAGGGTGCCGGCGACGCTGACCCCGAGGCCCGACTCGAAGTGCGACCGCAGCCGGTAGTCGCCGGCGAGCGCTCGCGGCACCGTGCAGTGGGCGAGGAGCACGCGCCCCGACGCGGCGTCGACGTGCGCAGGGTTCGCCATCCATGGGATCTGGTCGAGGAGCAGTGACGTCCAGCGCATCGCGAGCGCGCTCGGGACGTCGCCCTCGCACCCCGCCACGATGCCGGTGTCGTTGAGCGCCGAGAGCGCCAGGCAGCCGGTCGTGCCGAGCGCGGTGACGAGGTCGAAGCAACGGACGGTGATGGCGTCGAGCGACCGCCGCTCGACGATCTCCCGCAGGACCGGTTCGACGAGCGCGGCGTCGTCGATCGCGGCGATCGTGGGCTCGAGGACCGCGGTCGCGCCGCCCTGCACCGAGCGCGAGAGCGCGGCGCCCGCCTTTCCGGGCGCCCGGCGGTACGTCTCGAGCACCTCGGCGAACGGCACCGGGACGAGCGTCGGCCCCCACGAGCGCGCCACGTCGTCGCCGCTCGGCACGCTCGCCACCAGCCACTCCGACGGATCGCCGAGCACGCCGAGGCGAGTCCGCCGGAGCGTGGCCGCGACCTCGAGGTCGGTGACGGCCTCGACGAGCCGCGTCGCCCCGGCTCGATCGTGAGGACCGGTGAGATGGGCGATCCGGCCCGGTCGGCCCTGTTGGTGGAGGCGCGCCAGTGCTTCGAGAGCCGCCGGCAGCGAGTTCTCGCCGGGGTGCGTCACGAGCAGCACCGGCTCACGCTCGTCGCGCGAGCCGAGCGCGGAGAGGATGGCGTGCTCCGTCCCGCCGGTGAGCACGACGAGCGCCAGGTTCTCGGACCCCTGGGGGTCGGAGGTCTGCGCCCCACCCGCGGCCTCGAGCATCGGCGAGATCCACGTGGTGACGCGCTCGAGGTGGGCGGCGTCGTGGAGTGCCGAGCCGACGGTGAGGAACTCGAACCGGGTCATGCCGGTAGCGAACGGCGGCGCGGGCGCCCGCGCCAGGGCCGTCCGTCCCCGAGCCCGCGGCCGTCGTGCGTCGCGCCATCTCCGAGCGACGCCGGGCCGAAAGCCCCTAACCCGCCGCGCCGCGACCCCTCACTGTGGACCCGGATGGCGTTCACCGGACTTCGGTTCTCGAGCCACCTCGTGGCGTGGCCCCGTCTCCACCAGGGCCTCGCCGAGGCGGCGCGCCTGGGGTTCCCCGCGTGCGAGGTGTTCGCCGATGCCGTCGTCCCCCGCCTCGCCGCCGGTCAGGACGTCGTGTGCTCGGTCCATGACTTCGATCTCGAGGTCTCCGCGGTCTACCTCGACGGCGATCCAGCCGGCGTGGCTCAGGTGGAAGCAGCCGCACGCGCGGCGCGCGATGTCGAGTCGACGCGGCTCGTCATGACGCTGCGCGGTGGAGCTGGTGGCGACACGAGCGAGGTCGCCATGGCCGTCGATGGCGCGGCCGCGGCGTCGGCGGCGCTCGGCGTGCAGCTCTCCGTGCACCCCCAAGCCGGGAGCGCGCTCACCTCGCGCCAGGAGATCGCTGCGCTGCTCGCCGCCACCGATCCCGACCTCGTGTCGCTGTGCCTCGACACCGGTCAGGTGGCCGGCGCCGGTGAGGATCCGTTGGAGGTGCTCCGCGACGCGGGGCCCCGGCTCGGGGTCGTCCACCTCGCAGATGTGCGCCCGGGCGGGGCACCGTGCGTCTTCGGCGACGGCATCGTCGACATCGGATCGCTGCTCGACGAGCTCGCCGATCGCGAGTTCTCGGGATGGGTGACGGTCGAGATGGCGGGCGTCGCCGACCCGACGCTTGCCGTCGCCGGCTGTCGCGACGCGCTGGTCCGCCTCGGGTTCTGGCCGCCCGGCGGGCGGCCGTGGCGTGCGGTCCGAGACGTCGCGTGATCCGCCCAGCCCTGCTCGTGCTCAGCGCGCCTTCGCGATGACGGGTGCCAGCACCGCATCGAGTGTCGGGGTGCCGATCTCCTGCAGGTCGTACTGGGCGCGGCGCACCGGGTGGCCGGGGGAGATCAGGCGCGCGAGATCGACCGGCGTGCCGGTGACGACGACGTCGCACGCCGTCGCCCGGATCGTCGCTTCGAGGTCGGCCAGCTGCGCGTCGTCGTAGCCCATCGCCGGCAACACCGGCCCGATGGCCGGATAGCGGTCGAAGACCCCCCGGATCGAGCCGACGGCGAACGGCCGCGGGTCGACGAGCGCGCCCGCGCCCGCCTGGCGGGCGGCCACGGTGCCCGCGCCGAACGGCATGCCGCCGTGGGTCAGCGTCGGTCCGTCCTCCACCACGAGCACCCGCGCCCCGACGAGGGACGGCCCCGGTTCGAGCGCCACGGGCGACGCGGCGCGGACGATGGTCGCCCGCGGGTTCACCCGCTCGACGTTGCCCACGACCTCGGCGACCGCGGCGAGGTCGGCGCTGTCGACCTTGTTGACCACGACGACGTCGGCCATGCGCAGGTTCGCCTCGCCCGGGTGGTAGCGCAGGGCGTGTCCCGCCCGCAGCGGGTCGGTGACCACGATCGCGAGGTCGGGCCGGTAGAAGGAGAAGTCGTT
>DATAKR010000102.1:0-10510 GCA_036261495.1 Acidimicrobiales bacterium | reverse complement strand
CGGAGGAGGCCGAGGACCTCGGGGGCACGATGAGCCTGAACGTGCGCCTCCGCGATCGAGAGGCAGTGCTCCGGGTTCATCCGCGCTTCGTGGGTGCCACCCGCCTGCGACGCCTTCGCAGCGTCAGGACCTGGCTTGCCGAAGAGGGCGATGTCCCTGCGCCGCCACCGCGACCTGTTGTTGCCACCTACGCACCGCCGGGATCGCTCCGCCGATGGCTTGCGGTGACGGAGGCAAGCGTCGTCGACGATCCCGCCGCGGCGGAGATCACGGCGCGGGCGCGTGTCCTCGTTCGGACCCTCGCGAGGAGGTGGACGCCGGCTCGGCAGCTTCCGACCCACCCCGTCCACGGCGACATCCGACTCGGCAACGTCGCGGTCGCCCCGTCCGACGATCCTGTGTATCTCGACTTCGGATTCGCCGCGGTGAGACCCCGCATCCACGAGCTCGCCTACTCCCTCTTCTGGATCGTTCTGCGCCCGGACGACACCGGCCGGCCGGAGCAGTTCGACTGGGCAGCCATCGACGAGCTCATCGGCGCGTACGAGCAGTCGGCGCACTCGCGCCTCGACGATCGAGAACGGAGCGCCCTGCCCGCCTACCTGGCCGCGGTGCCGCTCTATCTGGCCGGCGTCGCGGGCTACACCCCGGATCCCGTAGCGACGTTGCGTGGAGAGGAGGCTTCCCTCCGCATCGCCGAGTGGGTGCTCACGCACCTCACCTGATCGGTCCGCGCACCGCGGACGTGCGGCGCCTTCGGCTCGTCCTGGATCGCGGTCCTCGCGACCTGACTTCCTCGTGGTCCGGCGGCCCGCGGTCCGTCGAGCGGGGCGGACTCCTAGGGTGACCGCCGTGGCCGCCGCAACGATCGATCCGCCAGAGGACGCCGTCGTCGTCATCGACGGCGTGTCGAAGCACTTCGGCGCCGTCGCCGCCGTCGACGACCTGTCGTTCGCGGTCACGCGGGGCCAGGTGTGCGGCCTCCTCGGGCCGAATGGCGCCGGCAAGACGACGACGCTTCGCGTCCTCGTCGGGCTCGAACGGCCGTCGGCGGGCCGGGCCCGCCTCTTCGGCGCCGACGTCGCGCCCGCGGCACCGGCGCTGCGGCGGGTGGGTGCGATGGTCGAGCAGGCGGCGTTCGTGCCCCACCTGTCGGGCATGACGAACCTGCGCCTGTGGTGGGAGGCCGGCGGCGGGCGCCTCCGGGACGCCGACCTCGACGGCGCGCTCGAGGTGGCGGGACTCGGTGACGCGGTGCATCGCAAGGTGAGGACGTACTCCCAGGGGATGAAGCAGCGACTCGGGTTCGCCCGGCTCCTCCTCGGCCGCCCGGAGCTGCTCATCCTCGACGAGCCGACGAACGGCCTCGACCCCGGCGAGATCCGGGAGATCCGGGAGCTGATCCGGGCGCTGAGCGAGCGCGGTGCCACCGTGCTGCTGTCGAGCCACCACCTCACCGAGGTCGAGCAGACCTGCTCCCACGTCGTGGTCATGAACAACGGCCGGCTGGCGGCGCGGGGCACGGTCGCGGAGATCATCGCGACGAGCGGAGGCGTCTACCTCGAGGTCGACGACGTCGACCGCGCGTTGGGGGTGCTCGGCGCCCACCCAGGTGTCGAGCGAGCGGCCCGGCAGGGGGACGGGATCGCGGTCGACACCGCCCCGACGGTGCGCCGGTCCGATCTCGTCGAAGCGCTCGTGGGCGCCGGGGTGCGCGTCGAGACGGTGACGCCGCTGCAGCGCCTCGAGGACGCGTTCCTGCACCTTCTCGAAGCGGGGGCCGGCGAGTGATCGCGCTCGTCCGCACCGAGATGACGAAGGCCGTGCGGCGCTCCCGGACGATCGTCACGGCACTCGCCCTCGTCGCGCTACCCGTCCTCATCGCCGTCGCGATCCACTCGCGAGGCGACCGCCCGCGGCGCGAGGGCGGCGGCGAAGGCCTCTTCCGGCTGGCCCGCCAGAGCGGGCTCGTGGTGCCCGCGCTGGTGCTCGCCGTGATGTCGGGCTTCCTGCTGATCGTCGTCGCCGGGATGCTGGCCGGCGACGCCGTTGCCGGCGATGCCGCGTCCGGCAACCTCCGCTACGTCCTCATCCGCCCCGTCTCGCGCGTCCGGCTGCTCCTCGCCAAGGCCTTCGTCTCCGGCGTCCTCATCTGGCTGTCGGTCGCCCTCGTCGTGGCCGCGGGCCTGGCGACCGGCACCGTCCTGTTCGGGTGGCACCCGATCCACGTGGCCACGGTCATCGGCAGCGCACCCGGCGGGGCGGCGAGCCTCGCTCCCACGGGCGTGGCCGGAGCGTTCTCGGTCATCGACATCTCGGCGCAGACCCTGCTGGTCCGCCTGCTCGAGGGAGCGGCGTACGTGGCCATCGGCTACAGCGCGCTGCTCGGCCTGGGAACGTTCTTCTCGACGCTCACCGACTCCCCGGCGGGGGCCATCGGCGCCACGATCGGCGCCTACATCGTGTCGGAGGTGCTCGACGCCATCCCCGAGCTGGGCCGGCTCCGCTACGGGCTTCCGACGCACTACGCCGACGCGTGGCAGACGATGCTCACGCAGAACACCGTCTCGCACGACATGTTCGCCGGCGTCGGCGTCCAGGTCGCGTACCTCGTCGTCTTCGGCGCGCTCGCGGCGTGGTGGTTCGCGCGCAAGGACATCCGCTCCTGACGGTCGCCAGTCAGGCCGGCGACGATGCCTCGACGGGTTGTCCCGGTCCCGTCGTCACGACGTCGGCCCGCACCACATAGGCCGAGTGCCAGGTATGCGGCGAGCGCGACGACGACGGTCCGAGTGCTCTCGCCCTCCATGCTCACCTCCTACCCGGCGACGGCACGTCGCGCGCGTCACTGCAGACGAAGGCGCACCATCAACCACTCGCGCGCCACCGCGCCCTGGGCCCGCTGGAAGGCTCTCACAGTCGGAAGGCCCGGTGGATCGGGCTGCGCGCCTTGGTGGGTGAAGTAGCCGCACAGGGCGACGAGCACGAGGTCGAGCGCCTCGGGCTCGACCTCACCGAAGGGGTCGAGTGCAGCGACGACCTCGGCCGGCGACGGGCCTCCGCCGAGGCCGACGGACGGCAGCATGCACGCCTTGTCGACCCAGGCCGGGCCAATGCAGGCGTGGGGCCAGTCGACGACGACGACGGCGCCATCGGGGGTGACCAAGAGGTTGTCGGCGCGGAGGTCGGAGTGCAGCAAAGATGAGCCCGCCGCGGCGTCCTCCCACCCGTCCTCCAGCGCCGCCAGCGCGTCGAGGTGGCGCCGGGTCCACGGATCGAGCCCATCGACGGGGGCGGCGCCACCGCCCGCGAGCGTGCGGTACCCGGCGAAGGCCGCCCGATGCCGCTCGACGAACGACGGGAGCGTCACGACCGGGCACGGTGTGGTCGCCGCCGCGAGCTCTTCGAGCGACCCGAACGTGGCCGCGAGATCCTCCATCGACCACGGTTGCGCCGGCGGCTGTCCCTCGATCTCCTCGAACACGAGGGTCACCCACGTCCCGTCGTCGATGACGTCGAGGAGGGCAGGCACCGGGAGATGCGGCGGCAACGCCGACGCCACCTCGGCTTCGCGCCGGTGCAGATCGGGCGTCGACGGGTTGGGCTCGGGCGACACCGACTTGATGAAGCACCGCCGCCCGTCGGCGAGCCGGCATCGCGCGGCGACGCCGGGCGAGAACCCACCGGGTTGGTTCACCGCCGTCACGACGGGGCTCCCGAGCGCGGCGGCGACCCGTGACCGCACGTCCTCGGGCACCTCGTCCCACTCGAGTCGCACCCCCTGCGCCTGCATCACGTCACCGTCGCGGATCGGGACGGTCGGCGCACGTCGATCACATGGCGGACCATCGTGCGGCCGCGATCGTCGGTCCACCGCTCGGTCTCCCGCGCGCCGACGGCCCGGGCGACGCGAAGGGACGCCTCGTTGCGGGCATCGACGATGACGTGCGCCTCCCGAGCACCGGTGTGATCCCGGAGGAACCCGACAACGAGGCGGACGGCTCGACTGACATGGCCGCGCCCCCGGTGGAGCGGGTGCGACGAGTAGGAGATGTTCGCCTCGCCCCGAGGCACGTTGGAGTTGGCGAGGTCGCCGTCGACGTAGGCGACGTACCGCACGCCTGCAGTGTCGACGGAGAACGCCCACTTCGGACCGCGGCCGAACGCGTCACGGGTCGAGAGGAGTCCCCGAGCGGCGTGGGCCCGCTGCTCGTCCGGCGTCATCGCCTCCCACGACTCGCGCTGACCCGGCAGCCACAGCCAGTCGATCTGCTCGTCGTCCTTGGATGCGAGATCGGCGTCGAGGTCGG
Organism: Acidimicrobiales bacterium; assembly: GCA_036261495.1. Lineage (GTDB taxonomy): Bacteria > Actinomycetota > Acidimicrobiia > Acidimicrobiales > CADCTF01 > DATAKR01. Next base: position 6,200 of record DATAKR010000102.1, on the reverse strand, counting down.
CGAGCTCCTGGCGCCGGATCGTGACGACGCCGTCGGAGTAGCGGAGCGGAGGGACCGGGCGGACGAGCTCGAGGCTGGCGTTCATCTCGCGGCGCGCCACGAACCCGGCGCGGCGCGCCACGGCGAGCGACGCCGCGTTGCCCCGATCGATGAGCGCCGACGCGGTGCGCTGGTCGGTCGATGTCGCGAGGTGGTGGAGCAGCAGCTGGAGTGCGCGCGTGGCATAGCCGCGACCACGGTGGGGCGGGAACAGCTGGTAGCCGACGTTGACCTCGCCGGGCGCCAGCCACTCGCGGTCTTCGTCGTAGTCGACCCATCCGACGACGCCGCCGTCGACGACCACGCACGCCGTGGGCCTCGGGTCGGCGGCACCCGGGCCGAGCCAGCGTCGCGACTCCTCGTCTCGACCGGCAATCAGCACGGGCACGTCCGCCGGCACCGGAGAGCGCAGGGTGACGACTCCGTCGGTCGTCGGTCGCATCGGGCGCGGCGGCGGATCGGCGCCGAGGTCGATCACCGCGCGGTGCGATCTCGGGACCGCGGGTCGTCGACAACAGAGCCGCTGTGAAAGATGCCGCGCATGGCGCGGTCACGCCACGCCACCGTGGAGTCGTAGAGGGGCTGCGAGGGCTCGACGGTCGACACGAGATCAGCTGCCCGAACTCCTCGCCGCCGGCATGGTGATGGCGGGATAGGTGCCGCCGCGGTTGAGCGGAAGGTGCCTCCGACCGATCGCGTCCTCGATCGCCGCGATGCGTTCTGGAGGTTGGTTGGCGGCGTGGTACGAGTGGAACACGAGCTCGACGCCGAGGCGCTTGTACTCCCGGTACAGCTCGGGATAGCGGTAGTCGTGGCAGATGAGCACCCCGCACCGCACGCCTCGTATCTCCACGACGGTCGGATGGTCGCCGGGGGTGTAGTGGGCGAGGTCGCCGTCGTCCTCGGTCACCGGGCCAGCGCAGAAGCGCTTGTCGTAGCGGTCGACGAGAACGCCGCCGTCGTCGACCACATAGGCGGAGTTGTGGGGCTTGCGGCTGGCCGACAGCGGGTGCGCCGAGCCGACGACGACCCAGATCCGAAACGCCCGGGCGGCCGCCATGACGTCGAGCGTCGCGGCGCGCAGCCCCTCCCAGTCGAAGCCGTCGAAGGACGCGAGATCGGCGCCGGCGTAGCCCGACAGGGCGCCCTCGGGGAAGTGGGCGACGTGGGCACCTCGCCGGCTCGCCTCCCGGAGCTGGCGCACGACCGAGTCGCGGTTGGCCCGGACGTCGGCGCCGACGGCGAACTGGCACGTCGCCACGGCGAGCGTCGTCCCTGCCGCGTCGGCTCCCACGACGGGATTGTCGCCGACACCAGGCCGCGAACGAAACGGGTTGCCGCCGGGCCGGCGGTCGCGCGACCGTCTCGGGATGCCTCCCTCGGTGCGCGAACGGTTGCAGGCCGGCCTGCCGGCCGCCCTCAAGGCGCGCGACGCCGTGGCGGTGTCGGTGCTGCGCACGACGCTCGCCGCGATCGCCAACGCGGAGGCCGTCGACGACGACGCGTCGGCGCCGGCCCGGGGTGCGTTCGCCAACGAGGTGGCCCGCCGCGCGCTCACCGAGGACGACGTCCGCGAGATCGTCGCGTGGGAGCACACGGCCATCCAGGCGGCCGCCGCGGAGCGGCGCCGGCTCGGGCGCGCCGCGGACGCCGAGGATCTGGAGCACCAGGCCGAGATCCTCGGCGACTACCTCGCCTGAGCGCGTCAGATCGCTACATTGCCGCCGATGAAGGCGGAGCCCATGATCGTCGTCGAGCACCGCAAGGAGCTCTCGTACCTCCTCTGCCAGGCGGCCGAGATCGAGCACCTGGCCATGTGCCAGTACCTCTACGCCGCGTTCAGCCTCCGGACCGAACCCGGCCCGGGTCTCACCGCCGAGCAGCTGCCGGCCGTGGAGCGGTGGCGGAAGGTGATCCTCGCGATCGCCGGCGAGGAGATGCTCCACTGGGCGCTCGTCAACAACTTGATCACCGCCATCGGCTCGGCGCCGTTCGTGAGCCGGCCCGACCTGCCGCATCGCGCCAAGGGGTATCCACCCGACGTGCAGTTCGCGCTGCTGCCGTTCGGCGAGACGGCGCTGCGGCACTTCATCTACTTCGAGCGCCCGGTCGACGCCGACGTGGCCGACCCGACCGAGTTCGTGCCCGCGGGCGGCCGGCCCGCCGCCATGGAGCCCACCGAGCTGCTGCCACGGGGCCAGGACTTCCTCACCCAGGGCCAGCTGTACCGATCGCTCGAGGGCGGGCTCCGCCACCTCGCGCAGAAGCTCGGCGAGCCCGGGCTCTTCATCGGCCCGCCGTGGGCGCAGGCGACGCCGCGCGACTTCCACTGGCCCGACCTCGTCGCCATCACCGACCTCGATGCCGCGCTGCAGGTCGTCGAGCGCATCGTCGTGCAGGGCGAGGGCGCCGCGGCCGATGCCACCGACGCGCACTTCGGGCGCTTCCGCGCCGTCCTCGACGAGCTCCTCGCGGTCAAGGCGGCCGACCCCACGTTCGAGCCGGCCCACCCCGTCACCGCCGCCGTGGTCCGCGGCTACGAGGGCGCAGAGCCCGAGGGCCCGCGGATCACCGATCCCACGACCGCCGGGGTATCCGATCTGTTCAACGCGATCTACGACCTGCTGCTCCAGATGCTCTGCCGCTACTTCGCGTTCGGTCACGAGACCGGCGAGCAGCTCACGATGCTCGCGTCGGCCGCGGTCGGGCTGATGTTCACGGCCGTCAAGCCGCTGGGGATGCTGCTCGCCCGCCTGCCCGTCGGTGAGGAGGCGCCGGGAGCCACCGCCGGCGCCAGCTTCCAGCTCGCCTACCGCGCCAGCTTCCTCCTCCCCCACCGTCGCGTCGCCTGGATCCGCTTCGTGGAGCGGCTCGAGGAGACGGCGGCCCACGCCGGATCGATCGCCGCCGGCGGTGCCGACCGGGTCGTGCTCGACCGCGTCGCCCTCGCACTCCGGGCCACCGCCGAACGCCTGGCGGCCGAGATCGAGCCGGCGTAGCGGCCTGCGCCGGCGCCTCTGGCGTCAGCGGCTCGGCGGGTGCAGGCGAGCGTCGGCGAGCACGGCGGCGAAGGCCTCACGGTCGACGGCTCCGCTCCAAAGGAAGCCCTGGGCCGTGGTGCAGCCGAGGGCGCGGAGCTCCTCGAGCTGGCGCTCGGTCTCGACCCCTTCAGCGACGACCTCGAGCCCGAGCGTCCGCGCCAGGCTCACCACCGCGGAGACGATCACCGTGTCCTCAGGGTCGCGACCGAGACCGTCCACGAAGCTGCGGTCGACCTTGAGCTCGTCGACGGGGAGCCGCTTCAGGTAGGCCAGCGACGAGTAGCCCGTTCCGAAGTCGTCGATCGCGAGACGAAGGCCGAGCGCCTTCAGCGCGCGCAGGGTCGCGATCGAGCGATCGACGTCCTCCATGACCGCGCTCTCGGTGATCTCGAGGCAGACGCGGGCCGGATCGACCCGCGTCGCCACGAGCGTGCGCTCGACGAGCATCGGAAAGGCCGCCTCGCCGAGCTGGCGCGCCGACACGTTCACCGACACGCGGGTGATCGCGCCCTCGACCGACCAGGCGCGCAGGTCGCGACACGCGACGTCGAGCACGTAGGCGTCGACCGCGGCGATCTCGCCACTCGCCTCTGCAAAGGGAACGAACGCGCCCGGCGGGAGGAGGCCATGGCCCGGGCGCTGCCACCGAACCAGCGCCTCGGCACCTACGGGCATCCCGGACGCGACCGACCACAGCGGTTGGTAGTGGACGACCAGCTCCTCGTGCTCGATGGCCCGGCGCAGCGCGATCGCGAGCGCGTCGTGCGCTCGGGCCTGGGCCTGCAGGACGGGATCGAACAGCTCGATCCTGCCTCGCGCTCGGCTCTTGGCCCGATACATCGCGGCGGCCGCGTCGCGGAGGAGCCCGTCGGCCTTGTCACTCCCCGTGCCCATGGCGATCCCCACGCTCGCCCGGAGGTGCCGCGTGTCGGAGGCGATGCGGGTCGGAGCGCTGAGCGCCGTCTGCAACCGGTGGGCCGCCCGCACCGCGGCGTCGGCGCTCTCGACGCCCTCGAGCACGACCACGAACTCGTCGCCCTCGATCCGCGCCACGGTGGTGGCGTCATCCGGCGAGCCGGCACGCAGCAGCTCGGCAACGGCGCGCAGCACCTCGTCGCCACCGGCGCGCCCGGCCAGCTCGTTCACCTCGCCGAATCGGTCGAGGTCGAGGTCGAGCACGGCCACATGGCGGTCGCTCGGCACGCGTCCGAGCGCGGCGGTCAGCCGGTCGACGAGGAGCGATCGGTTGGGCAGCCCCGTCAGGGGGTCGTGGAGCGCGATGTAGGCCAGCTCCTGCTCCAGCCGGCGCCGCTCCGACACGTCGACCGCCGCCATGACGATCCCGCTGAAGCCGATGGCGTCGAGCGACAGGCGATGCAAGGTGGCATAGACCGGCACCGTGTCGCCGCTCGGAGTGGCCGCGTCCCAGTCACCCTCCCACCGACCGGGATGGTCGGTGTGCTCGAGCGCGCCGGGCAGGTGCTCCGCCGCCGGCAGGCCCGCAGCGATGTCGCGGCCCGGGCGTCCGAGGACCTCGTGCTCGCTCCAACCGAACAGGTCCGACGCCGCCGAGTTCCAGTAGACGACGGCGCCGCGATCGTTGGTGACCGATACCGCTGCGGGCAGTCGATCGAGGATGTGCGACTCGAGGGTCGACCGGATCGCGGCCGCGTGCCGCGCCGTCGCGTCGGTGCCCGTGACGACGACCGCGTTGACGCCGGGGGCGTCGAACAGGTTCGCGATGAGCAGGTCGAGGCGGCGCCAGCGCCCCACGCCATCCCGCACGTCGACCTCGACCGCCGCGCGCGACCCGGCGAGGTCGGCCACACCACGAACCGCCGCCAGGAGCGGTTCCACGTCGAGCGGGTGCACCCGGCCCGCGGCGTTGCGGCCCATGACCTCGCCGCGGTCCACGCCGAGGATCTCGAGCGTGCGCGACGACACGTCGACGACCCGCCCGCTGTGATCGACGAGGGCGAAGATCTCGACGCTGCTGTCGACGTGAAGCCGGACCCGGTCGTCCATCGACCGCAGCTCCTCCTCGACGGCGCGCAGGGAGGTGATGTCGAGGTGCGCTGCGATCGCGCCCCCGCCGAGCTGGCCGAGCGGCGTCACCCGCAACGACCACCAGGTCGTGGTGCCGTACGGCGACGCCGTCGAGTACTCGCAGGAGAAGTGCAGCTCCTCACCGGTGAGCACCGTGCGGATCCCGGCGGCGATGTCGACGCCGTCGCCGACATGCCAGCGCTCGCACAGGTGCAGGTAGTCGGCGTCGATGCCGATGGCGGCAGCCGGTGCCCCGCCCGCGGCGCCGACGGCCCGCCAGGCGCTGTTCGTCTCGATGATCCGGCCGGTGCCGTCGAGCGCGACGGCAGGCACGGTCAGTCGGTCGATGGCATCCGAGAGCCGCGCGTGGAGCTCGGCTCGACGCGCCGCGGCTCTCTCCCGCGCCCTCGCCATGGCCGCAGCCAACCGATGGGGGGTCACGTTCTCGCGAACGAGCGCCCCGTGCGCGCCCTGGGCGACGGCGGCGAGCGCGCCCGGGTCGCGCTCGCGCGGCGCGATGACGACGATCCCTGCACGCGGCGCCGCAGCCGCGAGGACCGCGACCGCCTCCGCCGGGTCGAGCTCCGAGCCACCGACGTCGACGACGATCGCGTCGTACGGGTGTGCGACGAGCGCGGCGCGGGCCTCCCCGAGCGACCCGACGACGGTGGCGCGGCGGTCGGGACTCAGTCCGGCGTCGCCGACAACGAGCCATGACAGCGGAGCGGTGTCGCGTGCGTCGCTGCGATCGCCGCCTCCGGACGGTCGCGAGGGCGCGCCGAAGCCGGTTCCGGTCCCGTGAGGCGCGGAACCGGAACCCGAGGGCACCCCGAGCTCGGCGTCGTCTGGCAATCCATCGAGCGGCCGGTGCCCCGTCGGGCCTCGACCGCACCTCTATAGAGCGCGGTGGCGCCCGCGTGATACATGGATTCGGAGAAAGCTGCGCGGACTACCCCGCGCCGAGGCACACGAACGGTGCGATGCGCACGCCCGACGCCGCCTCACGCCGCGCCGTCTGGGCGGCGACCAGCGCGGCGGCGGGGGCGCGGCCGGCCAGGATCTCCCGGTGGAACG
>DATAKR010000183.1:0-7380 GCA_036261495.1 Acidimicrobiales bacterium | reverse complement strand
CTGTTCGGCGGCGAGGGAACGCTGCGCGGCCGCCAGTCGCTCCTCCCCGAGGGTGCGAGCGGCCTCTCGAAGGGCTCGACCGGCGAGATGCCCACCATCCGCCTTCCCGAAGCCTGATCACCCCGCTCCCCGTTCTGCAGGCACCAGCCCGGCGTCAACCCGCGCCCTTGCCTGCAGAACGCGGGATGTGGGCGGGCCGCGCCGGCGCCGGCGCCGGCGCCGGCGTCAGCTGATACCCCGGGCCTCGAACGCGGCCTGCTCCGCCTTCTCGAGCGCCTGCTCGACGATGTCGAGCCCACCGTCCCAGAAGCCGGCGTCGCCGAGGTCGCAGCCGACGATGCGCCCGAGGTCCTCGGGTGCCATCGAGCCGCCGGCCGACAGCATGTGCAGGTAGCGCGGCACGAAGTCGGAGCCCTGCTCCTCGTACTGGCGGTACACCGAGAGGGCGAGCAGCTGGCCGTAGGAGTAGGCGTACACGTACCCGGGCGTGTGGATGAAGTGCGGGATGTAGCTCCACCACGTCCGGTACCCCTCGGTGATCTCCACCGCCGGGCCGAGCATGTCGGCCTGCGTCTCGGCCCAGGCTTCGCCGAACCGCTCGATCGACAGCTCGCCCTCCTCCCGACGGATCGTGTGGACGCGCTCCTCGAACCGGTTCATCGCCGTCTGGCGGAAGATCGTGGCGATGGCGTCCTCGATGTTCGCGGCGAGGAGCGACAGCCGCTGCTCCGGATCGTCGACCGACTCGAGGACCCGGCCGAACGTGACCGTCTCGCCGAACACCGACGCCGTCTCCGCGACGGTGAGGGGCGTCGACTGGTGGAAGATCCCCTGCCCCCGCGCCAGGTAGGCGTGGAGGCCGTGGCCGAGCTCGTGCGCGAGCGTCATCACGTCGCGCCGCCGGCCGGTCCAGTTCAGGAACACGTAGGGGTGGACCGACGGCACCGTGTAGGAGCAGAACGCGCCGCCCCTCTTGCCCGGCCGCGGCGGCGCATCGATCCAGCGATCGTCGAAGAAGCGCCGGGCGACAGAGGCCATCTCGTCGGAGAACGACGCGTACGCGTCGAGCACGACCTCGCGTGCCTCGTCCCATCCGATGAGCTCCTCCGACGTGGCGACCGACGCCATGCGGTCGTAATCGGCGATGCGATCGAGGCCGAGGAGCTTGGCCTTCAGCGCGTACCACCGCTGCGGGATGTCGTACCGCCGGCGGACCGCGGCGACGAGCGCGCCGACGGACTCGTCGCTCGCCTCGTTGGCGAGGTTGCGGCTCGCGATCCACGAGTCGTAGCCGCGCAAGCGGTCGTCGATCGACTTGTCGGCCATGAGCGTGTTGAAGATGAACGCCCGGGTCCGGAGCCCGGGGCGCAGCCCGGCGGTGATGGCCTCGGCCGCCGCCTTCCGCACGTCACGTTCCGGGGAGCCGAGCCGCGACAAGGCCTCCTCGAGCGTGGCCGTCCGGCCGTCGAGGTCGACCTCGATCGTCGACTGCTCCTGGCTGTAGAGCCGGGTCCACGCGCCGCGGCCGGTGAGCGACTTCTCGGTGAGGATGCGCTCCTCGGGCTCGCTGAGCAGGTGGTCGCGGTAGCGGCGCTCGGCCTCCAGGTGGTGGCGGGCGAAGTCGAGCACCGGGTCGGCGAGGAGCCGCGCCACGTGGTCGTCGTCGAGGGCCGCCCACTCGAGGTCGAACCAGATGAGCTTGGTGGCCATCGCCGTCGACCGCTCCTGCACCTTCTGCATCCGCGCGCCTCGCGCCGGGTCGGTGGTGTCGGTGGCGAACTGCAGCGACGCGTACGCGCCGGCCCGGCCGAGCAGCTCCTGCAGCTCCTCCATCCGGTGCATGAACGCCGCGAGCGCGCCGGGCGACATCGCCGGGACGGTGCCTCGGGCCGCCGCGAGCTCGTCGGCGAGGACGTCGGCGGCGTCGAGCAGATCGGCCACCGCCGCCTCGTCGTCGCCGCGGCCGCCGAGCAGGTCGGAGAGGTCCCAGAGGACGGTGGCGACGTCGGTGCCCTCGGACCGGTCGCCCTCACGTGTCGCCACATCGGCCATGCGTGGAAGGCTAACCGGGTGCCCGAGGCCCTCCCCTACGACCAGCGGCCCGTCGACCCCACGCCGGTGCACACCGCCGACCTGCCCGACAACCCGCAGCGTGACCGCAACATCCCGGCGACCGCGTGGGTCGAGGCGCCCCGCCAGCTCCTGACCCTCGGCGACGACTTCGGCGGCCCCGTCGCCGACTACAAGCGCCGCATCGGCGGCTGGCTGCTCTGGCGGTCGGGGCCGGCCACCAAGGCCAACGCCCGCTACCTCGCGGTGTGGGCCGCCGACCTCGCCGTCCAGCACACCTTCCGCCTCTTCCCCGACGGCGCCGGCGACGGCACCGGCCCGAGCGGCGCGCGCCACACCCGATTCCGCACGTGGAAGGAGGACCTCCGCGACCACCAGCCCTCCTGACGCCCGGCGGCGGGAGGGGGCGCCGGCGGCGGTCGCCCGGTATTTCCACTACGGCGATAGTGCTAATAGAATCGGGGTCGTGTCGGGCCCGCTGTTCCAGATCGAGAACCTCCACGTCGTGGTGGGCGACGACGACGCCGAGATCCTGAAGGGCGTCGACCTCACCGTCGACGAGGGCGAGGTCCACGCGCTCATGGGCCCGAACGGCTCGGGCAAGTCGACGCTCGCCAACACCCTCCTCGGCAACCCGGAGTACCGCGTCACCGAGGGCCGCATCGTCTTCAAGGGCGACGACATCACCGCCTGGCCCACCGACGTGCGGGCCAAGGCCGGCGTCTTCCTCGCCTTCCAGTACCCGGAAGAGGTACCGGGCGTGCCCGTCGTGCAGTTCCTGCGCCAGGCCATGGGCGCCCGGAAGGGGATCGACGACATGTCGGTGCTCGAGACCCGCGTCGCCATCCTCGAGTGGATGAAGCGCCTCGAGATGGACCCCGCGTTCGGTGATCGCTACCTCAACGAGGGCTTCTCCGGCGGCGAGAAGAAGCGCAACGAGATCCTCCAGATGGCCATGCTCGAGCCGGAGCTGGCGATCCTCGACGAGACCGACTCCGGCCTCGACATCGACGCCCTCCGCATCGTCGCCCGCGGCGTGCAGGAGGTCCGCAAGGAGCGCCCGGCGATGGCCGTGCTCCTGATCACCCACTACCAGCGCATCCTCCAGGCGCTCACCCCCGACCGGGTCCACATCCTCATCGACGGCCGCATCGTCGAGGCCGGCGGCCCCGAGCTGGCCGAGCGCCTCGAGCGCGAGGGGTACGAGGCCTGGCGCGACCAGGCGCCGCGGTAAGACTGGTGCCGCCCATGAGCACACTCGACCCTCTGGCCGTCAAGAAGCAGTTCCCGATCTTCGACGAGCCCCGCAACGGTCACCGGCTCGTCTACCTCGACTCCGCCGCGTCGTCCCAGAAGCCGCGGGCGGTGCTCGACGCGATGACGGAGTACTACGAGACCACCCACGCCAACGTGCACCGCGGCGTCTACGGCATCGCCGAGCAGGCCACCGCCATGTACGAATCGGCTCGCGAGAAGACCGCCCGGTTCGTCGGCGCACGATCGGCGCGCGAGATCGTGTTCACGAAGAACGTCACCGAGGCCGTGAACCTGGTGTCGAACGCCTGGGGGCGGGACAACCTGCGCGAGGGCGACGCCGTGCTCGTCACCCAGATCGAGCACCACGCCAACATCGTGCCCTGGCTGATGCTGAAGGAGCAGCTCGGCATCGAGGTCCGCTTCATCCCCCTCGGCGACGACGGACAGCTCGACCTCAGCGATCTCGATCGCCTGGTCGACGGCGTCAAGCTCGTCGGCGTCACCGCCATGTCGAACGTCCTCGGCACGCTCCCCCCCGTGCGGCGCATCGCCGACATCGCCCACGACGCCGGCGCCCTCGTCCTCGTCGACGGCGCGCAGTACTCGCCCCACCTCGTCACCGACGTGCAGGCCCTCGGGGCCGACTTCTACGGGTTCACCGGCCACAAGGCGCTCGGCCCCACGGGCATCGGCGTGCTGTGGGCCCGCGAGGAGCTGCTCGACGCCATGCCACCGTTCCTCGGCGGCGGCGAGATGATCCGCGACGTCCGCCTCGACGGCTTCACGCCCAACGAGATCCCCTGGAAGTTCGAAGCCGGCACCCCGCCGATCGCCGAGGCCATCGGCCTCGGCGTCGCGCTCGACTTCCTCGACTCGCTCGGCATGGACGCGGTCCGCCAGCACGAGATCGAGCTCACCGGATACGCGCTGCGAGCGCTGAAGGAGCGCCACGGCGAGCGCATCACGATCTTCGGGCCGTCGGAGCCCGCGCAGCGCGGTGGCCTGGTGTCGTTCGAGTACGAGGGGATCCATCCCCACGACATCAGCCAGGTCCTCGACGAGTCGGGCGTGTGCGTTCGCGCCGGCCACCACTGCGCCAAGCCCCTCATGCGGTGCCTCGGGGTCGGCGCGACGGCGCGCGCCTCGTTCTACGTGTACAACGACGAGTCGGACGTCGACGCCCTCAACGACGCGCTCGACGACGCTGCGAAGTTCTTCCTCCCTTAGGAGTCGCGTTGCCCGGCCTCGAAGACCTCTACCGCGAGATCATCCTCGACCACTACCGCAGCCCGCGGAACCGCGGCGAGCTGCCGGTGCCGCCGGCCACCCGCGTGGAGGGGTTCAACCCGCTCTGCGGCGACGAGATCGTGGTGTTCCTCGACGTGCGCGGCGGCGTGGTCGACGACGTCAAGATCAGCGGTCAGGGCTGCTCCATCAGCCAGTCGTCGGCGTCGATGATGTCGGCGGCGGTGAAGGGGAAGACCGTCGAGGAGGCCCGGGCGCTCGTGCGGGCGTTCAAGGCGATGATGTCGATCCACGAGCGCTCCCTCGACGGCGACGCCGAGGGCGACTCCCTCCCGGAGGAGTCGGCCGAGGTGACCGGCGGGCCCGAGGTGAAGCTGGGCGACCTCGAAGCACTGCAGGGTGTCGTGAAGTTCCCGGTGCGGATCAAGTGCGCCACGCTGGCGTGGAACACGCTCACCCAGGGCCTCGACGAAGCCCAGCCCGACGCCTGAACCGCGGCACCACGGGCATCCGTATCCCTCTGTAGGGTCTGCACACTCGTCAGGCCCGAAGGGGGAACGCGTGAAGGTCGTCGTCGACTTCGATGTGTGCCAGAGCAATGCCGTGTGCCAAGGGATCGCACCCGAGGTGTTCGAAGTGCGCGACGACGGCTACCTCTACATCCTCCAGGAGAACCCCGACGAGGCCATGCGGGGCAAGCTCGAGGAGGCGGCGCGGTCCTGCCCCACGCAGGCCATCACGATCGAGGGCTAGGCACTGCCCCACGATCGGATCGTCGTCGTCGGGGCGTCCCTGGCCGGCCTTCGGGCCGCCGAGACGCTGCGGCGCGAAGGCTTCGCAGGGTCGCTGACGATCGTCGGCGGGGAGACCCAGTGGCCCCCCGTCGACCGGCCACCGCTCTCGAAGCAGGTGCTCGCGGGGAAGTGGGACGTCGCGCGGGCGACGCTCCGGGTCGATCCCGCCCTCGGCGAGGTCGACCTCCGCCTCGGCCGGACCGCCACCGGGCTCGACCTCGACCGGCGCGAGGTCGTCCTCGACAGCGGCGAGACCCTCGGCTTCGACGGGCTCGTCATCGCCACCGGCGCATCACCCCGCACCCTCCCGGGCACCGACGACGTGCCGGGCGTGTTCGTGCTCCGCACCCTCGACGACTGCCTCCGGCTCCGCGACGCGCTCGACCGTTCGCCGAAGGTCGCGGTCATCGGGTCCGGGTTCATCGGTTCCGAGGTCGCCTCGACCTGCCTCGGGCGCGGGCTCGACGTCACCGTCATCGAGGCGCTGCCACTCCCGCTCGTCCGCATCCTGGGCGACGAGATGGGCGAGTTCTTCGCCTCCGTGCAGCGCGCCGCCGGCATCGACCTCCGGCTGGGCGTCGGCGTCGCCGGCATCGAAGGCGAGGGCCGGGCCGAGAGGGTGGCCCTGGCCGACGGGACGTCGGTCGACGCCGAGGCCGTCGTCGTCGGCATCGGCGTCGCACCGAACGCCGGCTGGGTCGCCGGCTCGGGCATCACCGTCGACAACGGGATCGTGTGCGACGCCGCCTGCGCCGTCGCTGGTGTCGAGGGCGTGGTGGCGTGCGGTGACGTGGCCCGGTGGCCCAACGAGCTGTTCGGCGAGCTGATGCGCGTCGAGCACTGGACCAACGCCACCGAGCAGGCGGAGCACGCCGCCCGGGCCTTGATCCACGGGTCGGCCGCGGCCGGACCGTTCGCGCCCGTCCCCTACTTCTGGTCCGACCAGTTCGAGATGAAGGTGCAGTTCGTGGGCACGAGCGGCCCCGGCGACGACGTCAAGATCGTCGAAGGTGATGTCGACGAGCGCCGCTTCGTGGCCGCGTTCGGGCGGGAGGGGCGCACGGTCGGCGCCCTGTGCGTGAACCGCCCGGCCCGCACCATCCCGTACCGCAACCTGATCGCCGAGCGCGCGCCGTTCCCGCCGCCGGGTCCATAGCGATTCGACGGCACCGGACCGGTTCCGCATACTGGTGCCGCTTCCCCCTCGCAAGGACCATTCGTGCCGGTGCGCGCCACTGCTTCCCGAACACTCCCGACCGCGGTGCTCGCGCTGGCGCTCGTCGCCACGGCGGCGTGCAGCGGCAAGGGCGGCGCACGGCTCGCGTCGGCCTCACCGACGTCGGCTCCGCCTCCGTCGACGACCACGACCGAACCCCCGACCACGACCACCGAGGCGCCCACGACCACCGCGAAGCCGGCGCCGCCCGTGCTCGCGCAAGGGTCGAGGGGTCCCGAGGTGCAGGCGCTGGAGGCCCGGCTCGCCGCGCTCCACTACGACGTCGGCGCCGTCGACGGCGTGTACGACAGCGCGACCTACCACGCCGTGATGGCGTTCGAGAAGGTCACCGGCCTGGCCCGCACCGGGAAGGCGCCCGAGGATGTCGTCGCCGCCGTCCAGTCGGCCGGCGACCCGCCGCCGCTTGTCGCCGGCGGCGGGGCGACGCGGGTGGAGGTCGACCTCAAGCGCCAGGTGCTGTTCCTCTACAAGGACGGCGCCCTGCTCCGGATCCTCTCGGTGTCGACCGGGAGCGGCCAGCGCTACTGCGTGCAGGGCGTGTGCGACGTGGCCGTCACGCCCGGCGGCTCGTTCCGCGTGGGGCGCAAGATCAAGGGACTGCACATCAGCCCCCTCGGCCAGCTCTGGAACCCGCTGTTCTTCAACGGCGGCATCGCCATCCACGGGGCGCCGTCGGTGCCGGCCACTCCCGCGTCGCACGGCTGCGTCCGCATCCCCATGAACTCCTCGGCATGGTTCTTCGACACGGTCGCGGCGGGCACCCCCGTCTACGTCGTG
>DATAKR010000097.1:0-7972 GCA_036261495.1 Acidimicrobiales bacterium | reverse complement strand
CCCGTTCTTCGTGGCCGACCGCCGCTACGCGGTGTCGGGCGCGCAGGCGCCGGAGGTGTTCCTGCACCTGCTCGAGCGCGCCTGGCGGGAGGCGAACCCGATCGAGGTCGTGGGCGAGCCCGGCGCCGGCGTCTGCGAAGGCGACGCCTGCGACATCTGACCGCGGCGCGCCGCATCACGACGCGGCGCGCAGCACCTCGCCCACCGTCAGCCGCCGGCCGGTGCGCACGATCGCCCGCCGGTACACGATCGATCCGATCCGGGCGGCGAGCACCACGCCGGCGACGCCGAGCACGAGCGACACGGCCATCTCGACCGGCGACGCCGAGCCGACCGCGATGCGGGCGGGCATGACCACCGGCGACGAGAGCGGCACGTAGGCCAACACCCGTGCCAGCGATCCGTCCGGGCTGCTCTGGGCGACGAAGAACGACCCGATGAGGATCATCGTCAACGGCGACACGACCGATCCCGCCTCCTCCTGGCGCTCGACCAGGGCACCGAGTGATCCGGCCACGATCAGGTAGAGCGCCACGCCGAGAAGGAACCAGGCGGCACCGCCGGCGACGGCCGGTGCGGTGCCGTGCGGGAGGCTGCCCCCGGTGACCACCTTCACGACGATCGGCACCACGCCCGCAGCCAATGTGAGGGTTCCGATGATCCCGACGCCGATGACCTTCCCGAACAGCAGTGCACCCGGCTTCACGATCGCGAGGAGGACCTCGCTGATCCGGTTGGCCTTCTCGATGGCCACGCCGTTGGCGGCCTGGATCATCAGCGACAGCAGGAGGATGTAGAGCACCGTCGCGACGATCCCCGCGACCGCCCGTCGGCTGTCGGCACTCGGATCGACGCCATCGATGCGGGCCGGGGCGACATCGAGCGCGCCGGCGGCCGCCGCCTGCGAGACGCCGAGGTCGGCGAGGCGGGACTCGACCGACGCCCGCGCCAGTCCCTGTTGCAGGAGCGCGACCAAGCGCTCGTGCTTGCCGGCCTTCACGTACACGACCGGTGGGGACGCGCCGGCGGCCGCGGCGCCGGCGATCACCGCCACGTCGACCTTGCCCTTCTCGACCGCCACGCGCGCGCCGTTCGTGTCGCCCGCGTCGACGATGCGGATGCGGGCCCCGCCGGCACCCGTTGCGGCGACGAGCGTGCGGGTGAGGGCCGGCGAGCCGCCGACCACCGCAACGTCGTCGACGCCCGGACCGCGGTGCAGCAGCGCGGGCACCACCATCGCCGCCGTCGACCCGACGAACAGCACCGCGCCCACGATCCAGAACGATCGCCGCCGGAAGGCCTCGCGCAGCTCGCGCCGGGCGACGAGCGCGGTCGCCTCCCATCCGCTCATGCGCCGAGCGCCCACCTGCTCGCCGCTCACGTTGCCGCCACCGCCTCGGCCTCGGGGACGTCGGGGGCGTCGGGCCGCTCGCCGGCCGCGGCGAGGAACAGCTCCGACAGGGTGGGCGCCTCCACGCCGAAGTCGGACACCGCCGCGTGGGTGCGAACGGCCTGGAGCACGGCGAAGGGGTCGGTGCCCGGGCGGAGCCGCAGGCGCGATCCCGATGCGTCCCGTACGGCCACGTCGGCGCCGCTGCTGTCGACCCACGCGGGGTCGACGTCGACGTCGACGCGGAGGTACCGCTCCTCGCTCGCCCGCTTGAGCCGGCGGACGTCGCCCTCCAGCACCACGCGGCCGTGGTGGATGAGCGTGATCGTCTCGCAGAGGTCCTCGACGAGGTCGAGCTGGTGGCTCGAGAAAAGGAGGTTGCGGCCGTCGCGGACGTGCGAGTGGATCAGCTTCGAGAGGAACTCGACGGCGACCGGGTCGAGTCCGGCGAACGGCTCGTCGAGCACGAGCAGCTGCGGGTCGTGGACCATCGAGGCGGCGAGCTGGACTCGCTGGGCCATCCCGCCCGACAGGTCCGTCACCTTGTCGTGGCCGCGGTCACCGAGCCCCAGCTCGTCGAGGAGGCTCGACGCGCGCGCCGCGCCCGCCTTCCGGTCGACGCCGTGCAGGCGCGCGATCCACGTCAACAGGTCGAGCACCCGCATCGTGCGGTAGAGGCCCCGCTCCTGGGGCATGTAGCCCCACGATCGCCGGTCGGCGTCCGTCGCGTCGCGACCGTCCCACGAGACGGTCCCGCCGTCGGGCTGCAGCACCCCGAAGACGATCCGCATCAACGTCGTCTTGCCGGCGCCGTTCGGGCCGAGGAGCCCGACGATGCGTCCCGGCGGCACCTCGAGGTCGACGTCGTCGAGCACGACCCGATCGCCGAAGCGCTGCCGGATCCCCCGGAGCGTGAGCGTCGCCACACCGGCAGTCTCGCTCAGGAGGATCCCCGAGGGTGGAGATCCCGGTGACGATTCCGGTCCCGCCGGCGATCAGCCGGTCAGGAGGCGATGAAGCACCAGGTGTAGGAGCTGCCCGCGGCCGAGGTCCCTGGCGTGGTCGTCGTGTAGCTGACCGTCGCACAGTGGCGGCCGGCGTCGAGCCGCTCGAACTCCTTGCCGTTCCCCGGCGTGAACGAGATGCGGAGGCCGTTGCCCGCCGCGACCTGCTGGAGCTGGTCGAGCGGGATCGGGTGGTCGTCGATGGCGAGCTCGCCGGTGTAGCCGAAGGCGAGGTCGGCACCGACGGCGTCCTGGCGCAACGCCACGGCGTCGGACTGCGGGAACACACGGGTGACCGCGCCACTTCTCGTCGGCGGTCGCTCGTCGCGGCCTCGCGTCATCGCGAGGTACATGGCGAACCCGGCGACGGCGAGGACGCCGACGACCACCACGCGGCGCAGCGTGTCACGCACGGGGAACATTGTCGCGGCCGGCGTCCCCGAACCGGTAGTCGTCGGGCGTAGGCACTCACCGCCGGCACCCTGGCGGGCCACGGGACCGGGCCGTCCCCGGAGGCCGCAGGGGTAGCCGGTACGCTCGTCGGGTGGCCACGCCGCGCATCGCCGACCAGATCGGGCGGGTGCTCGGAGGGCGCTACCGCCTCCTCGCGCCGATCGGCACGGGTGCCTCGGCGCACGTGTACGTGGCCGAGGACGTGACGCTGCGGCGTCGGGTTGCGGTGAAGGTGCTCCATCCAGCGCTCGCCGAGGACGAGTCGTTCCTGCGGCGCTTTCGCGCGGAGGCGCAGCAGGCGGCCAGCCTTCGCCACCCCAACGTGATGCAGGTGTTCGACTGGGGTGAGGACGAGGACGGTCCGTACCTCGTGCTCGAGCTGCTCGGCGGCGGCAGCCTCCGCGACCTCCTCGACGCCGGCTCTCGCCTCACGCCGTCGCAGGCGCTCCTCGTCGGCCTGGAAGCGGCCCGCGGCCTCGACTACGCCCACCGGCGCGGGCTCGTCCACCGCGACGTCAAGCCCGCCAACCTGCTGTTCGACGAGGAAGGTCGGCTGGCGATCGCCGACTTCGGCCTGGCCCGGGCCCTGGCCGAGGCGGCCTGGACCGAGCCCGCCGGCGCCGTGCTCGGCACGGCCCGCTACGCCGCGCCCGAGCAGGCCCAGGGCGCGTCCGTCGACGGGCGGGCCGACGTGTACTCGCTCGCCCTGACCCTCGTCGAAGCCGTCACGGGGCGGGTGCCGTTCGCCGCCGACACGACGATCGCCACGCTGATGGCGCGCGTCGACCGGCCGCTCCAGGTGCCCGCCGAGCTCGGTCCACTGGCCCCGGTGCTCGAGGCCGCGGGCGTGCCCGATCCCGCCGAGCGGATCGACGCCGGCGAGCTGGCCCGCCGGCTCGACGCGGTGGCGGGTTCGCTCCCGCGGCCGACGCCGCTCCCGCTGGTGGCGTCGCCCGAGGCCACCAGCGAGGTGCATCCCGACGACATCACGCTGCTGCCGGCGTCGTCGTCGAGCGCCCCAGGTGGCGGCGAGGCACCCGGACGGAACGGCGATGCCACCGTGGCGGTGCCGCTGCTCCCCGACCCGGCACCTCGCCGGTCGATCTTCGACCACGACGCCGACGCGGAGGCCGGTGAGCCGCCGGACCACGTCCGGGTCGTCGACGAGCCCCGCCGGGGCCGTAGCAAGGGTCGCGTCGCGGCCATCCTCCTCGTGGTGCTGCTCGCCGCCGCCGGCATCGGCGTGGCCTTCGCTCGCACCGGTGTGCTCAAGCCCCAGCATCCGGTTCCCGAGGTCACCAACCTGCCGCTCGACCAGGCGCGTGGCGCCGTCGCCGCCGACCACTTCACGATCAAGGTGGTGAGCGAGAAGTACGTCGAGGACGTCCCTGCCGGGGTGATCGTCAACCAGTCGCCCAACGCCGGCGAGAAGCTGCGCGAGGGACAGCAGGTCCGCGTGCAGCTGTCGAAGGGCGCGGCGCCCCGTGCGGTGCCCGACCTCACGGGTAAGACGACGATCGACGCCCAGGCCGCGGTCGAGGGCGCCGGCTTCGTGTGGTCGGCCAAGGACGACTACTCCGACACGGTGCCGGCCGGCACGGTGATCGACTGGTCGCCCAAGGACGGCCTCCAGCCGAAGGGTGCCACGATCACCGTCACGCTCTCGAAGGGGAAGCAGCCCAAGCCGGTTCCGAGCTTCCTCGACAAGGTCTACGACCAGTACCAGAAGCTGCTGCAGGACCTTGGCTTCAACGTCACCCGCCAGGATGCCTTCAGCGACAAGGTCGACGCCGGCAAGGTGATCAGCACCACGCCCCAGCCCGGCGAGGAGATCCAGCCGGGCTCCTCGATCACCGTCGTCGTCTCGAAGGGCCCCGAGATGGTGGCCGTTCCCGATCTGCGCGGGCTGTCCGAGGCGGACGCCGGGTCGAAGCTGCAGGCGGCCGGCCTCCAGCTGGGCGACCGCTTCGGTCCGCCCAACAAGAGGGTGTTCGACACGAACCCGCCGGCGGGAACGCAGGTGAAGAAGGGTTCCAGCGTCGACATCTACACCCGCTGACGTCGCTCGCTCCATGACCGACGTCCCGGTGTTCGACACCGACGAGGAGTACGAGCGGGCCCTGACGACACCCGGGTGGTGGGAGGCGCTCGTGTTCGAGGCGCTCTCGATCGCCGGGCTTCCCCGGCCGGCGTCGGTCCGGTCCGGGCTGGTCGGCACGTATCCCACCTATGTCACCGACACGGGCCTCGTCGTCAAGATCTACGGCGACCGGTACGCCGGGCCCGAGAGCCATCTCGTCGAGACGGAGGCGTACGCGTCGCTGGCCGACGCCGGGCTTCCCGTCCCGAGCGTCGTCGCGACCGGCGAGCTGGCGTCGGGCCGGCGGTGGCCGTGGCCCTTCCTCGTGACGACCGTGGTCGCCGGCGTACCGTGGGGGCAGGTCGCGTCGAAGATGACCCGTGCGGCGCGCGTGCGCACGGCCGGCGAGCTCGGGGTGTTCCTGCGCCGCCTCCACGATCTGCCCCTGCGCGGGCGCATCGCGCTGACGTCGTCCTGGGACCGCTTCGAGTCGCTCCTCGCCCGGCGCCGCCGCGACGCACCGTCCGACCACTTCCGGTGGAACCACCTGCCCCCGATCCTCGCCGCCCAGGTCGACGCCTGGCTGCCCTCGGTGCGCGAGCTCATCGACGAGAGCGCCCCGCCGGTGTTCGTGCACGGCGATCTCCACGCCGACCACGTGTTCGTCGACCCCGCCACCGGCGCGCTGCTCGGCGTCATCGACTTCACCGACGCGTCCGCCGGCGACCGCCGCTACGACCTGCCGGCCATCCAGTGCAGCGTGTTCCGCGGCTATCGGCCGTTGCTCGCGGCGCTGCTGGAGGCCTACGGCGCGACGTTCGATCCCCGCGAGCTTCTCGCCTTCGCGCTCCTCCACGACTTCGACATGTTCGAGGTGCCGGCGGCGCTCGACCCCGGGCTCGGCGGCGTCCGCACCCTCGACGCCCTCGCGACCCGCCTCTTCCGAGTGTGAGACCGTCGCCGCAGGCTCCGCGCAGAGCGAGGCCATGAGCCGGCGCCGTCGGGAGCGCCAGCGAGCAGGCGCCAGCCGAGCGGCAAGCACGCGCCCGAAGGGCCTCTCCGCAGAGCGAGGCCATGAGATGGCGCCGTCGGGAGCGCCAGCGAGCAGGCGCCAGCCGAGCGGCAAGCAGGCGCCCGAAGGGCCTCTCCGCAGAGCGAGGCCATGAAGAGTTGACCCTCTGCTGAAGCACCTGCAAGCCTCGATCCCGATCGAAACATCCCACATCGGAGGTCTCACCCATGGGTGCTCTCGACGGACGTGTCGCCGTCATCACTGGCGCCGGCCGCGGCATCGGCCGCGAGCACGCGCTGCTGTTCGCGTCTGAGGGCGCCAAGGTCGTGGTCAACGACCTCGGCGGCGCGATCGACGGCTCGGGCGACGACCGCACGCCGGCGCAGCAGGTGGTCGACGAGATCAAGGAGATGGGCGGCGAGGCTGTCGCCAACACCGACAACATCGCCGACTGGGAGGGCGGCCAGCGCCTCGTCAACGCCGCGGTCGAGGCGTTCGGCGACCTCCACGTGCTCGTGAACAACGCCGGCATCCTGCGTGACCGCGTGCTGGTGAACATGACCGAGGAGGAGTGGGACGCCGTCATCCACGTGCACCTGAAGGGTCACTTCGTGCCGAGCCGCTGGGCGGCCGCGTACTGGCGGGAGCAGTCGAAGGCCGGCAAGACGGTGAAGGGCAGCATCATCAACACGTCGTCGACGTCGGGGCTGCTCGGCAACCCGGGCCAGGCCAACTACGGCGCTGCGAAGGCGGGCATCGCCGCGTTCACGGTGATCCTCGCCCAGGAGCTGCAGCGCTACGGCGTCCGGTGCAACGCGATCGCGCCGGCCGCCCGCACCCGGATGACCGAGGCCACGCCCGGCCTGGGCGACATCGTCCGGGCACCCGAGGATGCGAGCAAGTTCGACGTGTGGAACCCGGCGAACATCTCGCCGCTCGTGGCGTGGCTCGCCACCGAGGACTGCCCCGCGAACGGCAAGGTGTTCTTCGTGCAGGGTGGCCAGGTGAAGCTGTTCCAGGGCTGGACGATGACGGAGGGCATCGAGAAGAACGATCGGTGGACGGTCGCCGAGCTGCAGACGGAGATGAAGAAGCTCCTCGGCTGAGCACCGCCCGGCGTGGTGAAGTGGAGGTGTGACGAACCCCCCCTTCACCGGCGTCGCCGCCGCCCTGGTCACGCTCTTCACCGACGACCTCGAGGTCGATGTCGGGGCGACGGCGGCGCTCGCCGGCCGGCTGGTCGACGCCGGCCTCTCGGCCATCCTCGTCGCCGGCTCCACGGGTGAGGCCGCGGCCTTGACCGCACCCGAGCGGGCGGCGCTTCTCACCGCCGTCGTCGCCGAGGTCGGCGACCGGGTGCCGGTCCTCGCCGGCACCGGTGCGCCGTCGGCCCGCCAGGCGGTGGCGCTCACCCGAGGCGCGAGGGACGCCGGCGCCGCCGCCGCGCTCGTGCTGTCACCGCCCTCGGCCTCCGACCCGCGTCCGTACTACGACACGGTGGCGAAGGAGGTCCCCGACCTCGCACTGCTCGCGTACCACTACCCGGGCGTCTCCGCGCCGGGGGTGCCGCTCGACGTGCTCGACGACCTCCCGGTGGTGGGCCTGAAGGACTCGAGCGGTGACCCCGACCGGCTCCTCACCGAGCTGACCTCGTGGGACCGCCCGGTGTACCCCGGGTCGAGCGCGCTCGTGGCCTACGCGGGGATCCTCGGATGCCCAGGCGCGATCCTCGCTCTGGCGAACGCCGAGCCCGAGCGGTGCGTGGCGGCCTTCGCCGGCGACGGGACCGCGCAGCTCGAGCTGGTCGACGCGCATTCGGCCCAGCGCGGGTCGTTCCCGCAGGGCATCAAGGCCTTGACGGCGCGGCGTTTCGGGACGTCGACGGCGTCTCGGATGGGCTGACCGCGGCGCGCCCCGGCGGCCCTGACTAGACCTTTCGGGTCATTTGCCGTTTGGTCCTAGCCCGCAATCGGGCCCGTCCGTAGCGTTACGAGCGCACGCAGGGCCCGAAGGGGTGGCGTTGCTGAGGCGGT
>DATAKR010000167.1:0-5905 GCA_036261495.1 Acidimicrobiales bacterium | reverse complement strand
CGGGGTCAGGGAAGACGACCGTCGCGCGTGCGCTCGCCGCCGCGCACGGTCTCGAGCACATCGAGCTCGACTCGCTCTGGTGGGAGGCCGGATGGCGCCACGTCGACGGCCCCGAGCTCCGGCGGCGGCTGTCGGCGCGGCTCGCGGTCGCCGACCGGTGGGTCATCGACGGCAACTACGTCGACGAGGTCGCGGCGTTGGTGTGGCCGGCCGCCGATCTCCTGCTCTGGCTCGACGTCGACCGACGCGTCGGGGTCCGTCGCGCGACCACCCGCGCGTTCAGGCGGCTCACGGGGCGGCAGGTCCTGTGGGGCGGCAACCGCGAGACGCCGGGCAACCTCTCGCCCCGGAACCTGTGGCGGCTGTGGAACCGGTGGCCCGACTACTCCAGACGGATCGACGAGGAGCTGCGGCGGCGTCCGCTCGCGGCGCGCGTCGTCCGGTGCCGGACGCGGCGCGAGGTCGACGCGTTCCTGGCGGCCGCGCCCGAGGGGTAGGCGCGGCCCCGCGGCGGCGTCTCAGGCGCCGGTCACCGTCAGCGGGGCGCGGCAGCGGATGTCGCGGCTCGAGTGGCCGACGAGGACCTCGAACTCGCCGGGCTCGACGCGCCACGCGTGGGCCGACGGGTCCCAGAACGCGAACGCGAGGTCGTCGAGCGCCACCTCGACCGTGCGGGTCTCGCCCGGCTCGAACGTCGCCTTGGCGAAGCCCTTCAGCTCCTTCTCGGGTCGAGCGACGGTCGACTCGACGTCCCGCACGTAGACCTGCACGACCTCGCTGCCGGCACGGTCCGACGTGTTCGTGACCTCGACGCGGACCGTCACCGAAGGCGACGCCGCACCCGACCGCCAGC
The DNA here is from genome assembly GCA_036261495.1 of Acidimicrobiales bacterium. Lineage (GTDB taxonomy): Bacteria > Actinomycetota > Acidimicrobiia > Acidimicrobiales > CADCTF01 > DATAKR01. The sequence goes on along the minus strand of DATAKR010000167.1, from coordinate 5,052 downwards.
CGGTGGCATCGACCGACGCCGGCACGGTGACGGCGCCGTACTCGAACGACGCGTACGACAGCCCGTGGCCGAACGGGAACAACGGCTCGATGTCGCGAGTGTCGTACCACCGGTACCCGACGAGGAGCCCCTCGCCGTAGCGGACCTCGCCGAACTCGCCGGGGTAGTTGCCGAACGCCGGCGTGTCCCGCAGGCGCACCGGGAACGTCGTCGGCAGGCGGCCGCCGGCGTCGGCATCGCCGAGCAGCACGTCGGCGAGCGCGTTCCCGAGCTCCTGTCCCGGGTACCAGATCTGCAGGATCGCGGGAACGTCGCCCGCCCACGGCATCGACACCGGAGAGCCCGTGTTGACGACGACGACCGTCCGCGGGTTGGCCGCGACGACGCGCCTCACGAGCTCGTCCTGGAGGCCCGGCAGCGCGAGCGTCGTCCGGTCGCGACCCTCGGTCTCCCACTCGTCGTCCATGCCGACCACGACGACGGCGACGTCCGCCTCCGCCGCGGCGTCGACGGCCCGCTCGAGCAGGTCGTCGGGCCGCGGCGGCGCGCACCGCAGCTCGAGCCCCGAGCGGGCGTCGCGCGGCGCGAACTCGATCCGGATCTCGACGGACTCCCCTTCGGCGAGCTCGAGGTCGAGGCGGGCTCTCGCCGATCCGCGCTCTGCGAACGCCTCGTCGTCGGTGAGGTCGGCCGCCGCCCGGTCGCCGATCCAGGTCCGCGTCCGTCCGTTCGTCCGCGTCTCGAAGGTGTGGGTCCCGGCCCACGCCGCCGTGAACGTCGAGGTCACGATCGCCGACCACTCGTCGCCGACCTCCGGCACGGGCCGGCCGGTCCACGCCATCCCGAGCTGGCGGGTCTGCTGCGTGGCGACGACCGCTCCGCCGGGGTCCGCGCCGTCGACGAAGGCGATGTCGACGCCCTCGCCGCCGTCGGCCCGCCGGAGCTGCGACGGCTCGATCCGCGGCGTGGACCGAGCGATGGAGCAACCGGGCTCGTAGCGGACGGCGACTGCATCGCCCAGCGCGGATCGCAGCCCCTCGAGCGGCGACACCGCGTAGGGCGGGGTGACGCTCGCGCTTCCCCCGCCCAGCGTCCGGGCGACGGCCGCGTTGGGCCCGATCACCGCCACCGTGCGCAGCTCCCCGCGCCGGAAGGGCAGCACCGCCGCCCCGCCCGCACTTCCACCGCCGGCCGGGTCTTCGTTGCGGAGCAGCACGAACGACGCGGCGGCGGCCGTCCGCAGGTCGCGGCGCCGCTCCGGGGAGTCGGCGCTGCGCTCGGGCTGCTCGGCGCGGGGTTCGTCCTCGTCGAGCCCACCCGACCAGGCGGCCAGGCCGAGCAGGTGGCGCACCATGTCGTCGACCGCCGTCTCGGCGACGTCGCCGGCCCGCACCGCCTCGACGAGCGCCGGGCCCCGATGCCGCGTCGGCCCGGGCATCTCGACGTCGAGCCCCGCGTTGGCAGCGTCGGCCGTCGAGTGCGTGCCCCACCAGTCCGACACGACGAGTCCGTCGAACCCCCACTCCTCGCGCAAGATCGTGGTGAGCAGCGCCGCGTTCTCGCTGCACCAGCGCCCGTGGAGCCGGTTGTACGCCGACATGATGGCTCGGCTTCCCGCGTCGACGATCGCGGCGCGGAACGGCCGCAGGTAGATCTCTCGCAGGGCGCGCTCGGGGATCTCCGAGCTGATCGTGAACCTCTCGAACTCCGAGTCGTTGCCCACGAAGTGCTTCACGCAGGTGGCCACGCCGCGACCCTGCACGCCTTCGACGTAGGCCACCGCGAGCCGCGCCGTGAGGAACGGGTCCTCCGACATGCACTCGAAATCGCGTCCGCCGAGCGGCGTGCGGTGGATGTTGACCGTGGGCGCGAGGAGGATGTGGGCGCCCTTGGCCCGGGCTTCGTCGCCCAGGATCTCACCGACGTGGCGCACCACGTCGACATCCCAGGTCGCGGCCAGCGCCGTGCCACACGGGACGTTCGCCGAGGGTGGCCCTCCGATCGCCGACCGGCCGCGCGCGCCAGCCGGGCCGTCGGTCATCTTGATCCTCGGGACGCCCGCCGTCGGCACCGCCGGCGTGTGCCACATGTCCTCGCCGGCGAGCAGTGACACCTTCTGCTCGAGCGTCAGGCGCGCGAGGGCGTCCTCGATGCGGTCCTCACCCATCGCGGGAGCATCGCGGGTGTCCGCGCGTCGCGTCCAGCGGAAGGCGGCGAGGCGTGGCACACACCGATCACCGGGTACGGGGGAACCCATGCCCGACAAGCTCACCAAAGAGGAGTACGACGCCTTCGCCACTGCGCCGGCGGAGACCACCGAGCCGCGCGACCACGAGGCGTGGAAGGAGGCCCCGGACGGCGTGGTTGAGGAGGGAACGGACGACGACAGCCGGCGCGAACGAGGTTGATGCCGCGCCCGGAATACCCTTGGGGGTATCAGCGTTGGAGCTCGTGACAGGGAGGAAGACCCGATGGCAACCGTCGCACTGACCAAGGACACCTTCGAGCAGACGATCCGGGACAACGGCATCGTCCTGATCGACTTCTGGGCGGAGTGGTGCGGCCCGTGCAAGATGTTCGCTCCGGTCTTCGAGAAGGCATCCGAGGCGAATCCCGACATCGTGTTCGCCAAAGTCGACACCGAGGCCGAGCAGGACCTCGCCGGCGCGTTCCGGATCATGTCGATCCCGACGCTGATGGCGTTCCGTGACGACATCCTCGTGTTCTCGCAGCCCGGCGCCCTACCCGGTCATGTGCTCGACGACCTGATCTCCCAGATCCGCGCGCTCGACATGGACGAGGTCCGCGAGAAGATCGCCGCGTCGTCCACCAGCTGACCGCCCGCCGGCGTCACCGCCGGCGCCTGCTCGCACTGGAGGCACTCCGCGCACCCGCCGGCGCGAGGTGCCTCCAGTTGCGCGCCCGGCCTCCGACCGACCCGAGCGGTGGCCCGGCGATGGGTAGTGTGCCGCCGTGCCCCTCGCCCGTCGCGCCGTCCGCGTGGGCACCGTGTTCGGCCGGGCGCTCCTGGTCCAGCGCACCGACCCGCTGCCGCGCCGGATCCGGGTTGCGCTCACGGCCCTCGGCCCCACCTACGTCAAGCTCGGCCAGCTGATCGCCTCGAGCCCGGGGCTGTTCCCTCCCGAGTGGTCCGACGAGTTCGGTGTGCTTCGCGACCAGGTGCCGCCGTTCCCCGGCATCGAGGCCCGCAAGATCGTCCGCGACGAGCTGGCGACGCCGATCAGCAGAGTGTTCAAGGAGTTCGACGACGAACCGATCGCGGCGGCGTCGATCGGCCAGGTCCACGGTGCGGTGCTGAAGGACGGCTCGCGTGTGGTCGTCAAGGTGCAGCGCCCTCGACTCGAGGCGCAGGTGCGCGACGACGTGCGCGCCATGCGGATGATGGCGGCGATCCTGGAGCGCATCCCGCACACCGCCATCGCGTCCCCGCGCGCCGTCGTCGACGACTTCGCCCGCACCCTCGAGGAGGAGATGGACTACCGCCTCGAGGCCGACAACATGGAACGGATGCGGGGGATCCTCGAGCGGTCGGGCATCACCGACGCCCGCGTCCCGAAGGTCCACCTCGACCTGGTCAACAAGCGCGTGCTCACGATGGAGCGCATCGACGGCATCCGCTTCCACGACGTCGAGGCCATGAAGGCCGCCGGGATCGACACCGCTCGCCTGCTCCGGATGGGCGTGCAGACGGTCGTGGAGGGCGTGCTGCTCCACGGCTTCTTCCATGGCGACCTCCACGCGGGCAACATCGTCGTGCTCGACGACGGCACCTTCGTGCTCTTCGACTTCGGCATCGTCGGCCGGCTCACCGAATCGGTGCGCACGAGGCTCGCCCAGTACCTGATCGCGGTGGCCACGAACGACTACGAAGGCATGGTGCGGGCGTTGCGGGCGTTCGGATCGGTCCCACCGCAGGTCGACATCGAGGACATGGCCGCTGAGCTCCAGCAGCTCTACGAGCCGTTCGTGAAGGACGGCGTCATGTCGGCGGCGCTCGGCGAGCTCATGAACACGATGATCCGCTCGATGGTGCGCTACAAGGTCCGGATCCCGCGGGAGCTGGTGCTGCTTTCGAAGCAGATGCTCTACCTCGAGGGCGCGGCCCGAACGCTCGCACCCGAGCTCGACCTCCTCGAGGAGCAGCAGGTGATCTACACGACGCTGATGGCCAAGTACCCCGAGCTCGGCCAGCAGCTCGTCGACGCCCTCCGAGGCGACTGACCGGCGCGCTCAGGTGAGCGCGAGGAGCGACCGCGTCGCCGTGTAGGCGGCCAGCACCACGAGCAGGATCGCGAAGGCCCGGGCCAGGGCGCGGCCGTCGACCCGGCCAGCCAGCTTGGCGCCAAAGGAGGCGCCCAGGAGACCGGCGATGGTGAAGGGGATGGCGACGTGCCACTCCACCCCGACCGTGGCGACGCGGGTCCACAGGGCGATGGCGGAGTTGGCGGCGATGACGAGCAGCGACGTGCCGACGGCGACCGGCATCTCGAAGCCGAGCGCGAGCACGAGGGCCGGCACGATCACGAACCCGCCGCCGACGCCGAAGAACCCGGTGAGGAAGCCGACCACCGTGCCCGCGACCACCACCCGCGCCACGAGGGCGGTGTCGACCCGCGGCCGCACCGCCACCGCCACCGCCCCACCGCCGTCGTCGTCTTGGACCTCGCCGGCGTCTCCACCGGCGCTCGAGTCGGTGCGGACCCGTCGGGACTCGCGCTGCATCCGCCACGCCGCGAGGAGCATGAGGCCAGAGAACCCGAGCAGGAGCACATCGGGATCGACCGACGCGTTGAGCTTCGATCCGAAGATCGAGCCGGCGATGCCGGTCCCGGCCAGCATCAGTCCGGCGACCGGGCGGACGCGCCCGGCCCGCCAGTGCCCGACCATCCCGGCGAGCGCGGTGGTGCCGACGACGACGAGCGACACCGTGGTCGCCGCCTTCGCGCCCTCACCCGCGACGTAGACGAGTGCCGGCACGGCGAGGATCGATCCGCCGCCGCCGAGCGCACCCAGCGACACGCCGATCAGGAA